>JAAETJ010000641.1 GCA_024228495.1 bacterium | reverse complement strand
CTAGAACTTGTCAGCCTCATCAACCGCCTCGTTCCCCACAAGGTTGTGGGAGATGGAGGAGGAGTCTCAGGGGCCGCCGCGGTCCTTGACCGGGCGCTTGAAGCCAGCCCGAAACCAAAACTGCCATAAAGATCTTTTGAGTGCGTTTTGGCCACCAAAAGGTACCAGAACCTTATTGACATAGAGCTCCATTACCACTAGAAACACCCATCACCTTGGGAACACTCTCCAGGTGCATGCCTGCTTGTGACTGGAAGATATGGCTTCTGGTGCTGTCGGGGCGCTTAAAAGGCGCTCAAAGGAGAGCGGGTTTCATCCCATATTTTTTGCATCAAGTCTAAGGGACACGCAAATCCATGACGAAAAGAATTCGCACCAAATATAAAATCGACCGCCGCATGGGCGAAAATATTTGGGGTCGCCCCAAAAGCCCGGTTAACCGGAAAGAATACGGCCCCGGCCAGCACGGTCAGGGACGCCGTCGGGGCAAGTTATCGGATTTTGGTATTCAGTTGCGCGCCAAACAAAAACTCAAAGGCTATTACGGCAATATCACCGAAAAGCAGTTCAAACGCATCTATAGTGCGGCTGACGGCATGAAGGGTGATACCTCCGAAAACCTCATTGGTCTGCTTGAGCGCCGTCTTGACGCCGTTGTTTATCGCTCGAAATTTGTACCAACTGTCTTTTCTGCGCGCCAGTTCGTCAACCATGGTCATGTTAAAGTCAATGGCCAACGGGTCAATATTCCGTCCTATCGCTGCAAAGAAGGTGATGTCATCGAGATCCGCGAAAAATCACGAGATCTGTCCATCGTCATTGAGGCAACCGGTAGCCCCGAACGTGACATCCCCGACTATCTCGATGTCGACCACGGCAAACTTAAATCCACTTTCGTTCGCATACCCGAACTGGCGGAAGTGCCATATCCCGTGGTGATGGAACCAAACCTTGTGGTGGAATTCTATTCTCGCTAGGCGGGACACTGAAACACACAAATTCAAAAATGCCGGCAGCTCGCATTACCGGTATTTTTGTGCGCAACACGCTCGGGCCGGCGAGGTCATTTTTCTTCGAGTAGCCGAGCTGGTTGCAAACCGCGCACGGAATTGCCCAAAAAGATCTTTACACCTACAAGGTCGTTCAGCGTCAGGATGGATTCGACGACGCGCCCCTCATCGATCAATTGCGCGCGCAAAGTGCCAGGAAGCAGGCCGCTAGAAAGCGGAGGAGTATGCAGTTCTCCATCTCGTTCGATAAACAAGGTTGAGCGCGACCCTTCGGTTAGTTCATCACGCTCGTTCAAGAACAAGACCTCGTTGACGCCAAGCCGTTTGTTGGCGCGCGCCAATTCCTCATCAAATATTTGCCGTCTGGTTGTTTTGTGAGCAAGCAGGGTGTCTGTGCTTTCGACGCGCTGGCCTGACACCACAAAGCTGATGATTTTAGCTGGGTCGGGTGGATCGATCTTGGTTGAAGTCAATGTAAACTCACCCCCTACTGAAAGCAACAACCGTACGAGATAAGTGTTTGTATTAAATTGCCTGGCGAGTTTGCCTAGCTCTTTATCTATCTCTTCTACAGGACATGAAAACCCCAGTTCCTTGCACGAGCGTACGAGGCGAGACAAATGCCGCTCGCGCAGATAATAACTACCATCGCGATCAAGACGCATTGTCTCGATAAGCTCGAAAACAGCCAGCTGTAAATCAGCCTGTATCATAAATTTTGCTTTCAGCAGACATTCCTCATATTCGGCGTCTCCCTTGCTGTCTTGCACCACACCAGAGCCGATCCCGGTTTCGCCGTGGCCATCTGGAAACAAGGTCAGGGATCTGATCGCCACATTAAAACGAGCTGATAGCTGGCGTGATTTTTGGTCGCGAGCGAGTACACCAATGGCCCCACAATAAACACCGCGTGGCTGCTCCTCCAGATCACTGATAATTTCCTGGGCCCGTATTTTTGGTGCACCCGTGATCGAGCCAGCTGGCACCAGCGCCTTTATAATCTCACCGAGTTGTACGTCGGCGCGCAACCGGCCTATTACATCGGAGGTCATTTGATAGAGCGTTGGCAGTGCCTTCACCTCATAAAGATCACGGACCTCAACACTTCCGACCTCACATATGCGGGACAAATCATTGCGCATGAGATCAACGATCATCAAATTTTCGGCGCGATTTTTTACGCCCCCCTGCAACTCGCGCGATAGCGCTTGATCTTCGCTTGGCGTGACGCCACGCTTGATCGTGCCTTTCATCGGCCTCGATAAAATGTCGCCATTGTTGATTTCAAAAAACAGCTCGGGAGAATGAGACAGGATCGAAAAATCTTTGCACTCCAGATATGCCCCATAAGAAACTGGCTGTTTCTTCCGCAAAGCGGCATAAAGATCAAAGGGCGATCCCTCATATTCCAGGGCCAGCTTAAAAGTCAGATTGACTTGATAAATATCGCCCGCACCAATCAGTTCCTTGATCAGCGCAAAGCGGCGCAAATAGTCCTGTTTTGTCATGAATGTACTAATGTTTTTAAGCTTTGAATCTTTCGCTAGCGAACCATGCGGTGCGAGAAACTGCTCTAGCTGCGGGCCTCGTAGATATTGCGTCTTGGGATATAGCGCAAACCAGATCAATGGCACCCGCCTGTTTTCCGACATCAACGGCTGCAAAGAGGGTTCCAGCCCATAACCCAGTTCATAGGAAAAAAATCCAGCGGCAGTGAGCCCACTATCAATGGCGTCGTTTAATTGCTCAATGGCTCGATCAATCTGCGAAATCTCATCGGCACAAATGATCTTCACTGCATCTTCCAGCAGTAATGCGCTGCCCGCTTGCGGGTCTTCGCCAGTATCAAATAAAAACCAGGGAGCCAACAAGGGTTTTTCGGCCTTGTTCACGCGGCCTTCACACCAAGACGTTTCATGCCCTCAAGAGCAGGCTTGTAATAGGGCTTGGCTTTGAGCGCGCGGCGATAAGCACGCACAGCTTTTTTGGGATCACCAAATCGTTCGGCCGATAAGCCCCGATAGGTCCAGGCCCGCGCATTGCCATTACTACGCTTGGCGGCGATATAGAAATCATCATAGGCGGTTTCATATTGCTGCAATTCAAAACGGCTTTGCCCGCGCGCAAAATAGGGTTGCGGCGTTTTTGGCTTGAGGCCAATGGCGATATTAAAATCACTGATGGCGTTTTCATGCTGTCCCATCAGCTGATAGGTGGCACCGCGCTGAAAATAGGCAATGGCATTGGAGGGATCAAGTTTGATGGTCTGGCGAAAATCAGCCAGCGCCATCGCGTAATTCTTACTTTTCATATGCAACCTGCCGCGCCCCAGATAGGCTGAGGTATATTGCGGCGACAGGCGTAAGGCCTGTTCATAGTCTGCCTTGGCAAGATCGATGCGCCCCATCTTGATGTAAACAAGCGCGCGGTTACCATAGGCCTGATAATATTGCGGATCGATATCAATAGCGGCGTTAAAATCGGCCAAAGCACGTTCATAATCATGGCTCTTGGCAAAGGCGGTGCCACGCATATTGAGCGCATTGACGTTGGTTGGATTGCGGCGGACAACTTCTGAAAGGGACGCAAGATTTTGACGTGCCCCGCTTGCCAGAATTTTTGGTCGCGGCTTGTTGGTGGGACCAGAGTGACTACCCCTGGCGAGCGAGCCCTTTTGCCGTGCGCCATCGTTGACGTCAGATCCAGCAAGCCCGCCAATCGGATTGGAGGACTGACAACCAGTAATCAACAATCCACAAGCAGCAATGCCTGCAATCACAGGTACCCTGGCAACCATTGGCACATACCAACGCGTATATCGAGCCGATGAGGCCCTATGATTTTGATTTGAAAAAAAAGCAATTATTTCTATCATCGTATTCGCTTGCCGTTCGATCAATCCATACTCACCTGCACGCGCTATTGCTGCAAAAACCATATAAGATTCATTGTAACTGCAAGGATGGTTGATTTTATGTCGACTTGCAAGGGCAATCGACACCAGAAACAGGTGCTATAGCCAGCAAACCGCGGCTCTTTCACCACAATCGCAAGCAAATGCGCATAATGCTACGAGCACCGGCCATTAACGGGCAGGTCCTTACAATGAGGACCTGCCAATAATTTTGATTAGCTTGAACTACCGCGGTGTGGCAGCAGACCTTCACGCTGGGCACGTTTTCTAAGCAATTTACGCTGACGGCGAACAGCTTCGCCCTTTTCACGAGCACGCTTTTCAGAAGGTTTTTCATAGAAATTACGCAGCTTCATTTCACGAAAGACGCCTTCGCGCTGCATTTTCTTTTTCAGGGCTCGGAGAGCCTGATCGACATTATTATCTCTGACATGTACCAACAAGCGAGCACATCCTCTCGGGTTTAAAATTTCGGATCGATTTGTTTGATCAAATTAGTGTGGACTTTCAATGAGATATAAGCAAACGAAGCCTTACTCCACTCGCCTCGACAAGTCCAGTCGCTCAGCTATAACAAATCCGCTCGTACGTGTCCAGCGAAGCTTTGGTGCAAAAGGCAATAGTCAGCCATACTCAAGACAAGGGTAAAAAACGCAACAAAAGCGCCAGAACAGCGGCAATAGCAAGCACCCGTGGGATGCCCCAATGGCGCCAAAGCAACAAATAACCGCTAATGGCCGCCAATATGATCACTCCAATATTCAATGTTGCCAGATCGGGAGTCCACAAGGACAAAGGCCCTTTGTGCACCAGCTCAACCTTGCCAAAAAACACATGCAGAGCGAACCACAGCGACAGATTGAGGATGACCCCGACCACAGCGGCGGTAATGCCGCTTAGCGCACCTTTCAGACGCGGCTGTGCGCTGATCCACTCGATATATGGAGCGCCGACAAATATCCACAAGAAGCAAGGCGCAAAAGTCGTCCACAACGCCACGATAGCCCCCGCAATACCCAGCGAAATAGCCGATTGCCCGCCATGCTGATAAGCGGCGAGATAGCCGACAAATTCAGTCACAAGGATCAAGGGGCCAGGGGTGGTTTCAGCCAGTCCCAACCCATCCATCATCTGCCCTGCCTGCAGCCAACCAAATGAAGTCACAACATCTTGTCCCATATAGGCAAGAACCGCATAAGCGCCGCCAAAGGTGACGACGGCAAGCTTTGAGAAAAACCAGCCAATTTGCGAGAGGATTTGCCCCTCCCCCAAGGCGCTCGAAAGAGCCAGCAAGGGCACCAGCCAGATCACCAGCCAAAGCGCTACTGTCTTAATGGTCTGCACAGGCTTGATGGCAATTTGGACGTGATGTGCGGGCCGATCATCTGATGACGTGCGCAAAAAGCCATAGAGGCCGGCCAGCAAAACAATCAAGGGAAACGGCAAGGAAAAGAAGAAAATCGCCACGAACGAAACGGCCGCGACCAACCAATGCTCTGGATGTTTTAGCGCCTTCTTGGCAATGCGCAACAGCGCTTCTATGACGATAACAAGAACCGCCGCCTTGATGCCAAAAAATATGGCTTCGACAATGGGAACATTGCCAAAGGCGGCGTAAATCATCGCCAATATCAGCACCACAACGGAGCCGGGAATGATAAATAGCAAACCTGCGATCAAACCGCCGAATACGCCATGTAAGCGCCACCCCGCATAGGTCACGAGCTGCATAGCTTCGGGACCGGGCAACAACATGCAAAAGCTCAAGGCATTGAGGAATTGCTGTTCCCCCAGCCACTTTTTCTCATCTACAATCATCTTGTGCATCAAGGCAATTTGTGCGGCCGGACCACCAAACGAGAATATACCGATCTGCCACCAGACCAAAGTTGCTTCGCGCAATGTCGGGTGAGCGGCGCTGGCCGCTTCGCCTTCAAGACTGTTATCCATGATGTCCCCTCATTCCTTCGAATTTCAGGACTATCATGGACCATAATTTGCACGCTTGTTGAAATTTTAATTAGACATGAGTACGGGAACCGTCATCTGATCGAGGATTGTACGAGTGACGCCGCCAAATGTACGCTCGCGCAAACGCGAATGTCCATAAGCGCCCATGACCAACAGATCTGCGCCGGCATCAGAGACGAAAT
>JAAETJ010000640.1 GCA_024228495.1 bacterium | reverse complement strand
GGCCCTAAAATTACGCTGTGCGAGGCGATTGAATTTACAACGACCTCTCCAACCGGCAGAACCGCACACCTGTCAAGCAGTTGGCAAAACACATCGAAAGACCACAAGCAAGGAAGTACCTATAACGACCCGCTGTTCAGCCGTGAGGGCTCAGGGCAGATCGTTGATTCAAAGTTATAACGGATGTGTACTCCAAACAAGGCAAAGCCCACGTGCTCCGAATCGGCTGCTACTGCCTGTTATGCGCCGCCCTAGGCCAATGGCTCAATTTTATCAAGGGGTTGATGAGCTATTGCTTTTTCCCAATCGGCAAGTAATTCATCTTGATGCAAGGCTGCCCATTCTACCACCATCCCCATTATTCTGGGAGGTAACTTGCCTTCTATTAATCCCAATGTATTGATACTTATTGCGGATTGTGGTCCCCAAAATACATCCGGACGATGATCCCAAAGAAGCGACTGATCTCAGGCATTTACCTGTACTTCCTTCAGGTTTGGAAAAACATCTTCCGCTTTTTTGCCAGTCAACTTCATGTACATAGAGTCTGGACACATATCAATCTCTTCACTCCAGGCGATCTGATCTGCTTCACCTATGTAGACCTTTTCAAACGCTTTATAATCATTCCAGAGTACAAAGACTCCCTTGCCAGCATATTCGCTTAAATCTACTTCTCCCTGAGCGCCGTCATCATAACGGAGCCAGATTTTATAACCAGGAAGAGCTCGAACTTCTATCGGTTTATGCATTTGTAGAAATAGGTTTACTGAAGGTTGTTGTGACGCCGAACAATTACATTCGTTTCGCCGAGGCGCATAACGACTTGGCAATAACCCGCCCAATACAACGCGAGTTTAGGTCAAAGTAAAGAGACACAGCGGTTAAGTCAAAGCGAGAAGGTGCGCGTATTGGGTCGGCGTTCATTGCCTTGTTATACGTCGCCTATGGGAAAGTCGCGCCCAGATTTACCCTCCTTTGATCAGACTGCAAGCTCTCGAAGCGCGCTTTGGATGCAACATGGTCCTTCACTGCGACGGCCTCGGGTTGAAATGATTCGAAAAAGCCCGCAATATATCTGCTGCGAGCGTAGCACTGCCTTTCGTCACCGACTACGTTCTTAACCACAAGCCACCTCCCTGGAAAAGCAGTCCTTTGGTGGATCTTTCACGTCGGGCCATAGCTCGATGCGATACTGGAATACGAGCACACCATCACTGCATTCTGGACAACTGCGCGTGAGTGGTTCCTCCGTGAGTGGCTCCTCCGTGAGTGGCTCCTCCGTGACGGGTTCCTCCGTGACGGGTTCCTCCGTAACTGGCTCCTGAGGAAGTTCACAACCACTGGCATGCAGTCCATAGTGACGAATGCGCACAAAGCCCTGAGGCAGTACATGCTGCAAAAAGCGGCGGATGAACTCATCACTGCTCAGGGTCATCTCTTTCCTTTTTCCGTCACGATAGTCTCTCCACAGAAAGCGAATCTTTCCATTACGTATATCTAGCAACCTGCGGTTCGAGATCGCCACGCGGTGTGTATAGCGTCCAATGTAACGCACCACCTTCTCCGGTGCTGCAAAGGGTGCCTTTGCATATACAACCCACTGCTGAGGCACCTGATCACGAAACCAGCCAGCGAGTCCTTTGATATGCACCAATGATTGCATCGAAGGAGCAAGTACCAGCTCCCGAGCAAGCAGTTCATCACGATACTTTGCACGAAATACGCGCGCAAGTGCTTTGCAGGGAAAGAGATATCTATGAGAGGATTGGCGCCAGCGCTCGCCATCGAATGCGCCGCCGCTTACAAGGCAATGCACATGAGGATGATAGGAAAGGTTCTGTGCCCAGGTGTGCAGCACTACTGTGATGCCCAGCCGTCCTCCCCAGCGCCGCTCGGCAAATGCTTGCAGTGTAGCTGCCGCCGTCTTTAGCAAGAGCCCGTAGCAGAGGCGCTTGTTGTGACGAATCAGGTCACGAAGCTCACGGGGTAGCGTAAAGACGAGGTGGAAGTACTGCGTCGGAAGAAGGCGACGGAGGCAGCGATCTACCCACTGCCGCTGTCGCGCACCCTGGCACTTGGGACAGTGACGATCACCGCAGCTATTGTAACTGATCTCTTGATGGCCGCATCTGTTGCAGCGGTCAACATGTGCTCCTAATGCCGACGTGCGACACTGACTGATCGAGCGCATGACCCGGTGCTGCTTCAGTGTTAGTTTATGACGGGAGCGATAGTCATCGCCGTACTGGCGGAAGACTTCTGCTAGTTCTGGCATGTCTAAAAGACACACCTGCTACCACTTTCATAACCTCTCAGCCGCTCACGGATGTGAGCGTACGTATAACGATTCGGCCATAACCCGCCGAATACTGAGGGCAGATTGCTGATTCAAAGCGACAAGACACAGCTGGCTAG
>JAAETJ010000639.1 GCA_024228495.1 bacterium | reverse complement strand
GGCGCAGCATTAGAACATATCGCCGCAGCGGTTGGTGTTAGTTATGCAGCGTTAAAGCAGTGGATTGGCAATGCAAAAGGCCCTAGTCCTACTGAAGAAGAAATAGCTCTTTTAGATGCGCTTAATGAAGGTCGTGCAGCTGGTGCTCATAAATTCATAAATATCATCACAAATTGTGCTCAAGAAGGAGACAGCAAATCAGCGCAATGGATGCTTACTCATAGCCCGTCATACCGTAAGCACTACAGCGACAACGCAGCCGTCACACGCGCAAGAAATGAAGGCATCGAAGCTGCTGTATCAGCCATCG
The DNA here is from genome assembly GCA_024228495.1 of bacterium. GTDB lineage: Bacteria > Pseudomonadota > Alphaproteobacteria > Rhizobiales > JAKIUO01 > JAKIUO01. Next base: position 920 of record JAAETJ010000639.1, on the reverse strand, counting down.
CTGAGGCAAACCTCACGCCAGAACAAGAGCGCACCGTCTTGCTTCGCATTCAAGCCAAGACCGGTCAAGAGTTAGTGCCCAGTGAAGAGGAATAACCCAATCCTGGCCAGGCTGGCAGAACTGCAAGCTGAAGCCGTTGGCAGCCGTTCAACCTTGGCTGATGTTGATGACCTCCTGCAACGCATCGCCGCAACACTCAACCCTGGCCAGCTCAGCGCGTTTGAGGTTGAGCGGTTAAGCGCTATCGCCGCGTCGCAAGGTGGAGCGCCGGCCAGCATCCCTGAGATCGGCATCAGCGCTGGCTATGGCAGCGGCAAGACCTATTGCGCTCATGCCGTTGCCGTCAAGATGGCCGCATTGAATCAAGGCTTTGTTGGTTGCGTCATGGAACCAACCAGCGATATGGTCCGCAGGATCTGGGCACCGAAATTCGAGGATTTCTTAGACAGTTTCGGCATTCCATACACGCCAAGGGTGGCGCCGTATGTAAGCCATACTTTGCATTTTCCAGGCGGTGATTCAACAATCCTTGGCCTGTCGTTTGAAAATTATCAACGCATCGTGGGCGACGATTGGGCCTTCGCAATCATCGATGAGGTTGATACTGCGAAAGCTTCGATCGCTCAGCGTGCCTATGACAAGATTCTGGGCCGTATCAGGGTCGGAAACTTCAACCAGCTCCACTGCTACTCAACGCCAGAAGGGTTTGGGTTCCATTACCAAACGTTCGGCACTGATGCAGCACGGGAGGGCAAGCGCCGAGCGTTGCTACGGATGAAGACCGCAGATAATGCCCATAACCTCAGGCCGGGCTTCGTCGATGACCTGCTGAGCCGTTACACCCAAGAGCAGTGCCGCGCCTATCTAGAAGGCATTTATCAAAACTTGGCGACCGGCACTGTCTATGACAGGTTTGACCG
>JAAETJ010000638.1 GCA_024228495.1 bacterium | reverse complement strand
CAGTTTTCAAACCATACTAAAGTTCCGTCTGCAAGCTCTGTTTTACTCAAAATCGCCAAATTCAATGCGACCCCGTTCGTCAATGCCAAAAGGAAGCAGCCCCAGTTCCATGCAGCGAATAATACAGGCAGTGACGTTGGTCACGTCCAGGATTTTGAAAATATTGTTCAAATGCCCTTTCATGGTGCTTTCCGTGATATGCAGCGTTTGCGCCACCTCTTTGTGTGTGGCATCAAGGTTCCGGGCAATTGCCAGCACAATCTCAAGCTGCCTCTCCGTTAACCGGTTATCATCTGCCTTGTGCCCATTGGAGTTAAAGAGTTGTTGGCTGATCTCTCTGGAAAAATAGACACCACCGTGATGGATGGCGTCGATAGCATCAACCATATTCAAAGACAACTGGTCGCTTTTGAGTAAATAACCGCGCACGCCCTTCTCGATTGCCCCTTGAATGACGGAGGGGGAAGCGTAGCTGGATACAAGAATAACGGCCGTTTCCGGATACGTATCACTCAGT
>JAAETJ010000637.1 GCA_024228495.1 bacterium | reverse complement strand
GGCATCAGGGAAATGACGATCTTGACCAACAGGCCAAAGCTGCATAACCTGTCTCAATCGGCAGCCCTTGCGACTGCATTTTCAACATTGAACGGGACATTGCCTTGTCGTTGCCATGGCCCTGATATTCGCCAAATAGTTCGATGGTGATATGCTCAACATCGCTTAAAGCCGGTGCAAATCCGCGGCTTCGCAAAAACCTCTCCCCAACAACTTCCTTAAATTTTTTCTCGACAGAAAGGTAAAGTGAAATAAGATAAATCTGTGATTCCATGGGGTAACCCTTCATGTTGGATAATGGGCGGTTGTTTAACAATCTTATGGAATCACGTTACGTTCCCTATGTGAACTGAAAAAAGTTGAGACTGGCGTTACCTCTATTTATCCCAGAAACTCGCCAAGGCCGAGACGAAAGAGGCAAAGAACAATATTCTGGAAGCCATCGCCAACTATTCTGTAGTTGCATGGCGTCATCTAAACCTGCTGGGTGAGTATGATTTCTCAGATGAAAAACTTCAAGATACCGTCGGCATTCTTACCCCAAAATGAGCAGCATAAAATCCTCAGTGCTTTGGGAGACGGCAAAATTGCTCAAGACACGCCGCCCTGGGTCATCTCAGCAATTCCTGTGGCGGTTTTCGTACCTTTATGTAAAACGACCCAATACTAATCAGATTTGATGAGCTGGCGCGTAAGTGTTTCGAGCTGTAAATTTGTGTTTTTTCTATGCAGAATTGAAAAAATGACAAATAAAAAAGGACAGGGTCTGTGGTTCCCTGTCCTTTTTATTAGATATCATGCGCGGGTGGGTATTTTATTTATGCCACTACATGAACAGTTCAATACGAACTCTTGATCAAGTCTCGATAGACTATCTCAAACACTACTGCTATACTTAAAACACGCAGACCAAATAAGCACAACAGTTAAACGATACGTACTGATGGGTACAAAACCACTCTGTATACTATGGCTGCTCGTATGAACGTACGCACAAAACAGCCGTTACAAATATTGACACTACTAACTATCTTACACAACAGTATGATACTGGTACGCGGTACCGAGATATTCATGGCGTGCACACCTATGAATATATGCGACAATGGAAGTGAAATTGCGGATATCACCCTAAAGTCAAATAATCGATAAGTTTCGGTTTCACAGCTACGACTTACTCGAACAAAACGCCTTAGTCAGCCTGATTAGAACCTCATCAACAGATCCTATCTTAGACTAAAATTTCGATATCACCAGCGAGAAATAAAAGCCAGGCATGGATCAAGCCTGAGTCTCCCCCTTATCAACAGGGTCCTGTGGACTATTTTCCTCATTGGCAGGCTGTTGGAAATTGGGGTTGAGTTCTTGATCATCGTCCATAATGGCGCGCCATGCAGCGCCGTCGAGATCATCATATTGTCCCGACTTCAAGGTCCACATGAATGCCATGAGTGCAATAAAACCTAGGAGAAGGGCCAATGGTAACAGCACATATACGAAATCCATTATTGTTCCTTTCGTATCAGTTGTGCGCGAAGCGCATTGAGCGTGACGATGATGGAGGAAACAGACATGGACAAGGCGGCAAGCAAAGGTGTGACATAACCCAATACGGCCAGCGGAATGGCAACAATATTATAGATTGCTGCGAAATAGAAGTTTTGAATGATTAGTACTCTGGCTTTTCGTGCGATTGTGATCAGTTCCAACAAAGGGTGGAGGCGATTGCCAACGATGACAATATCTGCGGACCCTTGGGTAATATCAAGAGCGCTGGCAGGGGCAACCGATACATTTGCAGTCTGCAGAGCGGCCGCATCATTAAGACCATCTCCGATCATCATGACATGGGCTCCGGCAGCCTTTAGTTTTTCGATATGTTCAATTTTATCTTTTGGTTTGGTTTGGGCCCTGAATGTCTCGATGCCCAGAGATTGCGCTGTTTTTGCAACGACGCCTTGTTTGTCTCCAGATAGAATCTCGACTTTGAAGCCAAGTGAGATCAAGGTACGAATGGTCTCCACTGCGTCCTCTTTCAGATCTTGATGGAATTGAAAACGTACTGGTTGTTCTTCGTTTCTGCGAAACCAGAGTTCTGACCTTTGCTCGTTTGGATTGGACGAGGGCGGTTGCTTGTTTGTATCGTCCAGACAGAACTGGTGTGAGCCAAGTCTTAGTTGTTGATCGCCGAGTTGTCCCATGACACCGCTGCCAGCAATTTCGCGGGCATCAGGAATGAGGGGGACGTGTTTGGCATGAGGGGCGATGGCACGGGCTAATATGTGATGGCTGGAGCGGGCAAGCCGGGCGGCATCACGTAGATCGTTTTCGCTGATATCTTTTAGGTTGAGAATAACTGGATCTGGTTCTGTAAGGGTTCCGGTCTTGTCAAAGACAATAGTGTCGATAAGGGCCAGGCGCTCCAGCGCGTCTCCCGCGTTAACAAGAATTCCACGACGAAACAGAGCACCTGTGGCGACGACCTGTACGACAGGCACCGCCAGGCCCAGAGCGCAGGGGCAGGTAATGATCAACACGGCAATAGCGGTCAGTAGTGAGGGTTGCCAGCCATTTGACAAGAGCAGCCAGCCAATCAGCGTAAATAGAGCCGTAAGATGCACAACGGGGGCATAGAGTGACGCGGCCTTGTCGGCAAGGCGTACATAGGTGCCGCGTTTTTGCATGGCCTTGTCCATAAGTGCGCTGATTTCAGCCAGCAGGGTATTGTCTCCTGCGGCATTAGCGGTCACATGCAAGGGAGCCCCCAGATTAAGGGTCCCGGCATAGACCTTGTCATCAATTGTTTTTGTGCGCGGCGTGCTTTCCCCAGTGACCAGGCTGGTATCGATTTCGCTGGACCCTTGTGATATAATCCCGTCGACACCGATACGCGCACCCATGGGAACAAGAATGCGATCACCAGGTTCAATGAGGGATACGGGACATTCTTGCGTTGTATTATCCAGCGCTATTCTCGTGACCGTAGGCTTTTGCAACGCCATGAGATTTTGCCCAAGTTCTCTTGTTCGGTTGCGAGCGCGCAGGTCGAGATAGCGCCCGATCAGCAAAAAGAATAATAACATGACTGCCGAATCAAAATAGGTGTCTGGCTGGTGGGATATGGTCTGCACAAGGGACATGACAACCGCCAGAATGACCGCCAGGGAGATGGGCACATCCATATTGAGATGGCGTCCCTTGAGGGCTGAAAGGGCGCTCAGAAAAAATGGTTGCCCGGCATAGGTCACGGCAGGCAGCGCAATCATGGCCGATATCCAGTGGAACAGATCGCGTGTTGATTCCTCCATGCCAGAGCTATTGCCAGACCAGACCGCAACGGACATCATCATGATATTTGCGGCTGCAAACCCAGCGACCGCCATGGCGCGCAAAAGATGTTTTTCGGCGCGCGCCTGTGCGAGGCCAGCCGTGCTTAGCTCATAGGGACGCCCTTTATAGCCCAGATGATCCAGCTTGCCGATAATGGCTTCCAGGTTGGGGACACTATCACGTCCCTCAATTGTCAGCCGGTGCGTTGTATAATTGAGTATAACTTCGGCAATGCCCGGCATATTGCCGATGCCTTGCTCAATGGTTGTCATGCAAGCGGGGCAGGTGATGCCATCAACGGCAAGATCGAGGCGCCGTTTGATTGTCTGTTGCGTACCAGCGGATGCCGGTTGCGCGGCAATACTAAGTTTTTGCTTCGAGGAGGTCATTTCAAATAGAGTTCATTTTTGGATCGATAGAGAACCTCGGCGCCTCTGGTCGCCGTAACAAAGAGATACCATTTGCCAAGGGAGATTTTTTTTATTTGCCCCGTGTAAACCCCGAGCTTTGCCTCTTTGAGGGGGAATGTTTTGTCGATCCCTTCATGGGTCGGACGCTTTAATTCGACAGCAAGAGCCAAGCCGCTTAGAAGATCGCCTACTTTGTTTTTGGGCGTTGCGGTGAGCACCAGTTGGCCATTGGATCCTGTTTTTTGCACCAATGTCATTGTCCAGCCACGGGTGTTTTGAGCCTCTGAAACGGATAACTGCTGGTTATACTTCAGCCCCTTGCGATAGGCATCATAGGTCTCCAGGCCGGTCCAGCTCGACTGTGAGAGATAGATCAGGCGGGCGTTGACAACGAATATTATCCCGAAAAACAGGACGAAAAGGAAGAGAACATGTTTGCCGGTGAGCTCTTTGATCATTGTTGTTTCCTACTTATACATTTTGAGCATTGCGGTTGTGATACGATCGATCACAGGAGGTGCTTTTTATCTAGCATCTGGGAAGGGATGAGTTCATATCCTCCCCCTTTACTAAGATCAGCGATGTCACCTGTTCACGCAATATTAGCCTATTAGCCTATTTTCCAGGCCCTTTGAAGAAATCACTTCTGGAGAGCTGTTCACCTGTTTCTGTATCTTTGGCAGTAAATAACAATGGTTCCGATTTGGGAATTGTACTGCTGGCGGGTAAAATAACGAGAACACGCAGTTCGCGGGTTGTATCCGGGCCGATTTCAACAATAAAGGATCCGCTATCAGATTTTTTGAAGAGAAACACGCCTTCGGAAACCTTGGAGATGAAAGCGCCTTGCGGGCCGGTCACATCGAGCGTGAAACTACGCTTTTTGCGTACCATATTGAGCAAGCGGATCGTATAGCCGTTTCTAAGTGACCCGTCGCCCTCTTCGACGTAAAGAGGATTGCGATCATGCAGAACATTGATCCCTGTTATGGCGCGGGTCGCCAGGGACCAGCCCATTAGTACGATTGAGATAAGCATGGCAAACAGATAAATCAAAGTACGCGGGCGCACCGGTTTGAAGCTATTTTTTTCGCCCTTCATGCGTCGTTCAATATTGAGGTCGGTATCAAAGGCAATCAGCTTATCAGGGCGCCCGACCTTGGCCATGATATTGTCGCAAGCATCGATACACAGTCCGCAATTGATGCAGGACAGTTGCATGCCGAGGCGAATATCTGTACCCGTTGGGCAGACCCAGACACATTGATAGCAGTCAATGCAATCACCGGCGGCTTGACCGGCTGCCGCGAGTTTAACTGATTTTTTTATAGAATAGCGTGGTTCGCCACGGTCATAACGGTAGGTGACGTTAAGGGCTTCAGTGTCAGTCAATGCGGCCTGAATGCGTGGCCAGGGGCACATATAAATGCAGACCTGTTCGCGCGCGATCCCGGCCATGAGATAGGTCGTGCCAGCAAAGATACTGATCCAGATCCAGGCAACCAGATTTTCTGGTGCACTCGGGAGTTGAAGCGTTAGAATTTTGGTAAAGAAGATTGCCACATCATTGGTCAGGCCGCGAACCAACTCAAACGCATCTGCGAAATACAGAACGAGTGCACCACCGGTCCACCAAGAGATTACCATCCATGCGGAATGTTTGATGAATCTTTTCGTGAATTTGCCAAGTGACATTGGTGCCTTATCAAGGGCAATGCGCGCGCGGCGATCTCCTTCGATCCAGCGTTCGATGGTGATAAACACATCTGTCCAGATGGTTTGCGGGCACCACCAGCCACACCATACTCGTCCCGCAACCGCCGTTGTCAAAAACAATAGCAGGGAGGCCACCATCAATATACCGGTAAAATAATAGACTTCTTGCGGCCAGATTTCAATCGGACCAAAGTAAAAACGGCGATGGGGGATATCAAACAGAATCATCTGATTGGGCGCGTCGAGTCCACGATCCCAGCGAAGGAACGGAGCGATATAATATGCCGCCAGCATATTGACCAAAAAAAACCACTTGATTTTCCGGAACAGGCCCGAAACTTTCAGCGGATGTATTTTTTCGTGTTCAGCAAAGAGGCTTTTTGGCTCTGCTTGCTGAGCAGTGGTATCGCTCATATTATGCCCCTTCCCCAAAAAGTTCCATACGCGATATATTATTATATGTCACGTATAGATGGGGTCTTGCAATCGCGGTATCTGCGTCTTATTTACCACCGCCGCGACTATGCACATAAACGGCAACAGCTTTGATCTGGGCAGGAGTCAAACGAGCATCCCATGCAGGCATCACGCCTTTGCGACCATGGGTGATAGAGGTAATGATCTTCTCAGCACTACCACCAAACAGCCAAATTTTGTCTGCCAGATTTGGTGCGCCTGGTATTTCAGAGACGCCTTTGCCATCGTCTCCATGGCAGGCATTGCAAGCAGCTTCTTCCAGATATATTTGCTTGCCCTTGGCTATATCCGCACCAGCAAGGGAGTTGCCAGAGAAGGAAAGAACATAGCCAGCGACATTTTTGATCTGATCGGCGTTCAGGGTTTTATCATCTCCATAGGCGGCCATCGTATTGGTACGTTCGTCTTCGTGACCAGAGCGAATACCAACACGAACCGTTTCCACAATGTCTTCGAGTTTGCCTCCATAGAGCCAATCATTGTCGGTCAGATTGGGATAGCCAGAGCCTGAAAAGACACCGTTGGCGCCAGTTCCATGGCAGGCAACGCAATTGTCGCCATAGACAGCTTCTCCAGCTTTATCTGCGAATTTTGAAAGTGCTGCATCACTACGCAAATCGGCTAATGAAGCTTTTTCCAGTTTGGCGAATTGAGGGGCCATCGTCGTTTTAGCGGCATCCAAAGCCTTGTGAACATCGCCACGACTGGACCAGTCAAATACGGTCGGCAGGACTTTTGTGCCTATAACCCAGTGTGGATAAACGAACGAATAAGCAATTCCCCATACAATGGTGATCCAGAAGATCCATACCCACCAACCAGGAAGGGGTGTATTAAGTTCTTTGAGATCTCCATCCCAGGCATGACCCGTGGTCTCCGTGCCGGTGATATGATCTATTTCCTTGTGTTCCATTTTCTATTCCTCATCAAGCGGCGCGCGGGCAGCCTTATCAAACTTGGCTTTGTTGCGGGGCCAAAGAGCATATACCAAAACCACAAAGAACATCGACATGAACAAAGCGAGGCCGATGGTTCCACTTAGGCTTGCAACATCTTCATAACTCATGATCGCTCACCCGTTAGCGTAAGTTGGCTTTGGCATTGTAGGTTTTGAAATCTACGAGTGTGCCAAGCATTTGCATATATGCTATCAGTGCATCGAGTTCGCTCACAGTTTTAGGGTCCCCGTCAAAGTCACGTACATTGAGGGGCTTGCTACCGAATGATTTGTAGCGCGCCTGGAGCGCTTCGGCAGCATCACTGTCGGGATCACCGGCCTGAGCTTTCAGGTCAGCTCCGGCATTATCGATCATGCCCTTTGAATAAGGAACGCCTGTTATGCTCAACGCCCGCAGATGTTTATTATATCTGTCAGCATCAATAGTCGTTTTGCCAAGGAATTCATAACCAGGCATCACCGATTCTGGCACGATGGAGCGCGGATCATTCATATGGTCCTGATGCCACTTGTCGGAATATTTATTACCGACGCGCGCCAGATCTGGCCCTGTTCGCTTGGACCCCCATTGGAAGGGATGGTCATACATGCTCTCAGTGGCGAGAGAATAGTGACCATACCGCTCTACTTCATCACGGAACGGTCGTATCATTTGAGAATGGCAAAGGTAACAACCTTCACGCACATAGACATCGCGTCCCGCCAGTTCGAGGGGGGTATAGGGACGCATCCCGTCAACCTTCTCGATAGTACTGCCGATAAAGTACAGGGGAATGATTTCCACCAACCCCGCAATTGACACAACAAGTACAATTGCTATCGCGAGGACGATCGAGTTCTTTTCGAATATTTCATGGCTAGCCATAGTAATGTTTTCCTTTACTCAGCTGGTGCCAGAACGGCATTGGAATAGCTCTCTTCGCGAGGAGCAACCCGAACCGTCATGATCACATTATAAACCATAATCAGCGAGCCGATGACGAAGAACAGTCCACCAAGTGCGCGGATTACATAGAAAGGATGCATGGCCTCGACCGTTTCAACGAAACTGTATTCGAGAAAACCATAGCTGTCATATGCACGCCACATCAGCCCCTGAAGAATCCCGGATACCCACATAGATGTGATGTAGAGCAAGATACCAACGGTTGAGAGCCAGAAATGCCAGCTAACCAGAGACATGGAGTAAAGGCGTTCCTTGCCCCACAACCAGGGTACGAGGCAATAGATGACGCCAAAGCTCACCATGCCAACCCAGCCCATGGCACCTGAATGAACATGGCCAACTGTCCAGTCTGTATAATGGGACAGTGCGTTGACGGCTTTAATCGCCATCATCGGACCTTCAAAGGTGCTCATACCATAAAAGGCGATAGAGACAACCAGCATGCGTAATACAGGGTCGGTGCGCAGTTTGTCCCAGGCACCAGACAGGGTCATCAGACCGTTGATCATGCCGCCCCACGAGGGCATCCAAAGGATGATTGAGAACGTCATGCCAAGAGACTGTGTCCAGTCCGGCAGAGCCGTATAGTGCAGATGATGAGGTCCAGCCCACATGTACAAGAAGATCAGTGACCAGAAATGGATGATCGACAGGCGATAGGAATAAACCGGGCGCTCGGCGCGTTTTGGTACGAAGTAGTACATCATCGCAAGGAACGCTGCAGTCAGGAAGAAACCAACCGCATTATGACCATACCACCACTGGGTCATGGCATCCTGGACGCCAGCCTGTAGTGAATAGGATTTAAGGCCAAAAGCCGAGACCGGAACCGCCATGTTATTGACGAGATGTAAAACGGCGATGGTGATGATAAAGGCCAGATAAAACCAGTTTGCCACATAAATGTGAGAAACGCGGCGTTTCATTAAAGTGCCCATAAAGACCAGTAGATAGACCACCCAGACAAGGGTCAGCCAGATATCCACATACCATTCTGGTTCAGCATATTCGCGACCCTGCGTCACACCCAGCAGATAGCCGGTGCCAGCAAGAGCGATAAACAGATTGTAGCCCCAGAATACGAACCAGGGAGCCACATTTCCGGCAAGTCGTGTATGGTTGGTGCGCTGCACAACATAAAAGGAGGAACCAAGAAGAATATTGCCACCAAAAGCAAAGATCACAGCCGAGGTATGCAAGGGCCGCAGTCGTCCAAAATTGGTCCAGGGCAAATCCCAGTTGAGGAATGGAAAGGCCAGCTCCCAGGCGATATAATCACCAACAATAAATCCAGCCACGCCCCAGAAAATTGTTGCGATCACGAAGGCTTTGACGACCCCATAGTTATATTTGCCAAGATCACCTCTATATGGCCTGCCCACAAAAAGGGCCAACAGGCCGAGTATTGCTGCTGCTGCCATGAGATACATATGAAAGCCAAACACTGCGTCGATGGCGTTCATGCCCGCATAGCCGGTTAGCAATATCCCAGTAATCAGCACCAACGCGGTAAAGATGCCACCAATGGTGGTAATGCCGCCTCGGTTCATTATTCTCTCCTTCAAGTTTATCCCTACGTGAACATTGCCTTCTGCGCACTTTACCCGCAGAACGACACAGAATTTCATTGATCAAGCCATTAAAGCCCGTGTGTCAAAAAAAACCATGACATAGATCAAATACTTAATCTATTAGTAGTTTTGCTGCAATCGCAAAGTTAGTAAATCGCAGCATCTATGCGCATCAAGAGCTTTGGCCCATCGATAAAGCGTGCTAAGAGGTGTTTTAAGAAGTGGAACCGGAACCTGCGCAATTTGCCGCAGGTTATGCGTTGAGGGTCGCCTCTCCCTCTCAACAATAATCAGAAAGCCTCAAACATGCGTGTCAGTCAATTTTTTATGCCTATTTTGCGTGATCCTCCCAAGGAAGCGGAAATTGTTTCCCATAGATTGATGCTGCGCGCCGGGATGATCAGACAGTCGAGTTCTGGCATTTATTCCTGGTTACCCCTGGGCATGATGGTGTTGAAAAATATCGAGCAAATTGTCCGTGAAGAACAAAACAGAGCGGGAGCGGTAGAGCTCCTTATGCCGACAATACAGCCTGCGGATCTGTGGCGTGAATCGGGACGCTATGACGATTACGGCGCAGAGATGCTGCGCATAACCGACCGTCATGATCGCGATATGCTTTATGGTCCAACCAATGAAGAACTAATTACGGCCCTATTTCGTGACGGGGCGCGCTCTTACCGTGATGTGCCGCGCACGCTCTATCATATTCAGTGGAAATTTCGTGATGAAATAAGACCCCGTTTCGGCGTTATGCGAGGCCGCGAATTTTTAATGAAAGATGCCTATTCGTTTGATTTGACGGCAGAGGAAGGTAAAAAAAGTTACAACCGGATGTTTCTTGCTTACCTGCGCACTTACGAACGCCTTGGCCTCAAAGCCATTCCCATGCGCGCTGATACTGGCCCAATTGGTGGTGACCTGTCACATGAATTCATTATTCTGGCAGATACGGGTGAGAGTGAAGTTTTTTGCCACAAAGACCTGCTTGAGCTTGATGCCCCAACCAATAGCTTTGATCATGATGATGATCTGGAGCCGGTCATTGCCCTTTGGCTTGATAAATATGCTGCAACTGAAGAAATGCATAACAAGGAGCAGTTTGAGAAAGATGTGCCGGCCGACAAGCAAATCTCGGCGCGCGGCATTGAAGTTGGTCATATTTTCTTTTTTGGCACCAAATATACCCAGACAATGAAATGTTCCGTGCAAGGTCCTGACGGCGCATTGACTGCGCTGCAGTGTGGATCTTATGGAATCGGTGTTTCGCGCCTTGTGGGGGCTATAATAGAAGCCTCCCACGACGATGCCGGTATCATCTGGCCAGAAGTTGTTGCCCCCTTTAAAATAGGACTCGTTAATTTGAAGGTCGGTGACGATGAGACGGACAAAGCGTGCGAATCGCTATATGAACAACTCACCAATGCTGGGCAAACCGTCTTGTATGATGATTCAAACGAGCGGGCCGGAGCAAAATTCAAGACCATGGACCTGATTGGTTTACCGTGGCAAATTATTGCAGGACCCAGGGGGCTCAAAGAGGGCAAGGTCGAGTTGAAAAACCGCGCAAGTGCTGAAACCAAGGATCTTGGTCTTGATGAAGTCGTTCAATATTTTGTCAGTGCCTGAGCTTAAACTGACAGATCAATCGGCGCGAAGCTGAAGCAATCGGGTAATGATTATGGCATCAATCACAGACCGCAGCAGAACAGTCGATGAGGATTCCATTGACGGGCCAAAGCCGTTTGCTGCTTTTGAATGGATGTTGGCGGGACGCTATTTGCGGGCCCGGCGCAAAGAAGGGTTCATTTCGGTTATTGCCGGTTTTTCCTTTCTGGGCATCATGCTGGGTGTTGCAACATTGATCATTGTCATGTCTGTGATGAATGGTTTTCGCGCACAATTACTCGACAAAATTCTTGGTCTCAACGGGCATGTGATCGTCCACAGCATTGCGGGCTCTTTTTCTGACTATAAAAATGTTGCACAAATTGCCCGAAAGCAGGTGCGCGTCGAGCAAGCTATTCCATTGGTTGAGGGACAGGCGATGATCTCGACCCCCGCCCGATCTGTTGCGGCGCTGGTGCGTGGTATCAAGGGTAGCGATGCGAAAAATCTCAAAGCCCTGCGCGATGATCCCAAAGATCCAAAGACAGGCGAGCAGAACAAGAAGATCATTCAAGGGACGTTGGATGACTTTGATATCAATAAACCGACCGTTGCCATTGGCTCGCGCATGTCAAAAACCCTCAATATTTATGTCGGTGATTATGTAACGCTTGTGTCACCCCGAGGCGCGTCAACGCCGTTTGGAACGGCTCCGAGGATCAAGCGCTATCAGGTGACCGCCGTATTTGAGATCGGCATGTCGGAATATGATAGCTCGGTGGTCTTTATGCCCTTGGCAGAGGCACAGAAATTTTTCAATCGCCGCAACCGTGTGGATGCTGTCGAGATCGTCATTGACAATGCTGACAAGGTTGGTGAGGTGATCCCCGCCCTGAAAAAATCTATCGGCAAGGCTCACAGTTTTTCTGATTGGCGTGAGCGCAATAAGGGATTTTTTACGGCCCTTGAAGTGGAACGCTCCATGATGTTTATCATTTTGTCGCTGATCGTGCTTGTGGCGGCGCTAAATATCATATCGGGCCTGATTATGCTGGTGAAAGACAAGTCGAGAGATATAGCCGTGTTGCGAACTATGGGTGCGACCAGAGGATCAATCATGCGGGTGTTCTTTATGACTGGCGCCAGTATCGGCGTCGTTGGCACATTGGCTGGTTTTGTTCTTGGGGTTTTGTTCGTGGAAAACATTGAGGCCATCCGGCAGTTTGTCGGTTGGTTGATCGGTGTTGATATGTTTTCATCAGAACTCTATTACCTTACGGAAATGCCTGCTAAAATGGACTGGATGGAAGTTCTCCAGGTTGTCTTCATGGCGTTGGTATTATCTATGCTGGCGACGATTTACCCCGCTTGGCGTGCTGCCAAAATGGATCCGGTTGAAGCCCTTCGCTATGAATAGGACCAAGCCAGATATGACGACTGAAAATGAGCCGGGTGCGGCGCTAAAACAGACCTTGTTAATGAAGCTGGAAAAGCTTGAGCTCACTTATCATCAGGGCCAGCGCAGCGTTGAGGTGCTCAAAGGTGCAAGTGCCGATCTCAAGACAGGTGAGGCTGTGGCATTGGTCGGACCATCAGGTGCAGGCAAATCAACACTGCTGCACATTATTGGTCTGCTTGATCGGCCTCATTTTGGCAAGGTTGTGCTTGAGGGGCGCGATTGCGTGGAACTGAACGACCATGAACGAACCATGCTGCGTCGTTCAGCCATAGGTTTCGTCTACCAGTTTCATCAGCTACTGCCTGAATTTACAGCCATCGAAAATGTGCTTATTCCACAACTTATCCGCGGGGTGTCGAGGAGCGATGCGACTGCAAGGGCCGAGGAGTTATTAACGTCACTGGGATTGGGAGAGCGGGGTATACATCGCCCGGCGGAGCTTTCTGGCGGGGAGCAGCAGCGTGTTGCAATTGCTCGCGCCGTTGCCAACCGGCCCAGAATATTGCTGGCGGATGAGCCAACGGGCAATCTTGATCCGCAAACCGCTGATCGTGTTTTTGAACAGCTGCTGGGTCTGGTTCGCACTACCGGCCTTTGCGCAATCATGGCTACTCATAATATAGAAATCGCCAAGCGCATGGATCGTATATTGCAACTCGAAGACGGCAAGCTCATTGAAGTGAGTAAAGGCGCGCTTTAGGGGAGGGCTGATTCATGAGCGGTAATCAAGCTAATTTTATTCATTTGCGTGTTCATTCCGCCTATTCATTAGCGGAAGGCGCATTGCCGATCAAACAACTTGTTAAAACGGCTGACAAATACCAGATGCCAGCTCTGGCCATTACGGACCGCAATAATCTGTTTGGCGCTCTCGAGTTTTCCCAAACCATGGCGGGCCAGGGATTGCAGCCGGTCATTGGCTGCACAGTGTCCTTTCGCTTTGAGACTATCGAACCAGATGACGATGGTAGTAGCACGGGCAATGCCCCGGTGGGCAAAGCCGTGCCCCTGTCCGCAAAGCATGGTGACCTCGTCCTGATCGCCAAGAATGAAACAGGCTATGATAATCTCCTCAAAATAATCAGCAATGCCTATTTAGCCGATAATGGGCTAGATGAGCCACTGGTTACTTGTTCGACGCTTGAAAAACATATTGAGGGATTGATCATCCTGACCGGTGGACCTGATGGGGTAATTGACCTGGCCTTGAGCGATGGTGCTGGCGAGCGGGCGCGCCTAATGTTGGAGCGGCTTAAGGCAATGGCTCCGGATCATCTCTATGTTGAATTGCAGCGTCACGGGCTCGCTAGCGAAAAACAGGTGGAACCACATCTGACCGAGCTAGCATATGATTTGTTGCTGCCAATCGTTGCCACCAATCAATGCTATTTTCCGACCCGTGATGATTATGAAGCCCATGATGCACTGATTTGTATTGCTGATGGCAGCTATGTGGTTGTGGAAGAGCGCCGTCGGCTCACTCCGGAGCATTATTTCAAAGACGCGACAGAGATGGAGACCCTGTTTGCCGATCTGCCTGAGGCCATCGATAATACCGAGATCATTGCACAGAGATGTTCCTATCGCCCCTTGTTGCGAGACCCTATATTGCCGCGTTTTGGTGACGGAGAAGAGGTTTCTGCAGAGCAACAAGAAGCTATCGAAGCAGATGAAATGGAGCGTCAGGCAAGAGAGGGCCTTAAAAAACGTCTTGAAGTAGATGGTGTTGCCAAGGGCTATGTAGAGAAAGATTATTGGGATCGCCTCGATTATGAGCTTCGCATCATTAACCGAATGAAATTTCCTGGCTATTTTCTCATCGTTGCCGATTTCATCAAATGGTCCAAGGAAATGGATATCCCGGTGGGACCGGGAAGAGGTTCGGGTGCAGGTTCCGTTGTGGCTTGGGTCTTGACCATTACCGACCTTGATCCGATCCGTTTTGGCCTTTTGTTTGAGCGCTTCTTGAACCCTGAACGTGTGTCCATGCCTGACTTCGATATCGATTTTTGTCAAGATCGACGTGATGAAGTGATCAGCTATGTGCAGGACAAATATGGGGCGGACCGGGTCGCACAGATTATTACGTTCGGAAAATTGCAGGCGAAAGCCGTTATTCGCGATGTGGGTCGCGTTTTGCAGATGCCTTATGGGCAGGTGGATAGTCTGTCAAAGCTCATACCCAACACGATTGGCATCTCCTTGGGAGAGGCTATGGAGGAGGAGCCAAAGATTGAGGAAGCGGCGCAAGAAGAACCGGTTGTACGCAATTTGCTGAATATTGCGCAGCGTCTTGAGGGGTTGTATCGCCACGCCTCGACCCATGCGGCTGGTGTGGTGATTGGTGATCGCTCACTTGATGAGCTGGTGCCGCTCTACCGCGATCCGCGTTCCGATATTCCGGTTACGCAGTTTAATATGAAATGGGTTGAGCCGGCTGGCCTCGTCAAGTTTGACTTTTTGGGGCTTAAAACCCTCACTGTCATTCAAAAGGCCTTGCAATTTATCACGCAGGGCGGAGGGCATGTGGACTTTACTGGGGACACGCTGGATGATCCGGCCACCTATGAATTACTGGCGCAAGGCGATACCATCGGGGTGTTCCAGCTGGAAAGTACCGGCATGCGTGAAAGTCTCAAACAGCTCAAACCCGACCGTTTTGAAGATATTATCGCCATGGTGTCGCTCTATCGGCCCGGTCCTATGGATAATATCCCGACTTATATCGAGCGCAAGTTCGGTCGGGAGGAAATTGTCTATATAGATGACAAGCTGGCCCCTATGCTCAATGAAACTTATGGCGTCATTATCTATCAAGAACAGGTGATGCAAATTGCTCAGGAACTTGCGGGCTACTCACTTGGCGAAGCTGATTTGTTGCGCCGTGCCATGGGTAAGAAAATTGCTGCCGAAATGGATCAACAACGCCCTAGCTTTGTGAACGGGGCGTTTGAACACGGAGTGTCAAAGAAAGATGGGGAAATGATTTTTGACCTGCTGGCAAAATTTGCCAGCTACGGGTTCAACAAGTCTCATGCTGCTGCCTATGCGTTGCTGGCCTATCAGACTGCTTTTTTGAAAGCCAATTACCCCGTCGAATTCATGGCGGCCATCATGACCCTTGATCAGGGTAATACGGACAAGGTCAAACTGTTTTTTGAAGAAACACGAACCATGAAGATCGAGATATTGCCGCCCTCGATCAATGAATCAACCGCCGAATTTATTCCACAAGAAACGAGTTCTGGTAAAAAGGGCATCAGATATTCGCTAGCCGCGCTGAAAAATGTCGGGGCGGAGGCCATGGAGCAATTAGCGCTCGAACGTGATGAGAATGGTCCTTTCAAGGATCTGGCCGATTTCGCCAATCGCGTTGATCCAAAACTTGTCAATAAGCGGAGTTTGGAAATGCTCGCCGCCGCTGATGCGTTCGCTCAATTTGGTATTGAGCGAGCCACTGTTTATGGCAATGTCGATCTTATCATGGCCAGTGCCAATCGCTTGACATCAGACCAAAACAGCGGCCAGACCTCCTTGTTCGGCGGTGCTGATGTGACGCCGGAATTGAAACTGCGCGATTTTAAATTGTGGGTACCGCGGGAAATTCTCAATAAGGAAGCTGATGCTGTTGGTTTTTACTTGTCTGGCCATCCCCTCGACGAATATGGTGAACTGCTCGCCTCCTTGAAGGCTGAGACCTATCTAGAGTTTGTGGAACGGGTCGAACTGCAAAAGCAGGCCATACGAGACAAGAAGGCTGCTGCCCCCGTTGAGCAACCAGAGCCAAGCAATGCGGATCTCTCGCTTGAAGAGCAGGTGCAGCGCAATAAGACCAGGGAGGTGCAAAAGGCCAAGGACAATCTGATCCCCTTCCGGCGACGGGAGCGTCGACCAGATACCGGTATTGCCGGGATATTAGCTGGTGTGGTGAGCTATTTGCAGGAGCGCCGCTCCAAGAAAGGCAACAAGTTCGCATTTGCGGCTTTTTCGGATGCCGACACGCAATTTGAAATGGTCATGTTTTCTGAAACTCTTGAGGCGACACGTGAGCTATTAGAGCCTGGTGCTGTTGTCTTGTTGCGTGTATCAGCTGATCCGGACAGTGATAACCTTCGTTTGCGCCTGTTATCGGCGGAGCATCTTGATCAGGCCGGGGGGCGGAGCAAAAAGGGCGTGCAGATTGTCGTCAATAAGCCAGAAACCCTCGCGGAGATCGCACAAAGAGTCTCCCAAGGGGGGTATGGCAAGCTGCGATTGATCCTGCGACTTGATAATATGGGAAAAGATGTGTTTCTGCCCACCATGCAAGGGATTGATACATCTCCCGCTCAAATCAATGAACTCAAAGTTCTGCCCGGGGTCTGCGAATTGACCGAGATTTAGCACCAAAACGCCCGTCTACCGATGTCTGTCATGGCTTTTGAGGCAAAAAGCACAGCTTGTCCCATTGAGGGCTTGCAATATCCTCATAGCGGCCCTATAAACCGCATCATCACACACGTGAAACAAATGCGAGGTTTTGCTGTCTGTCTTGGTGACGACATCAGAACCTGACCGGTGGCACTGGATCTTTTCCAGTGTCTTTTGCTTTCGCGGAGGAACAACCGGACAAACAGGAGACGACCTTCATGGCTTTGCCAGAATTTTCCATGCGCCAGCTGCTTGAAGCTGGAGTCCATTTTGGACATCAACCCCATCTTTGGAACCCTAAAATGGGTCCATATATCTTTGGGGCTCGTAACAGTATCCATATTATGGATCTTTCACAAACCGTACCTTTGCTTCATCAAGCCCTTGTCAAAGTTTCTGACGTGGTTGCCGGTGGCGGACGTGTGCTGTTTGTTGGCACCAAGCGCCAAGCATCAGACGAAATCGCTGACAGTGCCTCACGTTGCGCACAATATTACATCAATCATCGGTGGCTCGGTGGCACATTGACCAACTGGAAAACAGTATCCAATTCGATCCGTCGATTGAAAAAGATTGAAGGTCTGCTTGCGGGCGATGGTAAGGGACAGACAAAAAAAGAACTTTTGAAGATGACGAGAGAGCGCAACAAGCTTGATCGAGCGCTTGGTGGCATCAAGGATATGGGTGGCGTCCCCGATCTGTTGTTCATCATTGATACCAATCGCGAATCTTTGGCCCTTGCTGAAGCGCGTACGCTGAAAATCCCTGTCATTGCTGTCATTGACAGCAATTGCGATCCTGACGTTGCTGACTATCCTATTCCAGGAAATGATGATGCCGGCCGGGCCATTGGCCTTTATTGCGATTTGGTCTCCCGTGCCGTGCTCAATGGTATTGAACGCTCACAGGTTTCAACTGGCAAGGATCTTGGCGCATCTGCTGATCCTGTATTTGAAGAACCAGCACTTGCCGCCAAAGCAGAAAAACCTGCAAAGGCCAAAAAAGCTCTCAAAGTTGACGCAGCTAAAGAAGAGCCAATAGCAAAAGCCAAAGCTAAAGAGGAGGCTCCAGCCAAGAAAACTGCTGCCAAATCGGATGATAAGTCAGACAAGAAAGCCAAAGAGCTCGGCAAAACAGATTTTGAACCTCTTAAAACGCCAGATGGTGATGCTGATGATCTAAAAATGATCTCAGGTGTTGGACCCGTCCTTGAGAAAAAGTTGAACGGTATCGGCATTTTCCATTATCGTCAGATTGCTGCTTTCACAAAGACAGATATTATTGCGGTTGATGATGTTCTTGATTTCAAGGGACGTATTGACAGGGATGGCTGGCTCGAACAGGCCGTAAAACTTGGTGAATCTGCTGCAAAATAAACCTAAAGGGTTTATGGAACGCAAAACCTCATAAGTCCCGATCAGAATGAGTACTCATTTTTATGATCTGGCTTTTGAGTATACACTTTGAAACTGGGGATGATTGGAGAGTTTATCATGGCGACGATAACAGCGGGCTTGATCAAGGAACTGCGCGACAAAACGGGTGCAGGTATGATGGATTGCAAAGCGGCCCTTCAAGAAAATGATGGTGATATCGAAGCAAGTATTGACTGGCTACGCACCAAAGGTATTGCCAAAGCTGACAAAAAGTCCAGTCGCATCGCAGCTGAAGGACTTGTCGGTGTTAGTTCTGATGGTAAGAAAGCTGCTTTGGTTGAAGTTAATTCGGAAACAGATTTCGTTGCCCGCAATGATGACTTTCAGGCCATGGTCTGCACGATTGCAAAAATTGCTAATCAGGTCGATGGTGATTTCGACAAGCTGTCAGCCTCAAATTACGAGGGTTCTGAAAAAACGATAGCTGAATTCATCAAGGAAATGGTCGGCTCAATCGGCGAAAACCTGTCACTGCGTCGGTCAGGTGCCCTAAGTGTCGATAATGGCATTGTTGCTTCTTATGTTCATAACGCAATTGCCGATGGTCTCGGAAAAATTGGCGTGTTGGTCGCGCTTGAGTCAGATGGAGATGCGGGTAAACTCGAGGCAATCGGCAAGCAAATTGCAATGCATGTGGCTGCGACCTCACCTTTGTCTTTGAATAAGGATGAGCTTGATCCAGACGTCATAGCTAAAGAGCGTGCTGTTCTTGTTGAGCAGGCCAAAGAATCAGGCAAGCCTGACAACATCATCGACAAAATGGTAGATGGCCGGATGCACAAATTCTTCCAGGAAGTTGTTTTGCTCTCGCAAAGCTTCGTGATCAATCCTGACCTGACCGTAGAAAAAGCTCTTAAGGAAGCCGAAGACAGCGTCGGCGCGTCCATCAGGCTGGTGGCATTTGAGCGCTTTGCTCTTGGTGAGGGCATTGATAAAAAAGAAGAAAACTTCGCAGCTGAAGTCGCCGCTACAGTCGGCAGCAGCTAGAGATTATATCAGAGAATGGGCCGCTTCATTTATTTGAAGCGGCCTTTTTTCTTGTCTGCATTCCTCGTTTAATTCATAAAAACAACCATCAACCCTCTCACAGGAGTTCTCATGACGAAGATCAAAGCGGTGACAGAGTGGAAGCGGGTGCTTTTGAAACTGTCAGGGGAAGCCTTGATGGGGGGGCTTGACTATGGGATCGACGTGGCAACCGCTGATCGCTTCGCCACTGATATCGGCAATGCTGTAACGCAGGGAATACAGATGGCCGTTGTGGTTGGAGGCGGCAATATATATCGCGGAATGGCCGGTGCTGCTGCT
This sequence comes from bacterium, assembly GCA_024228495.1. Classification (GTDB taxonomy): domain Bacteria; phylum Pseudomonadota; class Alphaproteobacteria; order Rhizobiales; family JAKIUO01; genus JAKIUO01. The sequence continues at coordinate 31,424 of JAAETJ010000637.1, read as the reverse complement.
GGTATGGATCGAGCCAATGGTGACTATATGGGCATGCTGGCTACTGTTATGAACGCGTTGGCGCTCCATAATGCGCTGGAGCGTCAAGATATCAGTGCGCGGGTTTTGTCTTCTATCCCCATGCCGAGCGTTTGCGAACCTTTTATCCGGCAAAAAGCTATTCGCCATCTGTCTAAAGGACGCGTGGTGATTTTTGCGGCAGGCACTGGCAATCCATTTTTCACAACCGATACCGCCGCAGCATTGCGGGCAATAGAAATGCAATGTGATGGTCTGGCAAAGGCGACACAGGTAGACGGGATTTATTCGGCTGACCCCAAAACCAATCCTGACGCAAAGCGCTATGACACGCTGAGTTATAGTGACGTACTGGCGCGCAACCTGAATGTTATGGATGGTGCGGCAATTGCTCTGGCGCGCGACAATGAGCTACCCGTCATGATTTTTTCATTGGCTGAGCAAGGCAATATATCACGCGTTCTGCGCGGAGAGCTGAAACACACGATTGTTCATTCCAATGAGGGCTAATGCCATCCCCGTATTTTTTCAATTGCTATGTATTGCGAAAAAGTGCGTGCAGATGGTTGAATGAAATCAGTGAGCAGCCTATACCTGAAACCTGTTTCCTGCGTGGACGGTCGGATCGACCACCAGCAAATTTGAGTTGTGACATTTGAGCTCGTCAAAGCCCGATCTGCGCGATACGATAAAACCACTTTAGGAGTGACAAATAATGACCGGAAGCTTTGATCTGAAGGATCTCGAACGACGTATGCAGGGGGCCTTGAGCGTCCTAAAATCCGAGTTCGGCGGCTTACGAACCGGCAGAGCCAGCAGCTCTTTGCTCGATCCGATCACGGTAGATGCCTATGGTACGCCCATGCCGATCAATCAGGTGGCAAATATTTCAGTTCCCGAATCAAGAATGTTGGCAGTGCAGGTCTGGGACAAAGGGCAGGTGCAAGCCGTTGAAAAAGCCATTCGCGAATCTGATCTTGGTCTCAACCCGATGATCGATGGGCAGATGATCCGTATTCCCATTCCTGAACTGAATGAGGAGCGCCGTGTCGAGTTGACAAAAATAGCCGCGAAATATACCGAGCAAGCACGCATTGCCGTGCGCAATGTACGACGCGATGGCATGGAACAATTGAAAAATATGGAAAAAAACGGCGATATTGGCAAAGATCTGCATCATGATCATGGGGAAGAAGTCCAGAAAATTACAGACAGTGTGATTAAAGAGATTGATGGTTTACTGCAACAAAAAGAACAGGAAATCATGCAGGTCTAGTTTCTTTCCATTCCATTCTATTCTGAAGAAGGCTTTTGGGATACAAATAGAACCTGAAACAGGCGCATGCCCGGCATGTGCCAAGACCTAAATGGCAATTTGACGAAACGGCTGCAGCAGATGACCACTCTGGAAAACGCTAAAGACTGGAGAGCCTCTGTAAGTGAGGTACCGCGTCATGTCGGTATTATTATGGATGGCAACGGGCGTTGGGCAGCCGCCCGTGGTTTGCGGCGCTATGAAGGTCATCGCAAGGGTATTGAAAGCGTTCGAAATGCGGTTCGATATGCTTGCGACACTGGCATTTTATACCTCACATTGTTCAGTTTTTCATCAGAGAACTGGTCGCGGCCTCCTCAAGAAGTCAGCGATTTGATGCAGTTGTTGAAAATTTTCATACGCCGCGATCTGGCCAAGCTTCATAAAGAAGGGGTCAAGATACGTGTCATTGGCACACGCGAAGGTGTTGCAGACGATATATTGAAATTGTTGGATGACGCGCAAACATTGACCGATCAAAACACACGACTGGTTTTGACACTTGCCTTTAATTACGGTTCGCGAGATGAAATTACCCGGTCGGCGATTCGTTTGGCCAGGAAAGTTGAAAACGGTGAATTGCAAGCAAGCGATATTACTTCGCAGCTACTTGAAGATCATCTGGATACGGCTGGACTTCCCAATCCCGATTTATTGATCAGAACGAGTGGAGAGTTGCGCCTTAGTAATTTTCTGCTTTGGCAATGCGCCTATTCCGAACTGGTTTTTCTCGATACCTATTGGCCAGATTTCACCAAAGAGGCTTTTGAAGGTGCACTCATCGAATATCAAAATCGAGAGAGACGGTTCGGCGGCCTTAAAGAGAGGTCGATCGGGTGAGTGAACAAGGAGATCAAAGTGAGAAACCAGCGCCTGGCTCTCAGGGTAACTGGTCTGATTTAACTCAACGACTGGTTTCGGCGGTCGTTTTGGCGAGCATTGTTTTATTTATCACGTGGTCCGGGCCATTGCCTTTTGCGTTGCTACTGACTTTTGCTGGCGCGATCATGTGCTGGGAATGGGCGAATCTGGTGCGCTCTGGCGATGTCGATGAATTGATGATCCTGCATATTATAGCTGTTGTGGTTTCTGCTGCTTTGGCTGGTCTGGGCCAGTATTCCGTGGCGTTACTGGTGTTGATTGTGGGACCTGCGGTAAAGTTTGCGATGGCCGGTGATGGCAAGGCTCGAGGTCTTGCTATTTCGTTGCTTGGCGTCCCCTATATCGGGTTGCCTCTGATTTCTCTTATCTGGTTTCGTAGCGATACTGAATATGGATGGTATTTGATAATTTACCTGTTCATTGTAGTCTGGAGTGTTGATATATTTGCTTATTTTTCGGGACGCCGGTTTGGTGGCCCAAAGCTCGCACCAAACATTTCACCAAAGAAAACATGGTCGGGTTTTATTGGTGGAGTAACAGCAGGTACGATTGCCGGGGCGATATTTGGATGGTTTCTTGGTCTGCATACACTGGTTTTTATTGTGATTGTTTCCTTATTGCTGGGAGCGTTTTCGCAAATGGGTGATCTGTTTGAATCGGTCATAAAGCGTAAATACAAAGTCAAAGACGCCTCAAAACTGATTCCCGGCCATGGCGGCCTTCTTGACCGTGTTGATGGTCTATTGTTCGCGGCGGTTCTAGCGGCGGCCATCACACTTTTAATGTCCACTTCTCAGCTTCCTAAAGTCTTGATTTTGATGGGCGCGGAGTAATGTCGCAAAAATACCTCACAGTTCTGGGCGCAACTGGCTCCATTGGCAGCAACACGCTCGACCTTGTTGCTCGCAACAGTGATAAATATGAGATTGAAGCGCTAACTGCCAATCAAAATGTCGATGAATTGGCCGAACTTGCCCGAAAATTTAATGCGAAAATGGCCGTTATTGGCCTTGAGTCCCTTTATAGCGATCTCAAAGCAGCCCTTTCAGGAACCGGGATCGAGGTTGCGGCTGGCAACCAGGGACTGGTTGAGGCAGCGAGTCGGCCAGTTGATATTACCATGGCTTGTATAATGGGCGCGGCGGGGCTTCGTCCAACGCTTGCCGCGGTCAAGCTGGGCAATCGTGTCGCGCTTGCCAACAAGGAATGTCTTGTCGCTGCCGGATCCTTGTTTATGAGCGAGGTTAGTAAATATGATACTGAGTTACTGCCGGTAGATTCGGAACATTCCGCGATCTTTCAGGCACTCGACGACAGTTCCAAACGAAATATCGAGAAAATCATTCTGACGGCTTCAGGGGGACCATTTCGGACCTTTTCTCTTGAAGAATTGAAGCATGTGACCCCAGCACAAGCGCTCAAACATCCGAACTGGTCAATGGGCCGCAAGATATCGATTGATTCGGCGACCATGATGAACAAGGGGCTGGAGCTGATTGAAGCGCTGTATTTATTTCCGGTTGGCCCCGAACAGCTGGATATCGTTATTCATCCACAATCAATCATTCATAGTCTTGTGTCCTATATAGATGGATCAGTCATCGCCCAGCTAGGGGCGCCAGATATGCGCACACCCATAGCCTACAGCCTTTCGTGGCCAGAACGCATCAACACTCCCGTTGAGCAGCTTGATCTGGCTAAAATTGCATCCCTGTCCTTTGAAGCCCCCGATGAGACCCGTTTTCCAGCCATAAAACTTGCCAGGCAGGCAATGCTGCAAGGGGGGAATATGCCGGCGATCATGAATGCTGCCAACGAAATAGCGGTAGAATCATTCCTCTGCGGAAAGCTGTCATTTATGGAAATCCCCGCATTTTGCGAGCGTGTGATCGAGACTATTCAGGTGCAAATAGGTGACAAAAGCCCCCTCAGTGTAGAAGAAGTGCTTGAAATTGATCATAGCACCCGAATAATGGCACAATCTTTAAATATAATGTAAGTTGAATAACTATCTCACGTCAAAATATCAAAACACCACTCAAGGAACCCAACTAGATGGATTTCATTTCCCAGCTGCCTAATTATGTATCGCTGATTTTTACCTCTGTACTACCATTTTTGATTGTATTGACGATTGTCGTGTTTTTTCATGAACTCGGTCACTTTATGGTGGCACGCTATTACGACGTGAAAGTCACGGATTTTTCGATTGGTTTTGGCAAGGAAATCTATGGTTTTTACGATAAACATGGCACGAGATGGCGGTTTGCATGGTTACCACTTGGCGGTTACGTGAAATTTGTCGATGATGATAATGCCGCAAGTGTTCCAGACGCTGAAGCGTCTTCGAAGCTGTCACAAGATGATCAAAAAGGCAGTTTTCACGTCAAGCCGTTGGCTCATCGGGCCGCTGTTGTCGCGGCTGGGCCTATCGCCAACTTTATTCTGGCCATTGTCATATTTGCAGGTATTTACACCCTTGTGGGGGAGAGTATTAGCGAGCCGCGCATCGGCGCTGTTATTGCCGATAGTGGCGCGGAAAAAGCAGGGTTTAAAGAAGGTGATCTGGTAAAGAGTATTGATGGCAAAGCGATTGAAAGTTTTAGCGACATGCAACGCCTTGTCAGCTTAAATACCAATACGGAGCTATCTTTTGCCATTGATCGCAATGATCGAGAAATAATATTGCCCTTTACGCCGCGCAAGCAGGAAATCACGGATACTTTTGGCAATAAGGTCGATATTGCCCTGTTGCAAGTGCAAAGATTTATCGAGCCAAGTATTGGAGCCGTGGTTGCAGGAAGCATCGCCGATAAAGCGGGGTTTAAGGATAGTGATCGGATTTTGAAAATTGATGATACGCCAATCCACAGCTTCAACACGATGCAACGAATTGTCAGTCAAAGCCCAGGAAAAAAACTGAGTTTTTTGGTGCTGAGAGATCGTAAAGACGTGGTTTTGAGCGTTACCCCTGCAGCAGTTGAGGTAACGGACCGCTCAGGCAACAAGAAAACAATTGGGCGGTTGGGTGTGCAAAGTCCACAAGGCAGGCTGAAAAAGAAATATAATCCCGTGAGTGCGGTCTGGAAAGGCGCCAAGGAAACCTATTTCATTGTTGACCAGACATTATCCTATCTTGGCAAAATTATTGTTGGCCGCGAATCAGCTGATCAACTGGGTGGTCCTATCAGGATTGCGCAAATCTCTTCGCAGGCTGCATCTGTAGGTATCTTGCCGCTCGTTAACCTAATAGCAGTTCTTTCTGTTAGTATAGGACTTATCAATTTGTTCCCGATTCCTATGCTTGATGGTGGGCACTTGCTGTTTTATGCGTTTGAAGCCATCAAGGGAAAACCATTGAGTGAGAAAACCCGTGAGTATAGTTTTCGAATCGGTCTTGCTCTCGTTCTTATGCTTATGATTTTCGCCACATTAAACGACCTCATACACATCAAGGTGTTGTAGGTCCGGCGAACAGCTGTTACTCATTAGTTACAAGCGTCGTAAAAACAAACCATGTTTGGGATTTTTGGCTATTAACCTCGTCGAGAATTCGGTAGACATGGTGCTAGGCGAGTACCTTCTAGAATAAGGAAGGACTTCAATAGATATAAGACGTCAATGGCAATTCCAGCGTGGGGCTGTGCCAGCGGTTAAAACTGTTCGCCTGGTTTTATTTTAAATCCGGGCAATTCGGGGACAAGAATTACAGTATGAACGTGCAAAGAATTAATTGGCGAGGAATGAAGCTGCTGTTGGCAGTGTTACTATCATTCCCGTTCTTGGCTGCGCCAGGAACAATGATTGGAGTAGGCCAGGTTCAGGCTGCTGCAATTGGCAAAATTATTGTTAACGGCAATCAGCGTGTTGAAGATGAGACGGTGCTCTCCTATCTTCAATTTGTGCCTGGTGACCGTTATGATGCTTCCAAAGTCGACAACTCACTGAAATCACTTTTTGCAACAGGCTTGTTTGCCGATGTCAACATATCGCGCAAGGGCCGTGTTGTGACGGTCAGGGTATCTGAAAACCCGATCATCTACAAAGTGGCCTTTGAAGGAAATACAGAAGTCGATGATGCGACACTGGCAGCCGAAGTTCAGTTGAAGCCTCGTTCGGTTTTTACCAAGGCGCGGGTTCAATCTGATACGCGGCGCGTTTTGAGCGTCTATCAGCGTCAGGGATTGTTCGCGGCAAATGTTGAACCTAAAATCATCAGAATTGATCATAATCGGGTAAACCTTGTGTTCGAAGTTGATGAAGGTTCCAAAACAACCGTCAAAAACATCAATTTCATTGGCAACCGTGCCTTCTCGGATAGTCAGTTGCAAGATATAGTTACGACAAGTGAAACTGGCATGTTCAGTTTTATGAGCAGCAGTAATATCTACGATCCAGATCGTCTGAACCTTGATAGGGAGCTATTGCGCCAGCACTATATCAAAAATGGCTATGCTGATGCGCGGATTATATCCGCTGTGGCAGATCTGGCCCCGGATGGCCAGAATTTCTTTATTACCTTCACAATTGATGAGGGTGAACTTTATCGATTTGGAAATATTGACCTGGAAACGACCTTGGCGTCCCTCAATCCCGAATTGCTTCGAGATGAGATTACAACTTTTCCTGGTGAGATTTACAATGCCAGCAAAATAGACAAGACCACCGAAGCAATTACTCTGAAAACTGCAGAAGAGGGTTTTGCCTTTGCTCGGGTTCGACCTGTCGTGCACAGAGATCCTCTGGCGAGAACGATCGATATCAATTTTGTCGTTGAGCAGGGACCACGGGTATATATTGAGCGTATCGATATTACCGGCAATACACGTACTAAAGATTACGTCATTCGTCGTGAATTTCGTCTTGTGGAAGGTGATGCCTATAACCGCTTACTCGTCAAACGGGCAAAAGACAGACTTAAGGCGCTTGGCTTTTTGAAAAAAGTGACTGTCAAGCGTTCGCGAGGCAGCGCGCCGGATCGGGTCGTTTTGAACGTCGCTGTTGTTGAAGATAGTTCTGGAGAACTTGGCTTTAGTGCGGGTTATTCGACTTCTGATGGGGTGATTGGTGATGTGAGTGTTACGGAACGTAACCTCATGGGACGCGGTCAATTCTTGCAGCTCAAGGTTAAGGGTAGCTTTACTGGAAAGGGGCAGGTTAATCTTAGTTTTACCGAGCCAAGATTCCTTGATCAAAACTTGGCTGCGGGATTCGATATTTATCATAGTATTTCCGATCTTAGTGATTCTGTTGGCTATGAAAAAATCGAAACCGGCGGCAAGTTACGCGTCTCGTTACCGCTCAATGATGAGATGAGATTTACTACCTATTACCGCTTTGCTCGCAGAGAAATAACCGACGTCAATACGTCAGCGCCCCTGCCTTCCGCAGATATTGTAAATGGTGATATAACGATCACCTCCGCTGTAGGCTATGCTTTGACTTATGACACAAGAAACCATTTTAAAAAGCCTACACGGGGTTTGTATGGTTCTATGTCCCAAGAATTTGCTGGCGTTGGGGGAGACAAGCAATATATCCGTACCTATCTCGAAGGACGAGCTTATTATCCAATTACAGAAAAGATAACCTTTGCCAGCCGTGTAAAGGGCGGGCATATAACTGAATGGGGAGACAAGTCCCTGATCAGTTCAGATGGGTTCACGAGTAGCGCGGATTGTGTGCGTGGATTTGAAGCTGGTGGATTTGGCCCACGCAAATTAACTCTAGGAGTATTAGGTTCTGCGGTTGGAACTGAAGCCTATGCTTGCGCGACAGCAGAGGTCAGATTTCCCTTCCCGTTCATTCCAGATAATTTGGGAATATCAGGGGCGGTCTTTGCAGATGCTGGTATGATGTTTGATCCTCTAGATACGACGGGGATCATCGATGATGACACTCTTAGAGCCTCTGTTGGTGTGGGTCTCTTGTGGGATTCACCTATGGGGCCGCTGCGTATGGACTTCGCTTATGTTCTGCAAGAAGAAAGTCATGACCAGACACAGCTCTTTAGCTTTGGAGCACAAACGAAATTCTAAATATCTCGATGATCAATTTAAAAAGCGCTGTTCCAATCGGAACAGCGCTTTTTTTGTTGAGAATGATCCCTCAGTTTCGGTGGTAAAGGAGGAAGATTTGGTATTTTGGGCGATAAATGCTATTTGCTTGCTATTGGTTCAAAACCATCGTTAGCCTTGAGCAAGTTTTACGGACAGGAGTGATAAGCTAGTATGGATCATCCCGGATTTTTCAAGAATGTGGGGCCTTTTTCCCTATCCGAAATTGCCAATCTTATCGATGCTGAACTTGTTGCTCCCACTGGGGGAGATGGCACCATCAAGGATATCAAATCACTTGATCTGGCGAGTGATGGACATCTCACTTTTTTCGAAAATAAAAAATATCGCAAACAATTTGAAACAACCAACGCATCGGTTTGTATAGTCTCGCCAGCTTTCAAGGGGCACGATACCAGCGCCGAGGCGCTACTGGTGGTTCCAGATCCATACCGTGCTTACGCAAAAGTGCTTGGCCTGTTCTACCCAGGCGCCTTGAAACTGCTATCCTATGGGCCGATTGAAGAGGGCAACGGGTCTCTTGTTCATCCAACTGCTGAAATCGAAGACGGGGCGATTATCGAACCCGGCGCAGTGATTGGGGCCGAGGTAAAGATTGGCCGGGATAGCGTTATTTCTTCGGGTGCTGTGATTGGCATGCGTAGTTATATTGGCCGCAAATGTTCTGTCGGCGCTAATGCCAGCATTAGTTGTTCTCTTATTGGCGATGGTGTTATCATTCATCAAGGTGCTGCGATCGGTCAGGATGGCTTCGGCTTTGCTATGGGCCCGCAGGGTCACTTGAAAGTGCCACAGATTGGACGTGTCATCATTCAGGATCAGGTAGAGATTGGCGCTAATACTACCATTGACCGAGGAGCACTGAAAGATACGGTTATTGGCCAGGGCACGAAGATCGATAATCTCGTTCAGATCGGCCACAATGTTATTATTGGCCAAAACTGTGTGATTGTTTCACAGGTCGGTATCTCCGGTAGCACCGAGCTTGGAGACTTTGTTGTTTTTGGCGGGCAGGGCGGCTGTGTTGGTCATATCAAGATCGGTTCTGGCGTCAAAATCGCGGCTAATGGCAAGATCATCAATAATGTTGAACCCGGCGCGATTATCGGGGGCGCTCCAGCCGTTCCTATAATGCAATGGAAACGAGAAATAATCGCCATCAAAAAACTGGCTACAAAAAAGAAATAGACTGACAATGACGATAAATCATGGGTTTAACTCCTCTCCAATATTGAATATAGATAGATCAAACGATTGGTGCAGATTGCCCGTACGAGCAAAATGCTTGCGGCTACTGCCAGTGAAGGACACGATATGACCGAACAACAAAAAAATCTCGAGAGCGCCGATATCATTGAGATCATGAAGCTGTTACCACACCGCTATCCCTTTTTAATGGTGGATCGCATAACAGATATTAATGGTGATGAAAACGCGATTGGGATTAAAAATGTCACCTATAATGAGAACTTTTTTCAAGGGCATTTTCCAAAGTTTCCGGTCATGCCGGGTGTCTTGCTCATCGAGGGCATGGCACAAACCGCCGGCGCGCTTTGCGTGCACAATATGGATGAGAGTTATGAGCCCAGCCTCGTCTATTTCATGACCATTGATAAAGCCCGGTTCCGCAAGCCTGTGCTGCCAGGAGATCAGGTGCACTATCATGTGCAAAAAATCAGAAACAGAGGCAAGGTCTGGCGTTTTCGCTGTGAAGCGAAGGTGGATGGAAATCTCGTCGCTCAGGCTGAAGTCAGTGCCATGGTAACCGTGGATATAGACGCAAAGGCGATGTCTTGATGCCCGACATTCATTCCTCTGCGGTCATAAACGATGGTGCAAAAATAGACGATGACGTATCGGTTGGCCCCTTTTGCGTGATTGGCGAAGGTGTCACCCTTGGCGCTGGTGTCAAAATACATGCACATGTAGTTGTCGATGGCAATACAAGGGTTGGCGCAGGGACCCAGATATTTCCTTTTAGCGCCATTGGCCTTGCTCCACAGGACAAGAAATATGCTGGCGAAGAAAGCCAGCTGCAGATTGGTGAAAATAACGTCATTCGCGAACATGTCACGATGAACCCGGGAACCAGTGGTGGCGGCAATCTCACTAAAATTGGCTCAAATGGCCTCTTTATGGTTGGCTCTCATATCGCTCATGATTGTGTTATTGGCGACCATGTGATCCTTGCCAATAACGCGACTGTAGCCGGGCATTGCCTGATCGGTGATTATGTTATACTTGGCGGTTTGTGTGCGCTGCATCAGTTTGTCCGGGTTGGTGATTATGCTTTTGTCGGCGGTATGACAGGTGTCGAAGCCGACATTATTCCCTTTGGTATGGCCCTTGGAAACCGTGCTGCGCTGGCAGGGCTTAATCTGATTGGTATGCGGCGCCACAATATTCCGCGTGAACAGATCCATGCAGTGCGCAAGGCTTATAAAGATCTGTTCGCCGATGAGGGTACATTGATGGAGCGTGTTGAACTCGTCGACAAAGAATTCAGTACGGATGCCAGTGTGCAAAAAATTATTGGCTTTATCAAATCTGCGTCCGATCGTTCTTTCTGCGTTCCGCAAAAATAGCACGCGTTTCTGGAAGGTGTCACAATCCATGGAAAAGCTGGGCATTATTTCGGGGGGCGGCGGACTGCCCTGTGATGTTGCGAGAGCTGCTGCCGCTGATAATCGTCCCGTTCACCTCATCGGTATCGAGGGCGAAGCAGAACAGCAGATTAGCGAATTTCCTCATAGCTGGGTCAAGTGGGGAGAAATCGGGCGCTTGTTTTCGATCCTGCGCGAAGAAAATTGCGTTGATGTGGTGATCATCGGTCACGTCAAACGCCCTGACCTTTCACAGGTCCGAATGGATCTTGGGGCTCTAAAGCTATTGCCATTCATCATGAAGCTAAAGACCGGCGGTGACAACAGCATTTTGTCAAAAATTGCTGGGCTGTTCGAAGACAAGGGTCACCGCGTTTGTTCCGTTCTCGATCTTGTTCCCTCACTGGCTGCTGATCTTGGTGAGATGAGCAACTCCAAACCAGGTGCGAGCGATCATGACGATATTGGCAAGGGTCTGGAGGTGGTGGCCGCTATGGGCCGTTTCGACGTCGGGCAGGCCGTCGTTGTTGTCAATAGTCATGTTATTGCCGTTGAAGGAGCAGAAGGCACAGATCAGATGCTGGAGCGGTGTCAATCCTTGCGGCAATGGGGGCGCAAAGGGCGTCACGGTGTGCTCGTAAAGGCCCCCAAACCCTCGCAGGACCGACGCATCGATTTGCCAACCATTGGCCCTAAAACTGTCGAGTTGGCGCTGGCTGCTAACCTTGCCGGGATCGCCATTGCAGCTGGGGAAACTTTGATCGCAGACAAGTCCGCAATGATGGAGGCGGCCAACAAGGGCAAGCTATTTGTGCGCGGGGTGAATATTACCGGTGATCTATCATGACGGCGCGCAAACGCATATTCATCGTAGCGGGTGAACATTCAGGTGATTTTTTGGGGGCTGCCCTGATGCGCTCTCTACGTAGTGAGCTTGAACATCCCGCCATTTATGCTGGTGTCGGCGGCTCGTCAATGGAATTGGAGGGATTACATAGCCTGTTTCCTTTGCGCGATGTCGCCGTTATGGGGCTCACGGCCATCATTTCGCGACTGCCAACGCTCATAAAACGTGTTTTCCAAACGGTAAATGCGGCCATCAAATTTGCTCCAGATATCGTCGTGGTAATTGATAGCCCGGAATTTACCCATCCAATCGCCAGGCGAATCAGGCGAAAATTACCCGACGTGCCAATTATTGACTATGTATCTCCCAGTGTATGGGCGTGGCGTCCCTGGCGCGCCAAAAGAATGAAGAGCTACGTCGATCATATTCTGGCCTTGTTGCCATTTGAACCAGAAGCTCACAAACGGCTCTGCGGTCCAGTTTGTACCTATGTCGGCCATCCTTTGGTTGAAAAAAATGATTTCATCAAGCAATGCTCGTCCAAGTCGCTACAAACTAGGCTATCGATCGCCGATGAGGCGGTTAAGCTGGTTGTTCTGCCGGGAAGTCGTCCAAATGAGGTCAAGCGTCTCATGGCTCCTTTTGGGGAGGCCATCGAGATGCTTCGCCAAAGGCACGAAAAACTCGAGATCCTTATACCGGTCATGCCAACTGTCGAGGCGTTGATCAGGGAGCTTAGCTCCAGTTGGTCGGTTACACCCCATTTACTGCGCGGAGAGAGCGATAAATATGCAGCATTTAACTTGGCAAATGCCGCTTTTGCAGCTTCTGGTACAGTGACGTTGGAGCTAGGTCTTACGAAGGTCCCTATGGTTGTGGCGTATATTATGGGGAAACCAGAATACAGCTTGCGCCGAATGGTGAGAGTCCAATCCATTGTCCTTGCCAATCTGGTGCTTGGCGAAAATGTTTTTCCAGAATTTCTGCAAGAAAATTGCACGACAGATAATCTGGTTGCGGCGATGGATGAGCTTTTACATGAGACACCGGCACTTAGCGCTCAACAACAAGGTCTGAATTTAGTGGAGAAAAAAATATTGCTGGAGGGAACAACGCCAAGCCGTGAAGCCGCAAAAGTTGTTGTCTCTTACCTCAAAACGACGACCTCTGCATAGATCGGTAATCGCATTTATCGTCAATTTATGGAATCACCGAGATAATGAAGGGCAATCTTCCTTGTATGTGGCCGCACGCGATGTTCAATCACAAACACGCCTTGCCACATTCCCAAAACCATCTGGCCACCTTGTACAGGGATGGCTAGCTGGGTTTGCGTGACCATGCTCTTGATATGAGAGGGCATATCATCAGGACCTTCGCTACAATGTCGATAGTCTGACCGTTCAGGCACAAGGCCTTCCAATGCATCAACAAGATCAAGCGCGACAGCCGGGTCGGCATTTTCCTGCACGGTCAGGGACGCAGATGTGTGTTTGATGAACAAGGTCAAAAGACCATCCATGGCATTTACGAGATCAAGCCAACCTTGCAATTGCTGGTTAATCTCGAATAACCCCTTACCGGTGGTGCGCACCTCAAGTGTATGCAGGTTCTGACTTAACGCCATGGTGGTTTCTCACGCTGTCCTTTTCTGGAATAATATATTTACAGCGGCACACCTTCTTCGTTTTTTTTATCTTTCTTGAGATCATCAACCATCCCCTTGAAGCGATGAAGCAGTTTTTCCATGAAATCCATGGCTTTGTCCACGTCTTCCTCAGTGGGGACATCGAGTTTACCGCCATCGCGCGGGGCAGGGGTAAGTCTGGCAGCGTCTAATTGTGTGCGTAAATTTTCATTCTCCAGTTCCAGGCGGCGTATTCTGTCTTGCAGTGATCCACTCTGGCCTTCAACGCCCTGGCATTTTAATCGGCCAGAAGCGCGACTGCATAAGGCAACTTCGCCAGTTTTTGTATCGAGCCGCAATATGCCATCCTTGGTAGGTGTCATGGAATAGCGTCCTGTTTCGGCTTTTGCAATTGATGCAGCCATAAGAAAGGACCCAGCTATGACGGTGGATGAGAACAGTTTAACTTTGGTCATATTCTACTCCCTTGGAATCATTTGCGCATATCAAGCGCGACCCGCTTGGTAAATGTGTGTCGTTTGACCCTAGTATATGACTAATACGTCCATAAATACAAAGGTTCTGGATTGCTGAACGCCAGTGACTATAAAGCGCATCATTTATTCGATGAGAGTGATCGCCTGGGGCGATTAAAAACGGTTGTTTATTCGGGGCATAACTGTGGTAATTAACCGTTTTTTCACTCCCATCATCAAAAGTGTGTTTAGACCTTCTGTTCTGTTCATCGAGCGGGATTTTTCGCGCGTATTCACGATGGAAAGACGATGAGAGTGTTTTGAGTTGGATTAAAAATGCCATTTTTCGCGCATTTCCAAAGCTTGTATTTCTTAAGTAAATATCAATTTTGTGTTCTGGCCATATTGCTATGGCTCGCAAGGAGATCGTTGTGACTCAATCCAGTGACAGAAATGATTCTAAACGTAATAGCGAGGATGGTTCAACGCAAGCCGAGCAGATATTGGACAGTATTATCGAACATATCGAATCTACGGATGAACCAGTGACAGGCTACGCTCAGACCGCAGCAGAGGTGGCTCAAATTGACGATACGCAAGCGGATGCATCTCCTCTGGATGAGCAACAAAACCAAGAGGTTTCGTCGATCGATTCTATTTCGGACTTCAATAATATTGAACAACGGGCTGCGGCACTTGCGTCAAGGCTAGGCGGTGCAGGCCTGTCTTATTGCGTCGGTGTCAAAATGCATTTGGAACAGGAGACTGATCCCGATGAGGGGGAGGCTCAGCAGGAAACGCCTGTTGTCGAAGCTGTCATTCATCATGATGACCTTGATATCGATAATGAACAGTTCATCATCTTCGATCCCGATGATCCAGAATTTGATGGATCAGAACAAGGTGATCTGAACGAAGAGGAAGTAAATCATCAGCGGCAACACGTAAATGAATGGGCCGACGGGTTGCAAGCAGAAGGTAGCGTCGAAGCAGGTGCTTCGTTGGAAGCGGAAGTTTTGGAAGCCGATTTGAATATTCCTGACACTCAACTTGAAATGGTTGGTGCCCCAATTGCCGCCAAAGAGGAGGCGACTAGTGATCATTTTGAAACGATTGAAATGATGGAACAATCCGAACATTCTACCGAACATGACCCAGACCTGCAAGATATAGAAAATAATATCGGGATACTGTCATCATCGATGAATAGTGAAAATGCTGATCCGATCGATCATGAAACGACCGTTCTTGTAGAACCAATCATTGAGGTTCCCGCAATTACTAATATTGCGTTTGAAGAAATGGCATTGCGCGTAACAACTCTTGAGTCAAAACTAGTAAAGATATTGGATGACGTCAGTCTTTCGGAACAGAAAGTAGGTGATACAGTTAGAGAAATCGTGCACTCGCAAACGCAAAAGGCTGTTCATGAATCCCTCGAAATGTCTGAAGCTCTCGGTGACATGAAATCAGAACTGGCGAACGCGGCTGAACAGCGTCATCTGCAGGACGTTCGCATGTCTGACTCTCTTGATGCGTTGCATGATGCTTTAAAAGACATTGGTGATCGCGTAAAAACGATGGAGTCTGGCAGTGCTGACATGCCCCATGTCCCTAAGGAGCATATGCCAACTGCTGGTGGAATTGTTTCTTCGGTGCTTGGTTCATCGATTGGCGATAGCGAATATGAAAAAACTCCAAGCGCTAACGTTCCAAAAGCTCAATTAAAGACACTAGACGCTGAACTGGTTTCAAAAGATACGCGAGAAGAACTGCCTGCATGGTTATCTGATTCCACACATGATATGCACGCAATTCAATCTGATTCTCCGATTGAATCAGCAGATGTTTTTGCTCGCAACTCTGATCTGTCGGAGGTCTTGCAGTGTGAGGTGATGGGTTCTGATATTCAAGAGGTGCCTGCGGAAGACATCGGCCATGAAAACCAGAAAAACCAGCCCGCAACCTTGAATGAAGAAGTGCTTCAGCCAGTGAAAAATGTTGCGCGACCTGTGGTTGAGCCAGTTGTTACAGTGGAAAATGTCGAGCAGCCCCTGAGGGAGCGGCCGGTAACTGATAGCGACCTCGAGGTGCAGGAACCATCAGGTGAAAATAACTTTCTTCGATCTGCAAGGGCTGCAGCACGTGCGGCAAACGAGCGTGCACGTGGTGTTGAATCACCAAAAGCAACAGCAAAAAAGGAATACCAATCGATAACAAAGAATGGAAGTTTTGTCGAAGCTGGCGAACAAATGGATAAGGGTGTGGAACCAGAGGTAATCGTTGAGAAGGTCAGATCGACTCCCAAAAACAGCTTGTTTTCAGATAAGGTTCAAGGCCCCAATTCATTGTTGGTCTTCACCTCCTTGATATTATTTGGAACGAGTGCGTTACTGCTTTATGGCATGTCGAGAGAAAATGTTGATACGGGTTCTGTCGTCAAGATGAATGCAACCCAGAGTGCGGTAAGACAACAGCCAACCGGGCCACACAATGAAGATGGAGTGCTGCGTAAAAGCAATCCCGCCGGAAGTAAAAAGGCTAATCAGGACAGTAATGGAGAACGCTCTGAACTTGATTCGAATGTTGGGGTCGCATCTGCTGTACAAACGAATGCGGAAAGCGGTTCTGATACGCTGACTGATCAAGAAAAAACAAATAGCTCACGAACAGCCGTTTTGGTGCAAGGTCCCGATGCAATACGCTATACGGGCTCAACTGCACGGTCTATCGGTGTCGCTAAGCCTGGCGCGTTGTTTGAACAATATATAGGCTTCTCATCGCCATCGCCTGTGAGCGGTCCAGTAGACAAAATCTCTGTTAAAGCTGGTGACAAGACAAAATCTCCTGCCAAAAATGACGGGCTGACTAATTTGCTAAATTCAGCTAATAGCGGCAACGCGCTGGCACAATATGAAGTTGCACGCAGATTTGGCCAGGGTATCGGGGTGCAAAAGAGCCCCGCGATATCTGTGGACTGGTATGAGAAATCGGCAAAAGCCGGTTATGCTCCTGCTATCTATCGTTTGGCAACCATGTATGAAAGAGGCAAGGGGGTTGCCAAGGACTATCAGCGTGCTATGAAACTCTATATCTCGGCAGCCAAAAAAGGTAATGTGAAAGCGATGCATAATTTGGCTGTACTCTACACAGGCGGAAATTTAGGTAAAGCAGACTATTCCAATGCCATAAACTGGTATAGTAAAGCCGCTCAATATGGGGTCAAAGACAGCCAGTTCAATCTAGCCATCATTTATCAAAATGGCCTGGGCGGCAAACTTGATCTCGATCGTGCCTATAAATGGTATTCTCTTGCAGCGCGTGCTGGTGACAAGGAAGCAAAGGGCATGGTCGCGGATCTGAGTCGTGAACTTTCCAGTGCAATACGAGAGAAACTGGATAAAAAGCTGCGCATCTGGAAACCTAAGACACCTGACAAAAATGCCAATGTGGTCAGTCATTACCGCAAAGCGAGTTTGCATGTTGGAACCGGCAAGAAAACATAATAATTTGTGTTATACGTCAATTATATGCGCATTCTGGTGAACAAGACCAGTGGTTCCGGGCCGATGCCGCCAGTTGTATACACATAATCATAGCAAGCGCGCAATGAATTTACGGTGTCAATAATCCAGGTCTCAATATCTGTGATGATTCGTACCTCAGACAAAGTAATCCAGATGGCGCCAAGATAGCCGGCAATATAGCTCGTGTTGTTATCGCGCGTTCGGCGCGACAGGATCTCATCGCCATTGATGACAATGGCCACGGTAACCTTATCTTGATCATTCATGAGTGTAGCCCCTCACTAATTGAGCCACTTACATAGCTGACCAGCAGCCCGGAATTTGGCCCCCGATATTGCCGGGGGCCAGTTGAGGTCAGGTTTAGCTTGTTTTACGCTGCCACCAGCCCCTTTTCTTTGGAACATCCGCAGCTTCATTTGGTGCAGCCTCTGGAGCAGCCACTTTTTTTGCTTCGCGTTTCTTGACTGGCTTGGCGGATACTTCTGTTTGTGCTTCTTTTGCGACCGCTGGTTTTTTGCTGCCATTGCTACTAGCTTTTGCGGGCTTTTTCCGGGAGCGGTCAGAGGAAGCAGGGGTCTTGCTAGCGGCGTTTTCAGCGTCACCTGGGGGCTGGTTACTCGTTTCTGCTTTTTGAGTTAAACTAGCTGATGCGGCCGACTGGCCAGTTTCACCTTTTTGAGGAGTTTTCTCCCTGTTGGTATTGTTTCTGCCCCGACCGCCTCGGCGACCTCTACGACGCGAGCGCCGAGGTTTTTCGCCTTCTAGCTCGTCATCACCCGGTATCTGAGAACGAGCGCTGTTTTCACTGCGCTCTGCATTGCCATCCGTTGATGACGTGCTTACGCCCGCTTCACCACGAGGTTTGCGGCGTCTAGGACGACGATTACGTTTTTGGCGACTTTCCTCGCGCTTTTCAGGTTCATCGCGTATTATATCTGTGTCAGTATCGGCATTTTCTTCATCACCTTGATAGGCCCAGTCAATGCTGACCACCTTGTTGTCTGGCGTATCCAGTTTGGCGCGCGCAGGAGCACCCTTCTCAATCGTGTAATTGATACCGTGAAGGTTAGAGTTCCCCACAATGGTAACAGTGATCCCGTAATGATGCTCAATCTCTTTGAGATAGGCACGTTTGAAATTGAGAATATACAGAGCGGAATCGGTGGTCGTATTGACTTTCAGGTCGGTTTTCTGACCGGTCATCAAGCTATCTTCAACTGATCGCAGAACATAAAGGGCCACTGATTCAGTGGATCGGATAATACCGGTGCCAAGGCAATGTGAACATTCGGTTGTTGATCCCTCCAGCACACCTGTACGCAGACGTTGACGAGACATTTCAAGTAAACCAAAACCGCTGATAGGCCCCACCTGAATACGGGCACGATCAGACTTAAGGCTGTTTTTTGTCATCTGCTCGACGGCACGATTGTTTTTACGCTCATCCATATCGATGAAATCAATCACAATGAGACCAGCTAGATCGCGTAAGCGCAATTGACGCGCCACTTCCTTGGCTGCTTCCAGATTGGTGTTCAGGGCGGTTTCTTCGATACTAAATTCGCGTGTTGCTTTGCCGGAGTTGACGTCAACGGCCACGAGCGCTTCGGTTTGGTTAATGACGATATAACCACCAGACTTGAGCTTCACCTCGGGGTCGAACATGGCATTGAGCTGGCGTTCCACCTGATGGTGCATAAACAAGGGTTCCTGATCCTTGTAATGATGCACATTCTTTGCATGACTTGGCATGATGAGGCGCATGAAAGCTTTGGCTTCGCGATAGGCTTCATCACCTGCGACCAATACCTCATTGATCTCTTTCGAATAAAGATCGCGTATTGAACGCTTGATGAGATTACCTTCTTCATAGATCAGGGTTGGAGCGGAAGAATTCAACGTATATTCGCGAATATTTTCCCAAAGGCGCAAAAGATAGTCAAAATCTCGTTTAATTTCAGCTTTCGTGCGCGCTGCACCTGCTGTTCGCACAATCAATCCAGTACCTTCAGGTACTTTGACATTATTGGCGATTTCACGCAGGCGTTTACGGTCTTTGATATTGGTAATTTTTCGAGAAATACCACCACCACGGGCGGTATTTGGCATTAGCACAGTATAGCGTCCAGCCAACGAAATATAAGTAGTGAGCGCCGCGCCCTTGTTGCCGCGTTCTTCTTTTACGACCTGAATAAGAATGATCTGGTTTCGCTTGATGACTTCCTGGATGCGGTAGATTTTACGGCGCCGGCGTTTGGGGCGGGCGGGCACTTCCTCAAGAGCATCTTCCGCACCAACAGTTTCAAGCCCGTCTTTCGCATCATTCGGCTCAGCGGCACTATCTACTGCATCTGAGGTATCAGCGTTCGAAGTTGCGGCATCAACATTATTGTCTTTTGAATTTGCAGGTTCCGCGTCATCTTTTGAAGGTTCTTCAGATACTTTATTTGCAGCCAGATACTCCGTTCCAGCGCTCTCTGTAATATATTCAACCAGATCGTCGATTTTTGGCGTTATCTTGCGTCCGCGACGCTTGCGTCCACCTGAAGTTTTGCGCTTTTCAGCGGCCTCTTCTTGCTTGGCCTCCAATTCGCGCTGTTCGGCAGCATCACGCGCTTCTTCTTCTTTCAGAATAATGCGATCGGCTACTGGTATCTGATAATAATCAGGATGTATTTCGTTAAAGGCGAGAAAACCATGACGGTTGCCGCCATATTCCACGAAGGCAGCCTGCAAGGAGGGTTCGACCCTTGTCACCTTTGCGAGATAAATATTACCACGCAACTGTTTTTTGTTGGCTGATTCATAGTCAAATTCTTCGATGCGATTGCCGCGAACCACCACCACCCGGGTTTCTTCCGGATGAGCGGCGTCGATAAGCATTTTGTTTGCCATATTGATAGATCTCCAGCGCAGCGTCCACACTTGCTATTGTAATGGGTTCCTTGTCTATGCAGGGAAACGCGGGGTGAACGGTCGCTATTGTAGAATTATACTTGCTATTGGATTGAAGAGATAATTGGCCAGAGCAGGTATAGGGACGGGGTAGCCCAGCGCTAACTGAATGGGGTAGGAAATATTGATCAAGCCGCGCCATAGGGCAGTGCGCCGGGGTTAGCCCGTCCGCCTTGTCGTTCATGGTTCCGCTCAATGTCAAAATCATCAATTAATTCTTCATTGTTATACGAAGACAGGAAGCCCTGTCATCATTACTTTTGCCATAGGGTTGACGTCTGGTCATTTCCCCGTTGGACGGTGCCAGCACTTTCAAACCCGCATAGATAGGGGATCAAAGCCGACACAAAATTTTGCGATCAATAAAACATATAACGGGTCAAAACCCCGACAATGTTTTGTACACAAATGAATTTCTATTGGTTCACTGTACTTGTTTTTGGCTAAATTAAATGCCCCTAGTTTATAGGGAGGAAGAGATAACGACTCTTCCTCGTCATAGAATGGGAGTTCGTCTTGCCTTCAGCCAGCTGTATTGTTAGTTATATCGGAGCCTTCCCTTCAAGTTCAACCCCAGTAATACTGTAGAAAACGCATCCCCATGAGGGAGAAACAATATGGTTTCATCTGCTGCGGGAACATTACGTGCTGATTGGTCCGTTTGGCAAGCAATATTGAGAGAATTGATGAATAACTCTTTATCGCCAGGCTCACGACAAATTTTGGCCATCTGCATAACTTTTTTACAGTTTTTAGTATTTTGGTTGATAAGTATGCGCAATTTCATCATTCATGCAGTTTGAATAAGATCAAATCACTCCTGCAGGGGGGATGAAATAGATCATCAATGATTGCGGTCAAATGTTTAGCAAACAAATCTGCCAGAAAAGGGGAGTCATGAAATATCGGCATAATTCTAGTCTTTACGGCTTCTTCTCGTTTTTTTTCTTTCGTTCATCAATCTTTTTCCTGATCACATTCATTCTGATGAGCACGACGACATCTGCATGGGCTAAGTCAACGGTCGCGAAGTCAACGGTCGTCAAAACAACAGTGGCTAACAGCGCTCGCCTTGGTGGTGATGCCAAACGCATGACGTTTGCGGTTAATTTATCCAAAAAAGTAGCCATCAAGGTTTTTACCTTGGCCAAACCTTATCGGGTCATCATTGACCTTCCTGAAGTGAAATTTCATTTTCCGTCCGGTTATGGCAGAAAAGCCAAGGGATTGGTTAGCGCTTACCGTTACGGGCTGTTTGCTCCTGGCAAATCCAGAATTGTGATTGATGTCAAACACCCGGTTCTGGTCACCAAAGCGCAGGTCATCGACGTGAGTGGTGATAAACCGGCGCGCATGGAAATTATTCTTGTCAAAACTACCAAGGAAAAATTCACCCTAAATCAGGCCAAACAAAATTTGGGCAAGGGTATGTCTTCCCAGAAGCCCGAGACAAAGAAACCCGCCTCGAAAACGAAGACGAAGGATGCAACATCAAAAGAAGATCCCAGACCAATGATCGTCATCGACCCAGGTCATGGTGGTGTCGACCCTGGAGCGATTGGGTCGAAAGGCACGCTTGAAAAAAAGGTCGTGCTGATGTTTTCAAGACGATTGAGGAAACAATTATTGGCCACTGGCCTCTATCGTGTGACCATGACCCGCGATATAGATACCTATATTCCCTTGCATGATCGCGTCAAAATCGGTCGCCGCAATAAAGCCAGCCTGTTTATCTCCATACATGCAGACTCTATATCTAAAAAACGCCGTAGGCGTAACAGTGTCCGAGGCTCCTCCATTTACATTTTGTCGAACAAAGCGTCCGACGCAGAGGCAAAAGCCCTCGCCGCGCTTGAAAATCGCTCGGATATCATTGCGGGCATAGAACTGCCCGAGAGCCAAAATCCGGTCACAAATATTCTCATTGATCTTGCCCAGCGAGAGACCAACAAACTATCATATATGTTTGCAAAATTACAGCTCAAGCAAATGCGTGGCGCGGTGAAGTTGCATGGCTATCGCACAAGGTCTGCGGGCTTTCGTGTGCTAAAAGCACCTGACACACCATCGGTTCTTTTGGAACTGGGCTATCTTAGTAGCATCCATGACGAGAAAAATCTAAAATCGCCCAAATGGCAAAAAAAGATGGGCAAAGTGCTTTTGAAGTCGATTGAGGCCTATTTCACACAACAAGTCGCGGTTGATCCGTACTAGGATGCATCGGTGCAATTTGAAATGATAGCGGCAAAACTAGTCGTTTTTGAAGTGATTCTGGGATATTTGGGATATTCGTTCGTGGTAAACTGCTATTTGCCACGTCCTCGCCATATTGAATTTTCTTATTGAATGGTGTTACCACCATGCCCGAGCGCTAAAATTTGAACCAATAATCAGGAAGAGACCACACCAGCATGCATGCAACACCGCCACCTGTTCTTCCTCCAAAGACGGTCAAGCGCAGATCCAAAAGCTGGACTGTGGCGTTTATCGGGTGGTTATTTGCTGGTGGCATGATTTTGGGCATCACTGGTGCTGGCGTTGCTGGCTATTTTTTGTGGAACATCTCGCAAGATCTGCCTAATTACGAGAAACTCGCCGAGTATGAACCTCCCGTCATGACGCGCATTCATGCAAATGATGGGCGTCTCCTGGCGGAATATGCTCATGAACGGCGTATTTACGTACCAATCAATGCGGTTCCCAAACCATTGATCCAAGCCTTTATGGCGGCCGAAGACAAGAACTTCTATGAGCATCACGGTATTGATCTAAAGGCATTTGCTGCAGCGGTTGTTGCCAATGTGCGCCGTCTGGCAGGGATGGGTGGCTCCAAACGTGGCGCCTCAACGATTACCCAACAGGTCGCCAAGAACTTTCTGCTGACATCAGATCAGACAATCGTGCGCAAGGCCAAAGAGGCTATACTCGCCATACGCATTGAACGGACTTTTACCAAGGGGCAGATCATGGAGCTGTATCTCAATGAGATATTCTTTGGACTGCGCTCTTACGGTGTTGCAGCGGCCTCCCTCAATTATTTTGGTAAATCACTTAAAGAACTGCAAATTCATGAAATGGCCTATCTGGCCACACTTCCCAAAGCGCCAAATAACTATCACCCTTTCCGTAAAACCGAGAAAGCACTAATCAGACGAAATTGGATTATTGGACGCATGTATGCCAATGGCTTCATAACCGAGGAGCAAAGGGCAGAAGCGATTACCCACAAGCTTGAAGTCAATCCGCGTCCCTTTGGCGCGCGCATTTTTGCCGCCGAATATTTTGCCGAGGAAGTGCGCCGTGATATTTTGGCGCGTTATGGCGAGACTAAGCTGTATGAAGGCGGGTTGTCAGTGCGCACAACACTAAATCCTCGTATGCAGCGCATGGCTAAAAAGGCATTGGTAGATGGATTGGTTGCCTATGACCGCCGACACGGATGGCGGGGTGCAGTGACCAAACTTGACCTTGATGGAGGCGATTGGGGGCAACTCATCAATAAAGTCGAAAACACGCTTACAGATATTCAGCCATGGCGACAAGCGATCGTCCTAGAGCTTGATGACAAAGAAGCTCGCATAGGTCTGCGACCGGCCATATTGAAATCGGGTAAACTTGAAGAAAAGCGTGAAGTTGGATCCATTCCACTTACTGAGATGCGCTGGGCTAGAAAACTACTGTCCATGAAAATTACCAAAAAAGGCAAGCGCCGGGAATCAAAAGGAAAACGCCCCAAAACGCCATCTGATGTTTTGAGTGTTGGGGATGTAATTTTTGTTGCACCAAGACGTCCTCGTACAAAAAAAGGCAAGCGCAAAACCCTCACCGAACAAGATGTTGCAGGTCAATGGCGACTTATGCAGGTCCCACAGATTGGCGGCGGCATCACTGTGATGGACCCCCATACAGGTCGTATCCTTGCGCTTGTAGGCGGTTTCAGCTTCGCAGCCAGTAGTTTCAATCGCGCAACCCAAGCAAATCGTCAGCCCGGCTCGTCGTTCAAACCCTTCGTCTATGCTACTGCATTGGATAATGGGTATTCGCCGTCTACCGTTATTCTTGACGCGCCACTTGCTATTGAGCAAGGCCCAGGTCTTGATGTCTGGCGGCCGCAGAACTATGGTAAGAAATTCTATGGGCCATCGACTTTGCGTACTGGCATTGAGAGATCCCGCAACCTCATGACAGTGCGGCTGGCGCAAGATATGGGCATGCCTGTTATCGCTGAATATGCAAGGCGTTTTGGCGTCTATGACAATTTGATGCCCGTGCTTTCCATGTCACTTGGGGCCGGAGAAACCACATTATTACGAATGACAACCGGCTATGCCATTCTGGCAAATGGCGGTTATCAGGTGAAACCCACAGTAATTGATCGTATCCAGGACCGTTATGGCAAGACGCTTTACAGTCATGACGAGCGTTCATGTCCAGATTGCGCCAGTAAAACCTGGGGCAATCAGCAAGAACCTGAACTTGTTGACACGCGCAAACAGATTATTGATCCACATACCGCCTATCAAATCACTTCAATGATGGAGGGGGTAGTCAAACGCGGTACTGGCGTGCGGGTCGGGCGCGCCCTTCCCAATCAATCCCTTGCAGGCAAAACCGGGACCACGAACGATGAACGTGATGCATGGTTTATGGGCTTTTCACCAGATCTGGTTGTTGGTGTTTTTGTTGGATTTGACAATCCAACTCCCATGGGTAAAGGCGAAACGGGTGGTGGCGTCGCATCACCAGTTTTCAAAGATTTCATGAAAATGGTCACGAAAGATAAAAAATCCGTTCCCTTTAGAGCACCTCCCGGTATTCAGCTTGTCAAAATCAATCGCAAGACGGGTGAGCGCGCTTCTTATTCAGGTCAGAATGTGATCCTTGAGGCGTTCAAGCCAGGTACTTCACCGCCTGATCCTTCCGCAAATCGTTGGGCGCCCGGAGGTGATGGTCAAGAATATCTGTCTCCTGCCGGGCGCGGCCTCTATTAACTTGAAATCACATACCTGGCGCTGCATAACTGCCTTTCTTTAGTTTTCTATAGCGAGGAGATTGCCTGCATGCGTGCAGAAACACAAAACTTGGTCGATGAAATCAAGGGGTCACTTGCGCTCCTGAGGAGGCATCTTTGACTGGGATACAGCAAAACAGCGACTGCAGGCGTTAAACGAGCAGGCCGAAGACCCAACCCTTTGGGACGATTCGGGCAAAGCACGTAAAGTCATGCGCGAGCGCCAACGTCTGGAAATAGCCATCACCGCCTTTGAACGCTTGGAGCGTGAGCTTGTTGATAATTCAGACATGATTTCACTTGGAGAAGATGAGAACGATGACGAGGTTGTCGTTGATGCTGAAAACGCTCTAAAAATCCTTCACAAAGAAACCTTGCGCCGCGAAACCGAAGCTTTGTTGTCGGGCGAAGCTGATGGCAATGACACCTACCTCGAGATCAATGCGGGAGCTGGCGGCACGGAGGCCCAGGATTGGGCCGAGATGATGATGCGCATGTATATTCGTTGGGCCGAACAACATGCCTATAAAGTCCAGATCATCGAAACCAGCGCTGGAGAAGAAGCTGGCATCAAATCAGCTACACTGCATTTTAAAGGTGAAGATGCTTATGGCTGGATGAAAACTGAATCCGGAGTCCATCGACTGGTACGCATTTCACCCTTTGATTCCAGCGCGCGCCGCCACACCAGTTTTGCCAGTGTCTGGGTATATCCCGTCGTCGATGAAAATATTGAAATTGAAATCAACGAAAGTGATTGCCGTATCGACACATATCGGGCCAGCGGAGCAGGGGGGCAACATGTCAACACAACTGACAGTGCCGTACGCATTACCCATGTTCCAACCAATATCGTCGTGCAGTGCCAGTCACAACGCTCCCAGCACAAGAACAAGGATACAGCCTGGTCCATGCTGAAAGCGCGTCTGTACGAAGAAGAACTCAAGAAGCGCGAGGAAGAATCGCAAGCACAGGCTGCTCAAAAAACCGATATCGGCTGGGGACATCAGATCAGGTCTTATGTGTTGCAGCCTTACCAGATGGTCAAAGACCTGCGTACAGGCGTCGAAAGCACCAATCCTCCAGCGGTTCTTGATGGGGATCTGGATCAGTTCATATCTGCGGCATTAGCTCAACGCGTTAATGGGACGGGTGAAAAAATCACCGACCTCGATTAAAGCGTACGTAAACCAAAACGACACCCATACAATATCGATTGCGTGGGTGTTGTTTTATCTGTGATTGATCGAATGCAATGCATCAATTTGGCAAAAAGGATTTTTAGGATACTTCTTTATTTTGTCGTTGTGGTAGAACCGTTCGTAATAGGTTTGGCAACCGCGGCAGTGGTGCCAGATTTTTCCGGGGCACTACCAACCGGATCGTCCTGACGGCGAGACTTGCCTTCGAAATAGGCTCCTTGCTCAATGGCAAGGGTCTTGTGATAGACGTCACCTTCAACTTCCGAAGTCGCTTCCAGCGTGACACGAACACCACGAATGGAACCGTTTACTTTGCCGCGGACGACAACGTCTTCGGCCACAATACCTCCTGACACATCAGCACTTTCACCAACGATCAAGGACGTGCATTTAACGTCACCTTCAACTTTACCATCAATCTGTATCTCTCCAGCCGACTGAATATTACCAGTAATACTTATATCACCGGCAAATATGGATGGGATGGATTTGCCGCTGCTCATGGTAGGTACTGGTTTGGGCACTGCTGTAACGGGAGACGCTGATATAGGGGCTGGTGAAGCTGGTTTTGGCATTGACGGGCTTGGTACTGCTGATGCCATTGGATTAGCCGAGGTACCGACATCCACACCTTTTTCCGGTTTTTTTGTAAACATAACTGTTTCATCACTCCTAACTGACTACTGGCCGCATACTATGTTCGCTATCGCTTTGATACTCTCCCGACAAGAATTGTCGAACTTTTCAAATCCGCAACAATCCAATCATCCAAAGCAAGAAAGATACCAAGATGATGTCTACATAAGAAATCTGTATGATCCATACTTTCTATTTAGCCATCCTAAGTTATAATTGCCTCCGTGTCACTAGCGAGGCAGTGACAGCACAAAAGAGACAGCAAAATGAAGCGCAATTATGTCACATTTCTATAATTGCGCCTCTCAAGACTTGCTCTGGGTTGTTCACAGAGAACTGGTGGCTTCAAGAACGGCTGCTGCATGGTCTTTGACCCTTACTTTGTTCCAAATCTTGGCAATATGACCGGTTTTGTCTATGAGAAAGGTTGTGCGCACGATGCCCATATAGGTACGTCCATAATTTCTTTTCTCAGCCCATACCCCATAATCCATTGCGACGCTCTTGTCCTCGTCTGCACCAAGGGTGACGTGCAAGTCATGTTTGTCGATGAATTTAACATGTTTATTCACCGAATCTGGAGAAATACCGATAATTCTTGTTTTCAACTTAGTGAAATCAGCGAGCAATTTGGTAAAGTCAATTGCTTCGGTGGTGCAGCCGCTAGTATCATCTTTGGGATAAAAATAAAGGACAAACGGAGTCCCTTTGAGATCGCTTGATGTGAGCAGAGATCCATCTTCTATTGCTAATGTAAAGTCAGGGGCCTTATCTCCTTCATTTAACATAGAGTTCTCCCGTCATGCTTTTGTCTAGATTTCGAAGTCCAAATAGGGCAAATATCCCTGATGAAAAGGTCCTTGTTCTTAGTATGGTAAACAGTTGCAACATTTTTTTCAAACAGACAATGGGGTGAACGCCATTTTGATAGCTGTCTTTGGATGCTATTGTTGATCGGCTGTTTGCCATCAAAACGGGATACCAATAAAAGTAATAACTTCGAAAATGATCAGAGCAGAAAATTGTTGCGTTGCTGCCAAGCATGCAACGACTTGATAACAGGAAACAAATGATTCACCGCATCGTCAATAAAACCAGGAATTCCGATACCGTTGCTGGTATTGAGAAAACGAGACGAGCGATTGCCAGCTATCTCCCCAAGCCAGTTGAACTGCATCAAATGCAGGCTCCCATACGCCGTATTTTTATTTTCACGATTGAATTGCTCGTTGGGTTCCTTGTAATCGGCGCGTTTCTTCTTGGATTATTTTATTATCGGCTTGAAAAAGGTGCCATTGATCTCAGTTTTATTGTGCCCTCAATCGAGACCGCAATCAATGAGCAACTTTCGGGATTGTCAATCAAGATAAAAAGTGCCTATGTCGGCAAAAATGCCCATAGCGCGGGCGTGCACTTCAGATTACGCGATATCGTTCTTGCTAATAAAGAGGGGGAAGCGATTGCCACAGCCCCGCTCGCTGCGGTCGATCTGAATGGCCGCGCATTGATGTGGGGACGGCTTGCCCCCAGTCAAATGGTGTTTATCAAGCCCACACTGGATATAGCCTATAGCAAGGAAAGCGGCCTTTCACTCTCCTATCCAAATACGACCAAGACAAATGATGGTATTGCAGATCTTCTCAAGGGAGATACGGTAACCAACAAGTCCTCCAATACAGCGGTAAATGCTCCAACAACGGTTGCAAAACTTGAAATAATGAAGGCTATCACAGCCGCTTTTGAAGAGGCCCGAAGTCATAGCAATACCACATCATACCTGACCCAGTTTGGTGTCCGCGATGCGACCGTCCGGTTCTCAAATGCGGAGGCTGACTATTCGTGGAAAATTCCTGATTTTATTATTGATCTCAAGCACAGCAACAAGAGTAGTCTGATCCGTGGCTTTGGCAAAGTTGTCGTTGGCGCGAAAAGCGAGCATATAAAGCCCTGGAATATTCGTTTTCAGACAAAGCAAACCGATAACACACAAGACCTTCAGCTGGACTTTGGATTCAAGGATGTCACACCAGCCTCTCTTCAACGGTTTATACCAACGCTTGGCTTTCTCAAGCATTTCAATATACCTTTTGATGGCAAGGTAAATGCCAAACTCAACAATCAAGGTGAAGTTCAAAGTGCCTTTGCCAATATCCGTCTTGTAGCGGGTAAAATATTGGTGCCATGGCTCGATAAATCTGATGGCATTGACGCTGTTGATCTTGATATTGGTCAACTAAAAGTCGCCTACACCAAGAATGGAAACAAGCTGCTGATTCTCCCTTCACTATTCAAGTGGGGAGCGAATCAAACGCATCTGTCAGGTATCGTGCAGTTGAATAACCCGTCCAACTTGGCAAATAAATGGTATTTTACAATCAAGGGTGAAAAAACCCGCCTTGCCGCGAAAGATTTCGGGCTTGCACCCGTGATCATCGACGAATGGTGGGTTACTGGCGCCATCATTCCCGACTCTGAGCGCGTAGAGATTGCTGGCCTTTTTCTAAAAGCAGGCAACGCGACGATCAACCTTAAAGGTTATCTTGCTGATTTTGAAACATCTCCAGGCATATATCTGCAAGGCAAGCTCTCCAGTATATCTGTGCCTGTTTTAAAAAGGCTGTGGCCAAGAATTCTGGCCATAAAAGCTCGCAAATGGGTAGGCGAAAAAATTCGAGAAGGACAGATAGTATCTGGCGACTTGAAAGTCGCAATCCCAGCGGGCACTTTGGCAAAATCACCCACTGGGGTCAATCTTGCTCCCAAAATGGTGAGCCTAAATCTAAAACTTAGTGATCTGCTTGTTAAATATCACGATGGGCTACTCCCCTTGAAAGTACCTGATGCCGCCTTGAAGATTGCAGGTCGGCAATTAAGTATTGATATTCCCAAGGGAAGAATTAATCTGCGCAAGGGAACCCCCCTCAAGCTTTCTCATGGAAATTTCTCGATATCCGATTTGAGGGAGGACGATCCCGGGTCTGATCTTAGTTTTCGTCTCGAGGGGAAAATCCAGGACCTCATTAAGTTCACGAACCAGCCAGCCCTGAAGACAGCGCGCAATACAGGGGATGTGGGAAATCGCATCGATGGCGATTTGAAAGGTGTTGTCAATATGCATATCCCCTTGAAAGATGATCTGGAATTTAGTGAGATTAGGCTGAATGGTAATTTACGACTGACAAAAATGAAAAGCAGAAAACTGTTTGGTGGTATGTCTGTCGACGGTGGGTCTATCAATATAAAACTAAGCGAAAAAGCTGTCGAAGCTGATGGTGGGATAGTTATCAAAGGGATACCTGTAAAAGTAAATTGGCAACGGATTTTTGGAGCGAGGAAAGCAAAACAGCCACCCATACGTCTGAGCGCTATTTTAAGCAAATCAAGCCGCCGCAAACTCAGCCTCTCAAAACTCAACAGTTTTCTGACAGGTGATATCCCTGTCGTCATTACGGCCTCGACCAATCGGAAAGGCTTAACGGGCATTCAGGTCCGGGCGGATCTGACCAACGCAAATCTATCAAATAAAATGATAGGCTGGTCAAAACACCCAGGGACCGCAGCGGTTTTGCAGTTTGACGTTAACAAAAGCAATAACGACATTATCAATCTTGAGAATTTCAGCCTGGTGGGCAATCAACTGCTACTCGAGGGAGACTTGGCGCTAAATGGCAAAGACAGCCAACTCCATTCTTTCCGTTTTCCCAATTTCTCTTTCAATCATATCAACAATATGGATGTAACGGGCAAGCGTAACAAACAGGGTATTCTCGATATAACTGCCAAGATACAAAACCTTGATGGTCGACGGTTATTACGCAATCAATTTTTCAGCAATTCAAAAACAAAGGGCAAACGATCTTCAGGCAAATCAGCCATCGATTATAATTTTCACGCCAATATTGGCACCATTGCGGGCGGCAAGGGGGCATACATCAGTGGTGCCAGGGTAGACGTCAAGCAAAGACAGAGCAGGATTTCCATGCTTGACTTCAAGGGGCGCCTAAACGGCCAATCCATGATTGCCATACGAATGGAACCAAAAAGCAGCTCAGGACGGGTGATGAAGATCGAAAGTACGGATGCGGGTAAGACATTCAGAATGATTGGACTTTATCCAAACATTCAAGGTGGCCAGCTGTCTCTTAAGGTGAATTTGGATGCCAAGAGGGCAAGGGGTAATAAAGGGACGCTCTGGGTGAAAGACTTTTACGTCATCAGTTCCCAGAAGGTCTCTTCAGATGCTAATTC
>JAAETJ010000636.1 GCA_024228495.1 bacterium | reverse complement strand
TATTGGTCCCCGTTCTCCGCCCACCGCGCAAGATTAGGAGAACCCTCTTTATCGCCCGGAAGGGCAGCGCGAGCGGCTTGAGCCTGTGTGGCCCCAGCTTCCCGCGCTGCTATCCAGCGTTCATGCTTCAGGTTCATTTAGCTAGTCGTATATTCAAGATAAAGCGTAACGGTCCCGCCTGAAGTGGCGGTTGCGTTAACTGTCATCTTGATATCCATCATGCAATTAGGATCTTCAGAAAGCCCGGCGGCTTGCCAAAGAGCGTCACCGAATTGCGCAATGTCACCGACGATATTAGCCGAACCAGCTGAACTCATGTCAGTTCCGTCAAGCAAAGCGTCAGGATCATCAGTAAAATCCGTAGCATTGCCGACATTAAAAACTCCCAGGTCAACATCGGCCGGGGTTATTGCATCAAAATGAATGACACTACCGGGCATAACCCTTGCCTTCGATGGAAGCTGCGCGAAATAATAAGTCGAAGTAGCGGACGCACCCGCCGTGACCTCGACAGTCTCGCACCAAGCATGAATATTACCCCCGGCAAGGCCGGGATCTGCGCGTTCTTGCGGCGAGGCTTGCAGCCCCGTAATCACATTTACGCCATTTAGATTTTCAACAGCCATTGTTTAAGTCTCCTTTATGCAGCTGTAATGCCAGCGGTTGGATCACAAATGATATGTCCGACCCTGAATTCCTCAAGCCTCGTGGCTCCAGCGTCCAGACTGGACAAAACCTGCATAGCGTTATGCTTTGTAGGAATGCGGTCCATTTCTGTCTTAATGTCCTCGGCAATCGCCAGCAACATCCCCGGCTTGTGCCAGAACGGGCAACGGTCATCATCATTTGCATCAGTGAATTCGTCCTCAAGCAATTGGCTTTCGACAAACTCAAATCCCATGAATGTGTTGACATCACCTTGCACAAGAGCCTTGACCGTATTGTAATCAGAACTCGTAATCTCGGTCGAGGATAGCAAATGCTCCATCTGCCTTGGAGGGCAACCGATCTTGCGATCTGTCTTTGGCACATACTTACTATCAAGCAAGCGTTTGGCGCGGCGCAACTTGGCAATATTAAGCGAACAATCACTTGAACCACCACCATCTTGCAAGGTCACTGCCACGGTCATGTCACTACTTGCGGCGACCGCCGTAGTCCCGTCCTTACCAGAATAAGCGTTGCCGAAAAGAGCCGTCCATATTGTCCGGTCAAGATCACGGCCAAGCGCATCAGCTTGAGCACGGGCATAATCCGATGTAGGATCAACAATCATGCGCAGCTTGTCTTCACGGTCGATCAATTCAGCTGTTTTCTTCGACTTTGTGACAACCATGCGCCTACTGTGAGGCGTATCAGAATATTGCACATCCATATGCCTGGAGGTCTTTTCATAGACCACGGCGTCACCGATGAACTCATAGAAATCCTTCTCGCCTTTTTGCGTTTCTGTTCTTACACACCCGCGCAAAAGAGAGCCATTCTGCCGTAGCAAATGGTAAACGTTGTCACGATATTGATTGACGAACGCCGTTGTAATTTGACTGCTCATAGCATCAAATCCTTCTAGCTATTAAGTTTTAAGGTTGATTGTGGAGTGTCCGGCGTTCATCCGGGTCCGTGCGCGTAGGCTGCGCGAGCCGTGTGTGCGGGTCCAATTGGGAGTATCCGCTTATTAGCCGTCTCTACGAGAGTAGAGCGCGGTAAGTCCTGCTGTTCTAAGCTTGTGTTCAGGGTGATCCCGATCACCAAGAGCTTCAGGGTGTTTCCTGCGATAATCGGCAATGCCGGTTGTCATA
Organism: bacterium; assembly: GCA_024228495.1. GTDB lineage: Bacteria > Pseudomonadota > Alphaproteobacteria > Rhizobiales > JAKIUO01 > JAKIUO01. The sequence continues at coordinate 29 of JAAETJ010000636.1, read as the reverse complement.
TCAGCTGGTGTGTCAAGGCCCTCACCGCC
>JAAETJ010000635.1 GCA_024228495.1 bacterium | reverse complement strand
GGCAATGGCAAACAAGGCATAAAGGACATGGTTCCAGTCAGCTTGATGTCGAGCTTTTCGCATGGCTTATCCAGATGATACAATTGACGCTAATATCAACCACCCTTGATCGCGACGTTCGTCAGGAGATCAAGGGTGGTTAGCATGAAGTTATTATATCACAAATATACTGGGGTACGCCCTTATTTGTCCCGATAGTAGTTTATATCGGGGAAGCAAGTTACCTCTGGTCAGCGAGGCACAACTCTTTGTTATGGGGTTCCTATTTGCCCCGAAGGCCATTGAGAACGGCGATAGTTGAGCTGATGCTGGCTTTTTTCGGGAGATCATTGGCGACATTGAAGTCAGCGGCAGCTTGTCTGGTAGCTGGTTTGTCAAAGCCGTCGACAGGTCCTGGATTATAACCCATGCTGGCGAGCAGGGATTGCATCTTGAGAACTCTGCTGTCGGAAGCACGAGCCGGAGCGGACGCCGGAGCAAAAGCGGGTGCCGACGTTGAAACCATAACGGCTTTTGGAGGAGCCGCTTTGGCCACAACTGTCCTGGTCATTTCGGGTGATGAATGTTTTCCATTCAGCGCTGTTAAAACAGCAATGGTTGAGCCTGTGCTGGCTTTTTCCGGCAAATCATTGGAGATATTGAATTCGCCAGCCGCTTTGCGCGTTTGGGGGCCGTTAAAGCCATCAACAGGTCCTGGGTTATATCCCATGCTGGCTAGCAGGTTTTGCATTTTCATGATGCGTTTGTCAGATTTGGCTGCCACAACAGGATTGGATTTTTTGTCTTTGACAATTGATTTTGCAGCCGGGCTGGTTTTCTTTTTAACGGCTATGGCTTTGACCGGTTTTTTGGGGCAATATTTGTTTTCCACATAGACATCAACGCCAAAAATCGGATGTTTTTGAATGCATTTGCTAAGGGCGGGGTTTGTTGACCCGGCCAGTGCAAAAAATGAAATTACCAGTGCTGATAGCAGCAGATTTGCTGATATTTTTTTCATCGAGTTTCTCCCATTCCCTTTTTTTGTCGAGTTTATTCTCGCAAGGGTTGAGGTCAGTTTATCAAATTGAATGATGGTTCGGCAAGAAATTACTTGCATGGTTTATGATTTAAGCACGTGAAATGGGGGATTTGTCACTTGCTGGCACAGATCAACGGCATATTTCTTTAACGTCTCTACCGGGACGATCTCGGTCATTTTCATATGAGTTGCAACCAACACCAAACGCGGAACCTTATCGGCTTCAAGTATCGATTTTGCGCAGTGCGCTGCCGGCGCATCATAAAATCTTGCAATGGTCACAAGATGGCTCATTGCAGGTTCATGCGTAAAGCGGCGGCGGCAGCAAAGGGAGTGAGCACCACGGTGGCCAGCGAAAGTGCACCAAGTATCGAGAATGAAGTAGAAAAACTGCCCGGTCCAACGAGCACTGCATCCATGGTGGAAATGCCAAAAATCAGTACCGGAATATAAAGCGGCAGAATGAGTAGTGACAAGAGCTGCCCGCCGCGCCCCAGCCCCAGCGTCAGCCCGGCTCCAACGGCGCCTAAAAAACTCACCGCGGGTGTGCCCGCCAGCATGGAGACAACCAGTACCCAGAACCCGTGAGCTGGCAGGTTAAGAAACATGCCAAGCACCGGGGCCATCAGCACGAGAGGAATAGCCGTTGAAATCCAGTGCGCCGTGGCTTTCGCAACCGCCACAAGTTCAAGCGGCAAAGGCCCAAGCGCAATTACCTCCAGCGTGCCGTCCTCAAAATCATTATGAAAAATCCGGTCGACAGAAAGCAGCGCCGACAGCAACAGCGTGCCCCAAAGCACGCCCGGAGCGATCTTGGAGAGGATTGCCAGATCCGGCCCGATACCAATCGACAGGATCGACACAACAATCAGGTAGAACCCCAGCGCCGTGCCAATCGCCCCGCCCTCGCGAAATGCAACCTTTAAATCGCGGCGTATAAGTGTGAAAAATGGTGACATGGGAGAATGTGTAGCAAAAACAGAAGATCAGGTCCATGGGCAGTCAATGCGAATGACAGTTAAGTGGCTGAGCGACCACCCGTAGCAATTATGGACGGAAAAAATCCACCATCTGGATATAATACCAAACAGTGAACAACGATGGTATTTGGAGAGCAATCAATTGAGATGGTTACCCGGTTCAAGCAAGAATGCGAAACACACTGGTGTATTGTTGAATTTTAATCACTCAACACAATGGAGTAACTAATTATTAACCCTGTTTGGTTATTGCGGTATCAAGCGCAGCTTCGACTTCAATCAGGAAACATGCCAATGTCATTAAAAATAACAGATTTAAAAACCCGTACGAAAATTCTTGCGGGCACAGTTGCCCCCCTGATGTTGATTTTGGTTATTGCTGGCATCGGCGTCAATGGCCTCTCGACGACACAAAAAATAGCTGGTTGGGTCGACCACACGAATAATGTGCTGGGTAGTGCCGAAAGCATTGTCGCCGCCGCCGTAGACATGGAGACCGGTATGCGCGGTTATTTGCTTGCGGGTAAGGAAGGTTTTCTCGATCCTTACAAGTCAGGTCAAAAAGCAGCTTATACACGAATTGCAGATCTGCAAAAGGTGGTTTCAGATAATCCTGGACAGGTTAAACGCCTGGGGGAGGCAGGGACCGTTCTGCACGCATGGCAGAAGGATGTTACCGAACCACAGATTGCCCTGCGTCGCAAGATCGGCAACGCGAATACCATGAACGATATGGCGTTGCTGGTTGGCAAGGCTGAAGGCAAGAAATATTTCGATAAGTTCCGTCAGCAGATCGCCACATTTATTGGGCGTGAAGAAAAGTTGCTGGACAAGCGTCGTTTAGAAAATGACACCAGGTTGATCATCCATACGTTCAATGTCATCCAGAAAGCGAGTGCCGTTATTGCGGCTGCCGTAGACATGGAGACCGGTATGCGCGGTTATCTGCTTGCGGGCAAGGATGAGTTTCTCAATCCCTATAAATCTGGATCGAAGCGCTTTGACAAGCTGACAGAGGAACTCAAGACGACTGTTTCCGATAATATTGCACAAGTTCAGCTCTTGAGCGAAGTGCAGAAGACAATTGGTGACTGGAAAACAAAAGTAACGGAAAAACAGATAGATTTGCGCCACAAGATTGGTGATGCCAAGACCATGGACGATATGGCTGATCTGATAGGTCAGGCGAAGGGTAAATCCTATTTTGACAAGTTCCGCAAGCTAATGGCCGATTTCCGTGCCGAAGAAGAACAGTTAATGGGCGTCCGCAAGTCGAATAGGGATGTGACAGTTAAACAAACCTATCAGATGATTAGTATTGGCACTCTCATAGCATTGCTTGTTGGTGGCATCCTGGCATGGTTTGTCGGTTCTGGCATTTCCAATCCTATCAGACACATGACTGAAGCGATGAGACAGTTGGCGGACGGCGATACGTCAAGCGAGATTGCTGGCGATGATCGCGGCGACGAGATCGGTGATATGGCCCGGGCTGTTCAGGTATTTAGGAATAACGCGATCGAAGTGAAGCGACTGGAGAATGAACAAGAGGCCAATAAAGTTCGCGTCGAAGAAGAAGCTCGCGTCATGCGAAACAATATGGCTAACGACTTCGAAAAAACGGTTGGTAGTATTGTCGGGAATGTGTCTTCTTCCACCGCCGCCCTTCAATCGACCGCCGAGACGATGGCCGGAATATCGGAACAGACCAGCAATCAGGCGGCAGACGCATCCGTAGCCTCGCAACAGACGTCAGGCAATGTACAATCCGTGGCCACCGCTACTGAAGAAATGACTAGCTCAATCGGAGAAATCAGCCAGCAGGTGGCGCAGGCTTCAAGCGCTTCAAGTCAGGCCGTCGAGGAGGTTGGTAATACCAGCCAGCAAATGAACACTCTGGCCGAGACCGCAAAAAAGATCGGCGAAGTTGTAGCAATGATTTCCGGTATTGCCGAACAGACGAATTTGCTTGCCCTTAATGCCACTATAGAATCGGCCAGGGCTGGTGAGGCGGGAAAAGGTTTTGCAGTAGTGGCTGGCGAAGTTAAGGAACTGGCCAGTCAGACAGCTAAAGCTACTGATGAAATCTCCCAGCAGATTGGTGATATTCAAAATGCTACTCAGCAAGCATCCGGTTCGATGGATAGTGTCGCGCAGGTTATCAATAAGGTTAATGAAATCTCGACAGCTATCGCCGCCGCCATGGAAGAGCAAAGCGCGGCAACTCAAGAAATTGCCAGCAGTGTCAATCAAGCAGCGGCTGGTACACAGCAGGTTAACAGCAATATCACATCCGTGAGCGAGGCTTCACAAGAAGCTGGTGTCGCATCAGGCCAAGTGATGTCTGCAGCAGGCGAGCTATCTCAGCAGGCAGAACTGCTGAAGGGTGAAGTTGACAAATTCGTTTCACAGGTGCGTGCTGGATAGGATAGAGAAAACACCACAGTCGGACAATATAACAACGATAAAGGTTTCCCGAGTTACAGAATCGGGAAACTTTTTCTTTGGTGTCAATGATCATTCAAAATTGACCCACCCATTGGCGTTTTAAAATTGACCAAATGAATTCTAATTGGGTATTGAGACTGGTGTCATTTGTATACTGATGCTTACTTATGCGGTGCTAGAAGCACGTTATGGGCGGCAGCTTAGTAGCAGTTGTTCTTCGCGTCGGAGAGGGTTTTCGACAGCGCTTTTTCTGCCGTTTTGAGATATCTTACGATGTTCCTTCGTTTGCAGAAGGTGTTGGCTGTTATTTCAGTATGAGCCTTTAGCTGCCTTAGTTGTTCGACCCGGGTGCCGTTATAATTTCGCACCAGCCAATTGGCACTTTGTTTTTCGACACACCGCCGCGCGACTTTATAAACGCGATACTTGTAACGGTTACTGTAGTTCTTCTTTTTATTGCAGACTTCCACGAGGGCGGCGGCGATAGCATGTGCTCGTACATTCTTGTTGATGAACTTGCGACAGCTTTTGGAAGCCTCTCTGAGGTCAAATTTCCGGTTGAACATCTGTGAAATCAGCTCTTCACAAACCGCATGGGCACTACCGGTCCAAACGAGTTGTGCAGTGATCAGCAGTATTACAATAGTTAAGATTCTTGGGCATTTAACTGCAACTCGTGAATAAACGGCTTCCATCAAACTTAACTCCTGCGGCATCACTTCTGACAGTCATTTTACCGTATAATTGTTGTTCGAATCCTACCACATGTCAATTTCGAATCCTACCACATGTCAATATTGTGTTAATTCGACTCTTTCCTCGTTCAGGGCGACTTCCTCCGCCGTTGCCTTGGCACGGCTCTCATCAACAGATACCTACAAGAACCGGGGCAGTGCATATAACGCTCGCGGCTACAAAGCCCTTCGTGCCGGGCATGCGGCGCGGGCACTAACTGATTTTACCAGAGCTGTCGGGTACGCCCCCAAAAGAGCCGGGAAACGCCACAGTCTTGGCGAGGGCTATTTTTATTCAGGCGACGAAGAAAAAGCCAAGCAGGTCTGGCGCAAGGCTTGTAATCTCGCTGCAAAGAAGAAAGCAACAGACTGGCAGAAACGGCTCGCCAAGGTCGGGTATTACAGTGGCGAGATCGACGGCATTTGCGGCTCCGGCTCCGGCTCCGGCTCCGGCACCATCGCTGCCTTCGCTTCTTGCGCCAGAGCCAAATGCGAATTTTGATCTCGGTCTGGACGAGTAAACAAACGGTTCATCCGCATCTTCTCGTCAAATTTGTTAGAAAATTCTGTGAACAACCACCGGCTAAAACCGGTAACCACAGGCTCATCAAGAGCCGTCCCGCTTCCTTTCCACATCTGTTGGGGAGGAAGCGGTGTCAGATCAAGTCGAAACTAATACAGCTTAATATACCAAACCAGATGAGCCACACCCTCCGTTAGCTCACCCCGCAATTTGTCCCATTTTATTTGATGACGGACAATTCTTGATCACAAATAAAATGAACCTCGTTGAACTGAGCGCGCATTGCCGCGACTTCTTTCGCCAGGCTGTCTGGATTATTCGTCGTCAGGGCGCGTGAGATCAGGTTTGCAAGTTCCTTGGTATGCGTTTTCGTCATGCCCCAACGCACAAGCTCAGGCGTCCCTATTCGCAGGCCATTCAAATCATCCTTCACCTCGGCGATAGGTAATCCGATTCCACAGGCTAAAAAGCCCGCTTTGCGCAGTTTTTTTGAGGCTGTTTGCCCGCCGCCAAAGGGGGCTGCCTCAATCGCGAACTGATGAGAGTTCGTGAAGCCGCGCTGTTTGCCAAATACCGGCAGGCCCGCCGCTTCAAGCGCGTGGGCGAGCGATCTGGAAACGTCAATCATTGTTTGGGCATAAGATGAGCCATGCACTTTCCAGTCTAGCATGGTAATCGCAAGAGCTGCGGATTTCGCAGCATCAAAGTTGGCCGTCATGCCCGGAAAAGCGATGGCATCAAGACGCTGTGCGATCCCGGCATCGTTTGTGACAATAAGCCCGCCTGCCGGGCCACCCAGACTTTTGTATGTGCTCATCGTCATCAGATCAGCCCCTTCATTAAGAGGGTTTGGCCAAGAACCACCCGCGATGATACCGCACTGGTGGGCGGCATCGAAAAGGACTTTGGCGCCAACTTCATCTGCAATCTCCCGCACCTGTTTTACTGGGTGGGGAAAGAGGTTCAAACTGCCGCCGACGGTGATGAGCTTTGGTTTTACACGCTGTGCAAGATCGCGCAAAGCTTTGACATCGACAGTGAATCCATCCGCATCAATCGGAGCCTCATGGATATGCAATCCATACAGTCCAGCACAGCCAGCATTATGGTGGGTGACATGCCCCCCAATAGAGGTCGGTGGGACAATAATATGATCACCGGGGGCGCATATGGCCATGAAGCCATACAGGTTTGATAAAGCACCTGATGCAACCCGAATTTCCACGTAGTCAGCATTGAAGACCTCCGCGCATAATTCAGCGCAGATAACCTCAATTTCTTCAATAGCCTCCAAACCCATTTCATATTTGTTGCCGGGATAACCAAGCGATGGGCGTGATCCAAGTCCTGCCGACAATACGGCTTCTGCCCGCGGATTCATGATGTTGGACGCAGGGTTAAGATTAAAACAATCGCGTTCGTGAATTTCGTGATTTTGATCGATCAGTAGATCAATCCGTGCCGACAGGGCATTGACATCGGTTTCCATTGTCTTTTGCGCTAATTGTTGAATGTAGGATTCGCAATGTTCTGGAACCCAGGCACGTCTCTTCAATGCTCTCATCTCATCCTCCAACGGTTGTGAGAATGAAAACAAATAGAGTTGCAGAGAGCAAACGAGATTTGCTAATATATTAGCCATAGAAAAAATAGGGGTAAATATGGCAATCTCTCCTCCCCGTCCTAGAATGCCAGCTCTGAATTCATTGCGAGCCTTCGAGGCTGCCGCAAGATTGGGAAGTTTTGCTGGTGCAGCAGATGAACTTTCAGTAACATCTGGAGCCGTGGCGCAGCACATTAAGTCTCTAGAGGCATGGACGGGTGAAAGGCTCTTTAAGCGGCATGCTCAAGGCATCGAGTTAACATCACTCGGTGCCAGTGTCCTCACCGATTTTATTGCGGCTTTTGATCAATTGGGTGTTGCTGTTCACAATCTCCGAACAAATGCCGTACCAAGGGAAATCCGGATTGCAGCCTTGCCAAGCGTGGCCCAGCTCTGGCTGTCGCCCCGTCTGCCGAAAATGAGAACGGCAATGCCGGAAATTTTGATTTCGGTTGAAGCTTTGGAAACCCCGCCCAACATGGCCCGCGAGCCATACGACTTGGCAATATTTTTTGAAAAGCATCCCGTTTCAGAACATGCGATTGTGATCTGCCAAGATTTCATTCTTCCGGTATGTTCCCCTGCAATCGCTAAACGACTTCAAAACCCCGCGGATTTGGTAAACGAGGTTTTTCTTCACGACACAACCTGGTCTGATGATTGGAAAAATTGGCTTTCGCAAGCCTCACTCGGTAAAAATCTTGAGAAAAGTGGCCCCACCTTTTCTCTCTATTCCCTTGCGGTTGAAGAAGCGAAAAATGGTGCCGGTGTATCAATCGGCCATGCATCACTTGTAAGCTCGCAGATTAATTCCGGCACCCTTGTTGCACCGTTCGATCATTCCGTCGGCCTTGAACAATCCCTCACAATTGAAATAGCAAAACCTATTATACCCGATTCATTTCTTCAGAAATTAATCAGCTGGCTATCGGATAGCTAATAACAGCACTGAGGATTTATGGAACATCGAGTTTTCGGTGCCGCATGTCAGCAAATGTTCATTGTTCATTGTTCATTGTTCAGGTTTTCGGATGCCGACTGGGCAAGCTCTCGCTTTACGCCAGCCAATAACTTGCCGTAAATTTCGAGTTTTCCCGAACAGGTAACCAAGAGGCAAACCTTGACCTCAACCAAACCGGCAAACTGCAATTTCCAATTGCAGCCGTGCGCCTCTAAGGCGTTGTTCTGTATAATTTTTCAACTGGAAGTTTTGGAGCGGGCGATGAGATTCGAACTCACG
>JAAETJ010000634.1 GCA_024228495.1 bacterium | reverse complement strand
GCTATGGTTGACCTGCGAGTGGTAGATGCTGAAATGAATGACATACCACGTGGCGGATCGGTCAGCGGTGAAGTTGTTGTTCGTACCCCCTGGTTAACCCAGGGATATACCCGTAATCCAGAACGATCGGAAACCTTATGGCAGGGTGGTTATTTACACACCGGTGACGTTGGATATTTCGACGAAGGCGGTTCACTGCATATCATCGACCGCATCAAAGACGTGATCAAATCCGGTGGCGAATGGATTTCCTCACTGGAACTCGAAGATGTCATTTCCCGTTGTGCGGGCGTCAGTGAAGTCGCGGCATTCGGAATTCCCCATGAACGCTGGGGCGAGAGGCCAATGGTAGCAGTGGTCAGGTCTGACCACAGTCTAAGCATTGCAGATGTTCAGGCTGTCGTAGCCAAAGAGGTGGAACAGGGGCGTTTATCGAAATGGGCGATACCCGGGCGTGTGGAGTTTGTTGATGCTTTACCCAGGACCAGTGTGGGCAAGTTGGATAAGAAGGCTATGCGGGCGATGTATGGGGGAGAGGGTTAAACCTGCTTTCTAGAATACTCCAGTAGACCTTAAACAAAGGAACTGATCAGAATGGCACTTACTTAAGCTAAAAACAGCTCAAATTATCATAGAAAAAGACCGACAAGGTGGTTAGGCTTCAAATCGCCAAACCATCCACCACCACCCTGAGTCGATCTGTCATGAATCCTATCCGTAGCGCCACTTTGTTTCAACAAAAATCCATTCAGTCCCATGCCTTGACGAGTGATTGTTATGGCATCTTCAACCTGCTGACCAGTGATACCCTGTTTGAAGAAGTTGAAGCGCTGTTACCAGATCACCGCGAAAGGATGTTTCCACCCACTGAAACCCTGTCGATGTTCATCACGCAGGCACTCAGTGCCGATCGCTCCTGTCAAAATAGTGTGAATCAGGCAGCGATGAAAAGACTCATTGGTGGCCTGACAGCTTGCAGCACTCATACCGGTGGCTACTGTCGAGCAAGGCAAAGATTACCCCTGGATATGGTGGCCAGGTTAACGCAATACCTGGGCACGATTATCGACAATAAAGTGACTGATGATTGGCGATGGAAAGGTCGCAAAGTTAAAATTGCAGATGGCACCACAATCACCATGCCTGACACCGCGTCCAACCAGGCTAAATACCCCCAGCCAAAGGGGCAGAAAGCAGGTTTAGGCTTCCCCATCTGCCGTTTGGTTGGTATCACCTGCCTGTCCAGTGGCGCTTTGTTGAATGCCGCTGTTGGCCACTTCAAAGGCAAGGGTGGCGATGAGCAAACCCTGTTACGGTCACTGCAAGACAGCTTTATGCCGGGTGATCTGGTGCTCGGTGACGCTTACTTTCCCACCTATTTCTTTATCGCCGATATGCAAAGCAAAGGGGTTGATCTACTCATGGAACAGAATGGCTCTCGAAGGAAAAGCACCGATTTCAGGCAAGGTCAAAAACTCGGTGAACGTGACCATATCATCACCATTACCAAACCCAAAAAGAAACCCGACTGGATGAGCGACGAACACTATCTGGCGACGCCGGATCGCATCAATATCCGGGAGTTTAAAGCGGGCGGTAAAATTATGGTCACGACTATGATGTGCCCAAAATCCGCACCCAAAAATGAATTGAAACTGCTCTATAAAAGCCGATGGAATGTGGAGCTGGATATCCGGGATATTAAAACCACGATGGGCATGAATGTCCTGAGCTGCAAAACACCTGATATGATTCTCAAGGAAATCTGGGTCTACCTGTTGGCCTACAACTTGATCAGGCTGATGATGATCCAATCCGCCTTGATGACCAATATCCTGCCAAGAACGATTAGTTTCAAACATAGTTTGCAACTTTGGCTAGTCTGGGTGCAACAGACCGATGGGCAAGATGTTGGAAATCGGCAGGCTTTGTGCCTATTGATCGCCCAACAGAGAGTCGCCAATAGACCCGGTAGAATAGAACCCAGGGCAGTCAAACGAAGACCAAAACCGTATCCTTTACTCACTAAACCAAGGCATCAAGCCCGCGTCGAGGTTATTGAAAATGGACACCCCAAAAAGCTTAAGTAAGTGCCATTCAGGCCTGACCCCTTTATTTTTGCTTTATTTTTGCATCTGCACGGTTTATCTGTAGGTATGGCGTCAACTTCGACCGTCAAATCTCTGCTGGCGTCATACCTGCCTCAACGACTCTCCATTTATAACGCTTTCATGTCATCGCTGTCAGTTAATTGAGTTAACGAATGCGAAAAATAGATATCTGTTGGACTTTAAATTGATGGACTTTTGAAGAAAGAAAAAACAGGGCGTATTAACTTTCGGCAAATACCTTCGGGTTTTGAGTGGCGTTAACAATCGGACGAGATGGTTGACGTCAGGTGTGGTAGCTCAAACTCGATCTGAAAAAAAATCAATTTTGATGCTAATTAATCTGACAGTCTTTATGTCTCAAATGTTGATATTGCTGACGTTCCTGTAAAT
>JAAETJ010000633.1 GCA_024228495.1 bacterium | reverse complement strand
CACTGCGCTCAATTTGCCAGCATGGGCCAGCTGCACAAAAAAGCTAAACCCTTGTCAGGCGGTCAATCTGCGCGCTACTCGTCACACCGGACCAAGGCAACCCCCAAAGACACGCAAAGCATCCAAAGCGACCGGTTCACCAGACGAACGGTTCTGCTGGGAGCTGGAGGGCTGGGACTGTTTGGGCTGCTCGCCAGCAAACTTTATAATCTGCAAAATATCGAGGGGAGAAAATATAAAAGTCTTTCTGAGGATAACCGCACGGCAACCAGATTTCTGCCCTCTATTCGCGGCAAAATCTATGATCGCACACAGACACTGATCGCCTCCAACTCCCAAAACCTGCGCGTCCTGCTGATTCCAGACAAGGCAAACAATGTCGCCACGTCCCTTGATCTGCTGACCCGCACCATTCCGGTTTCGACGCGGCAAAAACAAAGAATATTACGCATCGCACGACAACAAAACCCGCAAATCCCTATCCTCATCACCGATAACATCGGCTGGGGTCAATTTGCCCGCATCAATGTGCTTGGCCAGCGCATCCCAGGCATCATCGGCGATATCAGCTGGCGGCGACAATATCATTATGGCGAGGAGTTTGCCCATATTGTCGGCCATCTGCGCCCGCCAACAGACCTGCAACTAGCCACCAAACCCGCCTTGCGCTTGCCCGGCACGCTGGTGGGAGCCAATGGCATTGAGCAAGGGTTCAATGAGGTTTTGCAGGGCAAGTCGGGCCATCAAGAGCTTGAAGTCAATTCGCGTGGTCGCAACACAAAGACACTGGGCGAGAAGCCCTCTGCTGATGGCGCTGATCTTTACCTAACGATCGATCATGTATTGCAGCAGCGAATTTTGAAACGACTCTCCCCCTATCGGCGCGCCGCCGTGGTGGCGATTGATGTCAATAGCGGCGACGTGGTTGCCATGTGCTCTACACCCACTTTCGATCCCAATATACTCACGCACCCCATAGATGAAAAGCGCTGGCGTGAGCTTAAAATCGCCAAGGATAATCCCTTGAGCGACAAGGCCACACGAGGCCAGTATCCCCCGGGTTCAACCTTTAAATTGGTCACGGCACTGGCGGCACTTGAGGCCGGTGTCATCACTCCTCGAATAAAGTTCAAATGCACAGGAGCTATAGAATGGCAAAAACATAAATTCCATTGCTGGAACCGCTCCGGGCATGGGAATATGCATCTCCACAAGGCTCTCAAACAGAGTTGTGATGTTTATTTCTATAAGACCGCCCGCAAAGTTGGCATTCACCGCCTTGCTGCGATGGCACACAAGCTTGGACTGGGCGAGGTCTATGATTGCGGCCTGCCGGGACAAAAGGCGGGGCTCATCCCCGACCCCGACTGGAAACAATCGATCAAGCGACGCATCTGGTTTGGCGGTGAAACTATGTTGGCCGGGATTGGTCAGGGCTACGTGCTGACGACCCCGTTGCAGCTGGCGGTCATGACGGCACGGCTTGCAACCGGACGCAAAGTGAAACCACGTTTTGCCCATACCAAAGACAAAGCGCCCCGGCTTGTACCACGCAAACTCGATATCAATGAAGGCTCGCTCAAGCTGATCCGCAAAGCTATGACCGGCGTCATCAATGATCGCGATGGCACTGGGCCAAAAGCCGCGCTTGGTTGGCCAGGTTTGCAAATGGCTGGCAAAACCGGCACCTCGCAGGTGCGTGGCAATCGCGGCATTAAGGCGGGCAAGAAAATCGAATGGAAATATCGGGACCATGCCCTGTTTGTCGCCTTCGCTCCCGCCAACAATCCACGTTATGCCATCTCCGTGATCATTGAGCATGGCAAAAGTGGAGGCAAGGTTGCAGGGCCTGTGGCGCGCGACGTGATGAAAATGCTATTGATCCGCGATCCAGTGCAACGGGTATCGCATGCCTCGCTGCGGTATCCAGCACGAACAGCAAAGAATGGCTCACCCTCATCAAACGAGGAAGTTGATCTGTGAACAACGCGCCCCTACCTCTGCCAATTTTACGAAAACTTGCGTACCTGCCGTGGATGTTTCTGGCTGTCATATCGCTGATCGCCGGGCTTGGCATCTTGACCTTGCAATCCATCCAATTAAACAATGTGGCGATCTATGCGGATCAACAACTCATTCGCTATTTGATCGCCCTTGCAGCGCTCATCACCTTTGTCATGGTGCCACCTTCCATCTGGATGCGCCTGAGCTATCCACTTTTTGCACTGGCGATTGTACTTGTTTTACTGGTGCCACTGATCGGTGTCAGCCCGCCCGGAGCTGGTGCCAAGCGCTGGTTGATGGTTTTTGGTGTCAGCCTGCAACCCTCGGAACTTCTCAAAATCACTCTTGTGCTGGCACTGGCCCGCTATTTTCATTTTGTTCCCGCAAACAAAATTTCGCATCCGCTTTATCTAATCGCTCCTGCCGTGATGATTCTTGCGCCTTTATTGCCTATCTTCCTGCAGCCAGATCTAGGTACTACCATGATAGTTGCCATGATCGGGGCGGGCATGATCTTTCTCGCTGGCGTCAACAGCCTCTATTTCATCACCGCCATTATCACGTTCATATCGGCTCTTCCCATCTTGTGGGCCAATCTGCTGCCTTATCAGCGCGAACGCGTTTTCACCTATCTTGATCCAGAAAAAGATCCGCTGGGCGCTGGCTATCATATACTACAATCAAAAATTGCCATTGGTTCTGCTGACATGTGGGGCAAGGGCGTGATGCAAGGCACCCAGAGCCAGCTCAATTTCCTGCCAAAAAAACATACCGATTTCATCTTCGCCATGTTCACCGAGGAACGAGGTTTCATGGGAGCCGCAGGACTGATGGGGCTTTATATGGTCTGCTTTGGCATGCTATCGCTCATGGCCTTGCGCACGAAAAACCTCTATGGTCGCCTCGTCATTAGCGGCATGGCTTTGACCATGTTTTTATATGTGTTCATCAATATGGGCATGGTGATGGGTATGTTGCCCGTCGTTGGCGTGCCCCTGCCCTTGATGTCTTATGGTGGCAGCAGCATCGCCTCGATCATGTTTGGCCTTGGTATTGCCATCAGCACCTATGTGCATCGCTCAAACAAAGCTTGATTTCTGGTGCAAAAAGCACAACATTCGCATAAATTCAATCACTCAAACCGATACAGGTAAAAGAACTATGTCACTGTTTTCCCCCAAAAGCTGGTTTGACCGCTCTCCCGTTGTGCCTGTTCTGCGTCTCTCTGGTGCTATTGGCATCAGCTCGCCTTTGTCGCCCGGGCTTAATCTGGTCAACCTTGCCGAACAGATCGAAAAAGCTTTTTCGCTCAAAAATGCCAAGGCCGTAGCGCTGCAGATAAATTCTCCCGGTGGCTCTCCGGTGCAATCAAAACTAATCTTCAACCGCATCCGGGCACTCGCCCAAGAAAACGATATTCCGGTTTATAGTTTCGTTGAAGACGTCGCCGCTTCGGGTGGCTATTGGCTGGCGCTTGCAGGCGATGAAGTCTACGCGGATGACAGTTCGATCCTTGGTTCCATCGGCGTCATTTCGGCTGGTTTCGGGTTTCACAAGGCTATCGAAAAAGTTGGCGTTGAGCGCCGCGTCTACACGGCAGGGGAGCGTAAAATGAGTCTTGACCCGTTCGCACCCGAACAGCCAGAAGAAATTATCCGCCTCAAAGCCTTGCAAAAAGACATTCATCATGCCTTTCGCTCGCTCGTTGAAAACCGGCGCGGTGACAAGATATCTGCTGCTGGAGATATGCTATTTACCGGCGAATTCTGGAGCGGTACCAAGGCCGTTGAACTCGGTCTGATCGACGGGTTGGGAGATTTGCGATTGGTGATGCGCAGAAAATTTGGCGACAAGGTCAATCTGAAACTCATTTCCCCCAAGCGCGGACTGTTCAAGCGCGCTGGCATCGGTAACGCTTTGCCACCAAGCCAGACGATCACAGCAGGTCTGACTGATGACGTGCTCTCAACATTGGAAGCGCGTGCCCTTTGGTCACGTTTTGGCCTATAGTGCCAGTTAGTGTGTTCATCGGTTATCGGTGTTAGAGGACAATCATTCATGCCCCAGCTACTCATATTGGCAGCAATTGGTGCTAGCGCCTATTTTGGTGGCAAATGGATCAGTAAAAAGATACGTAAATTTACCGCCAATATGGAAAAAGCGACAAAAACCGCCAAGGCCTGCGCCAAACAAAAACCCGATAATTTTTCTCGCCAAGACGCCCAGGAACTCAAAAAGGATCCCAAAACCGGCGTCTACCATGTGGATGATGATTGATGGGCGAACAAGCAGATATGCGCATAAAACTCAATGAAGACCACAAAAATGAGATCGTGCGCTCCCTTATGGGTTATTTCTCCAGTCAGTTCGATGAGGACATCAGCCAATTTCGCGCCCGCGAGCTCGTTGATTTCATGCTACAGCAGATCGGCCCCTCGCAATATAATCAAGCCATCCAGGACGCCCGAAAGTTCATGGCCGACAAGCTGGAAGACCTTGATACAGAGTTCTTCCAGCCAGAAGATGTTTAGGGAAAGCTGCTAGCCAGTCCCCTCTTTGCCCACACCCCTCTCAACGTTAAACCAATATAAGTCTTTAATTTACCTTTTTGATTGCATATATTGTAGTTGCCGGACTTGTTTCGGATATGGCGATAAACTGTGATCGTAATAAACCATTCGGACCCGGGGGCAGTACCCGGCGCCTCCACCAAGTGCAGTTGGGCTGCTTGCCCGAGTGCATCTGATGGGGGCGAAATAGGATCGACGAGGGTGTAAAGGGTTATCTTTTGCTCGGCATTGTACCGCCGTTATCGGGCTATTTTGTAGTTGCAAATGACAACTATGCGGAGACTGCTATTGCTGCGTAAGCGGTACTAGTATCTCATTTAAGTCCTACGCGGTCGCACGCCTAGGCGCGGTTTGGGGAGCACCGGGCAACAGAAGCTCTCCACTCATCCACAAAAAAACGCCGAAGTTACTGATAGTTGGGAGGTTCGCTAACAAGATTGATATGGAAAAGTAGTGCGATTGACATGGTGTGTGTAGGGCAGATGTTTGGTGCATTTAGTAAACTGTCCGTAATTCCGCCTTTCAACCATAACTCGAAGCCACCGGCTTTAGCCGGTGGTTGTTCACATTTACTAAACTACTACCCCTTGTGCAGGATAAAAAAGGGTAAAACATAAACCCAACAAACAAATGTCGCAGATTTTTCATTTGACTCTGTCGTTTGATGAGCCTACCTCCCGAGGTGGGCTACCTCTCCCCAACGAGAGGCTAACTATCTGGAAGGATAGACATCTATGACTGAGGTCACGAAACCGGCAGCGCGGCCGGATAATCCGCGTTTTTCTTCTGGTCCTTGCACAAAACGACCAAATTGGTCTCTCAACAATCTCAATACAGATCTGCTGGGTCGCTCCCATCGCTCCAAGCCGGGCAAAGCCCGTCTCAAACAAGCGATTGACGAAACACGCTCGCTGCTTGGTATTCCCGATGATTATCTCATCGGTATTGTCCCAGCCTCTGACACCGGTGCGGTTGAAATGGCGATGTGGTCGCTTTTAGGCGAACGCGGCGTCGATATCGTGTTTTGGGAAAGCTTTGGCAAAGGCTGGGCCAGCGACATAAAAGGTCAGCTCAAACTGAGCGATACACGGACGTTAGATGCTGGCTATGGCGAGCTGCCAGATCTGGATGCGATTGATTTTTCCAGAGATGTGATCTTCACCTGGAACGGGACCACCTCTGGTGTGCGCGTGCCAAACGGTGAATGGATCGACGCGGACCGCACGGGCCTGACGATTTGCGATGCAACATCTGCCGTATTTGCGCAGGACCTTGCATGGGACAAGCTCGATGTAACAACGTACTCGTGGCAAAAAGTATTGGGCGGAGAAGCTGCGCACGGCATGCTCATATTGAGCCCTCGTGCTGTGGCCCGCCTTTTAAGCTATACGCCTCCATGGCCAATGCCGAAAATCTTCCGCCTCACCAAAGCTGGCAAAAACGGTAATGAGTTGATCAAAGGCATTTTTGAAGGTGCTACCATCAACACACCTGGCATGCTGGCGCTCGAAGACTATCTGGATGCCCTTAAATGGGCCGCTGATATTGGCGGTCTGCAAAACATGATCAAACGTGCCGACGACAACACATCAGCTATTGCCGATTGGGTCGCTCGCACTGACTGGATCGATTTTTTGTGCGTCGATGAAAATCTGCGCTCCAACACGTCGGTTTGCCTCAAAATCACCGACGCCAAAATCGCTGCTATGGAAAGCGCTGATCAATGGTTGTTCGTCAAGAAAATGGTGGCCTTGCTAGAACAAGAAGGCGCAGCATTTGACCTTGGCGCTTATAAAGATGCTCCTCCCGGATTGCGCATCTGGGCCGGATCAACGGTCGAGCGTTCAAACCTTGAAGCTTTGTTTCCATGGCTCGACTGGGCCTTCGAACATGCTTCAAGCGAGCAGGCTTAGCTTGATAATTATCATCTCTGCAAAGGCAAAGATGACGCCTATACAGTATTTTACCAAACAATCCTCTCCAAAGGAGAACCACCCATGAGCGACAATAAAACACCTCGCGTTCTGATCTCGGACAAGATGAGTCCGCTTGCCGAAGCCAAATTTAAAGAACGCGGCATTGACGTTGATTACAAGCCTGGCATGAGCAAAGAAGAACTGATCGCCTGCATTGGCGATTATAATGGCTTAGCCATTCGGTCCGCCACCCGTCCCGATGCCGAAGTCATGGCAGCGGCCAAAAAACTCAAGGTCATTGGCCGCGCCGGTATTGGCGTTGACAATGTTGACCTGACCGCCGCTTCTGGCGCTGGCGTGATCGTTATGAACACCCCGTTTGGCAATTCGATCACCACTGCCGAGCACGCCATCACCATGATGCTGGCTCTCGCACGCCAAATCCCCGCAGCTGACAAAAGCACACACGACGGCAAATGGGAAAAATCACGTTTTATGGGCGTCGAGGTCACCGGCAAAACATTTGGCGTAATTGGTTGCGGAAATATTGGCGGCAATGCTGCTGTGCGCGCCAAGGGACTGCAAATGAAAGTCGTGGCCGCTGATCCGTTCTTGTCACAAGAGCGGGCCGACAATCTTGGTATCGAAAAAGTCGAATTGGACGAGCTTTACGCTCGCGCTGATTTTATCTCCCTGCATACGCCAAAGACCGAAAAGACCGACGGCATGATCAACGCAGACGCCTTCGCGAAAATGAAAGACGGCGTTTACGTCATCAATTGTGCCAGAGGCGGATTGATCGTCGAAGCTGATCTCAAAGCAGCTCTTGAAAGCGGCAAGGTCGCGGGCGCTGGTCTTGATGTGTTTGAAAATGAACCAGCCAAGGACATTGCACTATTTGGTATGGAAAATGTCTTGTGTACGCCGCATCTAGGGGCTTCAACTCTGGAAGCCCAGGAAAATGTGGCGCTGCAGGTTGCCGAACAATTGTCAGATTATTTGCTAACTGGTGCCATTACCAACGCCATCAATTTTCCCTCAATCTCTGCGGAAGAGGCCCCCAAGCTCAAGCCTTATGTGACACTTGCCGATCAGCTCGGCCTGTTTGTCGGACAACTAGTGCAGAGCGGCTTGAAACGTGTTCGTATCGAATATGCAGGTGAAATAAGTGATCTCAACACTAAAGCTTTGACCTCTGCGGCTTTAGCGGGGGTCTTGCGCCCCATGCTCAATGACATCAATATGATCAGTGCACCCGTGCTTGCCAAGGACAGAGGCATCGATGTCGAGATCACAACCCGCGGTCAGGAAGGCGCGTTTGAAACCTATATGCGTATTGAGGTCGAAACAGACAAAGGCAGCAAGCGTACCGTCGCTGGCACCGTTTTCGCTGATGGCCAACCGCGGATCATCCAGATCAAGGGTATCGATATGGAGGCCAAGCTGGGGCCGCACATGCTTTACACGGTCAATCATGACAAGCCGGGCTATATCGGTGCGGTTGGTGACATTCTGGGCGGGGCCGGTCTCAATATCGCGACCTTCCATCTTGGTCGCAACAAGGAAATAGGCGAAGCCATCGCCCTGATCAAGCTGGACAGCAGCGTTCCTGAAGAAATCACCCAACAAGTCAGTAACCTTGCACAGGTGAAATACGCAACGCGTCTAAGCTTTTAAAACTAATACCCCGCTCTCCTCAATCCGAGGAGAGCGGGGTCACAGCTTGGCCTTTAAAACCTAATTACGCGAACAAGTGGAAGCTGAACAAAAGACACTCATGTCAAACGGTGACAGTCTATAGGCCCTGCTGCTAATTGGTTATGGCTGCGCGTGCAGCGCAGGTTTTTCGAGGGGCTTGGCCTCAAGCGGATCGGTATAGAAATCTGGTGGCAGCTCCGAAGCCGGCTTAAGAGAGCTGATTTTTGTGGGAGGCTTGGCCACATGGTCTGAGCGTTTACCCTCAAGGTCTGGTATCAGCTCAGAGTTATTTTTTGGCCGATGCACACTGCCCTCAAATTCGGCGCCCTGCGATACCACAAGCGTTTGATGGATCAACTCGCCCAAGACTTTTGCCTCTGCATTGAGACGAACTTCTTGCGCCCGCACAGTGCCTTGAACACCGCCATCAATCTCTACACTGTCGGCACTAATCGTACCAACGACCATGCCGTTCACACCAATATTCACTCTTTTGCCGCTGACATCACCATGAACTTCGCCATCGATCTGCAGAGATTCCTTGGATACAATATTGATATTTTCACCAAGGATTGTCAGATCGGATCCTATCACAGAACCATTGACAATGGTTGGTGGTTCATAAGTTTGAAGTGGCTCACGGCCAACAGGATGGATACGATCAATAGTGGCCAATGATTGATTGTCGTGATCATCTTGATGACTGGCATTTGGTTGTTTGCTGAACATGTGCTGGAACTCCCCTGCTCGTAATACAATACGCGGTGACGCTCCCCAGCAACTCTTACATGCGTCTACATTGTGTCGAGAAATAGGCTCAAAATTTTTACGCACACAGAAATTTACAAGTGCGGCTAAAAGGGCACGTCAGTAGAACACACCAAATTCCCTCAAAAACAAATTGCCGCCTGCCTGTCTGCTGCGGCGATCCATGTGGTGCCTTTCATGCGTAATCAATTTGCCCACCTGAGACCATCAGCTTTTTCTATGACCTCCGCGATATACTCATTACGAGCCAAACCCTCGATTTGCATGGGAAATTATTCCTGCACTACTGCCTGTTTTTTCACTAGCCGCATTGTTCTCTATTTTACCAGTTCAGTTCACGGAGCATCCCGCCTCCCATTCTCAGAACCAAAAATCCCCACCGACCAAACATATCTATAATAAAATATAATAATTCAGGATGAGCATTATCACTTTTGATTATTCTTGTCTGTCGCTACTCTGTGCAAGTCCACATGACTTAAAACTCCTATCTAATACCTCTATGTCTGTCAGACACTTATCGCCTGATATCCCAGCCATGATCAAAACGGGGGCTTGGGGACAAGTCCCCAACAGCGCTCGCACAGGGTATTGTCGTCTCCGCTGTCTTATCCCTTCGCCTCAACCTCATTGAGATACTTTTCAGCTTCCAGCGCTGCCATGCAGCCAAAGCCAGCAGCTGTGACCGCCTGGCGATACAGATCATCGGTGACATCACCAGCTGCAAAGACGCCGGGGATATTCGTTTTGGTGCTGTCAGGTTTCGTGATGAGGTATTTATTGGGCTTCATATCCAGCTTGTCGACAAACAGCTCGGTCGAGGGAGCGTGCCCGATGGCGATGAAAATACCGTCGATGGGAAGTTCACTCACTTCATTGGTTTTGACATTTTTCAGCTTGGCTGCCGTGACCGCAAGGGGGGCTTCTTCGCCGACAACCTCGTCCAGAACCGTATCCCAGATCACTTCGATCTTGTCATTGTCGAGCAAACGATGCTGCAATATTTTTTCACCGCGCAGCTCATCTCTGCGATGCACGAGATAGACTTTTTTGGCAAAATTGGTCAAGAAGATAGCTTCTTCCAGCGCCGTATTGCCACCGCCTACGACAATGACGTCTTTACCACGATAGAAAAATCCGTCACAGGTCGCACAGGCTGAGACGCCATAGCCCTGAAACCTGGTTTCAGATGGCAGGCCAAGCCAGCGCGCCTGAGCGCCCGTGCAGATAATCAGCGCATCGCAGCTATAACGATTATCGCCATCCCCCTTCATGGTAATGGGCTTGCTGGTGAAATCCACTTCAACAATATGGTCCTGCACCATTTCCGTGCCCATGCGCTCGGCCTGACCCTGCATCTGTTCCATCAGCCACGGGCCCTGTATTTCTTCGGTAAAGCCGGGATAATTTTCAACTTCAGTGGTAATGGTCAGCTGTCCGCCGGGCTGCATGCCCTGAATAAGCACCGGCTCTACCATGGCGCGCGCTGCATAAATCGCCGCCGTATATCCAGCCGGTCCAGAACCCAAAATCATCAATTTCGCATGTTTCACGTCAGCCATATATCGTGCCTCTCATATGGGGAAAAAATCTGTTGCCAGACATATAGAGGGTGTCGATCATAAAATCTAGGGAGCGAATTGTTGAAGCAAGAAAAATGTCTTGCGCAGACGGTAGAAAAGGGCGTCTTGAGTTGTGCTACCGCTACGCTATTTGAGCGCGAGCCCCTTTCATCCCCATTTTATAAGAAAAGTGAGTGATGAAATCACTGCGCTCGTTATTCCGGCGAAGGCGGAAAACCAAGCGACTAGCAAATGACGACGCAAAAGCCATAACCTTTGGAAGATGCTGTTTCTAGCACATCCAAAAAGGTCAAAAGATTGGACTGGATATATTCAGCATCCCGATTCCCCCAGCCCGGACCATCATAGATTTTGAGTTCATCAAAACGTTCAGGATCGAACTTCGCCATGAGCTCACTGACTTTCTTCGCCTTGAGAGTTTCATGCAAGCTGGCTACGTTTTGGGGCGAATGAACCTCGCAATGTTCTGAAACCTCATCAATCTGAACTCCCGAAAAAAGAAACTCAAGCGAACTGTCATTGGTTATCAAATAGTGTATCGCATGCCATGCCTTGTCGAGATCAATATGCTCCAGCGTATGATAGTTTTCTACGTCTCCGCACATCGCTGCGTTATATGAAGACTGAGTGATCAGATATACTCGGGCCGTCATTGACATTTGTTTCTCCTTCATACTCTGGCAATAAAAAAAACCACTGGTTCATGACCAGTGGTTTTTTTCTTACTCTACTCGGCGAGCCTTAGCTCGGCTGGGGTTCCATATCGCCTGGCTCTGGTTCATCGCCGCCTTTTTTCTT
Source organism: bacterium (assembly GCA_024228495.1). Lineage (GTDB taxonomy): Bacteria > Pseudomonadota > Alphaproteobacteria > Rhizobiales > JAKIUO01 > JAKIUO01. Next base: position 24,442 of record JAAETJ010000633.1, on the reverse strand, counting down.
GGGAACACCAGCAGTTGGCACGGCGCTTTCATTATTGCCACCATCATCGCCATAATCGCGGATCGGGTCTTTGCCATCCAGCAAATCCTTGATTTCTTTGCCGGACAGGGTTTCATATTCCAGCAGACCCTTGCCGATAACATGCAACTCATCCATGTACTTTTCGAGAATTTCGCGAGCCTTGTCATAACCTTCATCGACGAAACGGTGCACCTCTGCATCCACTAGCTGTTGTGTATCGTCAGAGATATGCTGCGAGCGGGCAACCGAATGTCCAAGGAACACTTCTTCTTCGTTTTCACCGTAAGCCAAAGGCCCCAGCTTGTCGGACATGCCAAATTGTGTGGCCATAGCTCTGGCAAGGTTCGTCGCCATCTTGATATCACTGGAGGCGCCAGAGGTGACCATGTCGTGACCAAAGATAATTTCTTCTGCCACACGTCCACCCATAGCGACCGCCATATCAGCTTGCATCTTGGCTCTCGTCATGGACAGCTGATCGCGTTCTGGCAGGCGCATAACCATGCCAAGCGCACGTCCGCGCGGAATGATCGTTGCCTTGTGCACCGGATCAGAAGCCGGCAATTTCATGGCGACCAGCGCATGCCCGCCTTCATGATAGGCGGTGAGTTTTTTCTCTTCTTCGGACATCACCATGGAACGGCGTTCTGTGCCCATCATGACCTTGTCCTTGGCGTCCTCAAACTCAGCATGTGTAACTATGCGCCGGGAGCGACGAGCCGCCAGCAATGCTGCTTCATTGACCAGATTGGCCAGATCCGCACCGGAAAAACCAGGCGTACCACGGGCAATGACCCGCAAATCAACATCGGGAGCGATCGGTACTTTACGTACGTGAATTTTAAGGATTTTCTCACGGCCGATAATATCTGGACGCGGCACCACAACTTGACGGTCGAAACGGCCCGGACGCAGCAAAGCGGGGTCCAGCACGTCAGGACGATTGGTGGCAGCGATCAGGATGATGCTCTCATTACCTTCAAAGCCATCCATCTCCACCAACAACCAGATGAGGGCCTGTTCGCGCTCATCGTTACCACCGCCAAGGCCAGCACCCCTGTGCCGACCAACAGCATCGATTTCATCGATAAAGATGATGCAAGGCGCATTTTTCTTTGCCTGTTCGAACATATCGCGCACACGAGACGCACCAACGCCCACGAACATTTCCACAAAATCAGAACCAGAAATTGTATAGAATGGCACATTAGCCTCACCAGCCACGGCGCGGGCGATCAGTGTCTTACCAGTACCTGGAGGTCCAACCAGCAAAGCACCGCGCGGGATTTTACCGCCCAATCGCTGATAGCGGCCGGGATCGCGCAAAAAATCAACGATCTCTTCCAGCTCTTCCTTGGCTTCATCGACGCCTGCCACATCTTCAAAGGTGACACGGCCATGCTGCTCGGTCAAAAGCTTGGCCTTTGATTTTCCAAAACCCATGGCGCGGCCCGAACCAGATTGCATCTGACGCATGAAGAAAATCCATACAGCAATCAGAAGCAACATAGGGAACCATGAAATCAAAATGGAGAACAGGCTGTGGCCCTCTTCGGCCAATGGCTGCGCCTTTATGCTTACATTTTTCTCGGCCAAACGTTCCACGAGTTTGGGATCATCAGGCGCATAGGTAGCAAAGACGCGATCATTGGACAAATGACCCGTGATCTTGCGGCCCGAAATCGTCACATCACGTATGCCGCCTTCATTGACCTTGGTGAGAAACTCGGAATAGTTGATCTCGTCAGAGTTGCCCCGTGGAACTGGCCCCTGAAACAGATTAAACAAGGCGATCAGCAAGAGGCCAATAATGACCCAGATTGCAAAATTGCGGAAGTTCGAATTCATGAAACGTCCCTATCTATATTCGTGTCGGTTCTCTTTGCCCGGGTTTGCACCAAAAGAAGCTTATTTGCCAGCAAATTTTCTCATCTCTGACAATTCATAACCGATCAATCGGAAATTGTCTGCATTGCCTGAATTTATGTTCAACATGACCCATATGCAAGGACACTGCCAGTTGTTTCGTCGATTTGTAGTCCTATCGCGAATGACTTACAAATATATGATGATCAATTGTCTAGTTTAGAATATGTCTTAATTGTATGTCCATGTCATCATTGATTTTATGTTCCGCTCCTACTTTAATAACACACTTCACCTCTGTTCTTTAAACTCTTCTCAAATCATATTTTTCAGTCGCCACATCCTGGCAACTCTCGATGGTACAACAACGTTTTTTTATAATCATTTCCAAGTGCACATGAAATTGCCTTCAGCAGCGCGGACCTATAGGTTTTTTTCTTATCCCACTCACGTTAAGGAGTCCCCAGAACGTTGCCGGTAAGAGCTCCAATTTCGTCATCTAGTGTTGCTAAGGCAAGCCTGTGCCCCTTATTTACTACAATTGACAAAAACTTGTAAGCATCGATCGTATCATTATTTGACCGGTCCAAGCCGGTTTCATTCTGCGGTCCGCCATAATTTCCATAAACGAATTGCGCCTCTAAATCTCCTAAACTGGCTGCTTCGTTTATGAGAGCCAATCCTCTCCGTTTATTATCTTAGAATTGGTCTATAGTCATCTTCAATAAGTCGCTCGACAAAATCTCTGCTATCGGACCCACTTTTTCACCTCGCTCCTCGCCAATGGCCATACCAGCATGCAAAGAGAAAGTGAAAATCCCAATTAAATCCAATAACATTTTACTGCTATGCAAGCTATATAACTTAAACAGCTCGACGCGCCAAATATTGAAGGGGCGATAGATAACACCGCAATTGACTTTCACATATGAATATGTTTCGAGCACCTGACATAGTAACAAGGGGGTGATTGCAATGCCATTCCGGCAACGCCTCCCCTTTAACCAAGGCAAGAATACAGGACATCCCATGAGCGTCGCCAACCACCAGACACGCCTTTATCTGAACGTCCCTGTAAAGGAGCTCGATGAGATCGAGCTCCTGACACAATTGCTTGACCGCCTGATCTCAAGGCTCGATATTGCCTGCGTCAATCTTGAGCTCAAGGAAATGGGCGGCCCTCAAAGTTCGACCAATGAACAACAACAGCTCAAAACGCTGATGGCCGCTTTGCAGCAAAAAAATATCGCCGTGCTTGCCGATCTCACCTCTCCCCAATATGGGGTGGACCGCAAAAGCTTCGAAAAAGCATTGGAAAATGCCCATAAGTTAAGATGCGATGGTCTTCATATGAGTGCAGATGCAGCACTTTTTGCGCGAGCACGCGATGTGCTGGGTACCGATGCGATTATGGGCGTGGATTGCGGCACGTCTCGTCATGCCGCCATGCAGATGGGAGAAGCTGGTGCCGACTATGTGGGGTTCGGTCTGGTTGAGACGGTTTCCGCGCTTGATGATCAAGATCATGATTTGAACAAAGGAAGCATTGAGACTGGTGACGAACTCTTTGTGCCTGAGACCTTGATTGAATTTGTGGACTGGTGGCAGCAGCTTTTTGAGGTGCCCTGTGTGGCGCTTGATGTTGCCGATCGCACGCAGATCGAAGAACTCGTGAAAATCGGTGCTGACTTCGTCGCCATTGGCCCAGGCCTGTGGCCGGCACTTGCAAACAATGAAGAATTGGCAAGCAATGATGAATTGGTGACCTGGCTGGCCAAAACCTGCCCGGTCATCAAAGCAGGATCGTAATGAGGTGAACGAGCGGTGATCAATCAAAACACATGCAATCGATCAGCGCGAGTTTTGTCACCATTTTTATTGGTGTTACTGGTTTTTGGCGCATTGCCGACAAATGCCAAAACATCCTCAAAACAACAAGAGCGGCTCGGCTCCAGCAGCTCACCAGCGGTAATCGCTCCCCAAACCCAAAGCGTTGAAACGACAAGTGCCGACCCGGCCTATGCAGCTTTCCAAAAAGGCGAATATCTAAAAGCCCTCAAATTGGCAACAGCACAGTCCAAAAAGGGCGAGCCGCAAGCCTTTACCCTGATCGGGCGCATATATGCCGGAGGTCTGGGCGTAAAAAAAGATCTAACAGCAGCCGCACAATGGTATGCGGGAGGCGCGGAGCATGGGGACAAAGATTCCCAGTTCGCACTCGCCTTGCAACTGGCTGGGGGCTATGGCATCAAACGCGATATCAAACAAGCGGCTGGTTTGTTTGAGGCTGCCGCTATGCAGGGTCATGCACTGGCGCAATATAATCTGGGGCTCGTTCATGTGGCAGGAACCGGTCGCCCCGTCAACATGACAAAGGCTTTCTTCTGGTTACAAAAAGCCGCCAATCAAGAAGAAGCCCGCGCCCAGTATGATCTGGCGAGCCTGTATCAGGCCGGGTCCGGCGTCAAGCTTGACCTCGCCAAGGCCTCTCACTGGATGGGACGTGCCGCCAATGCTGGATTGAGCGTTGCCGAACTCGAATATGGCTTGATGCTTTATCAGGGCAAGGGAGTCACAAAAAACCAAAAGCAAGGGGCCAACTTGCTATTGCGCGCAGCGCAAAAGGGCAACCCCATCGCCCAGAACCGCGTTGCCAAACTTTATGCACATGGATTAGTGTTCAAAAAAGACCTTGTGGAAGCCGCGAAATGGCACCTGCTGGCCCGCCAGCGCGGTGTTTCAGATCTGCCCCTCGATATCAAAGTCGCCCGCCTCACAAAAGTGGAAAGACAGCTGGCGCAAACCAAAGCGGACCTTTGGCGCAAGCAAAATCGAATACCATAGATCAAGATCACTCCTTTAGGGAGAATCCAATGGGGATAATCCAGCGAGAAATCACCCGCATGCGATCTGACAATCAATTCTTACGCTAAAGCCTTCGGACGCAGGGTTTCGCCGCGATAGGACAGCGCTTCGGCGATATGGATACGCGCGACTTCATCGCATCCATCAAGATCGGCCAGCGTGCGCGCTACTTTCAAAGTGCGATGAAATCCTCTGGCAGTGAGACGCAATTTTTCACAAGCATCACGCAACAAACGCAAGCCCTCTTTATCGGGCCGTGTACATTCATCCAGCGCCTCGCCATAAAGCTCACTATTGGTGCGTACTTTTTCAAGACCCAAGCTTTGAAAGCGCTCGGCCTGTCGGTTACGCGCAGCACTGACCCGCTCCCGCACAGGTTGGCTGCTCTCGCAGGTCGCGGTTTTATCGGGTATCATCAAATCGGCAGTCGACACAGCTGGTACCTCAACTTGCATATCAAGCCGATCCAGTAACGGGCCTGATATGCGCGATTGATAACGCTCGGCGCAATGAGCACCTTTGGCACAGGCAAATCCTTGCTCAAAGGCGCGCCCGCACTTGCACGGGTTCATGGCCGCCACCAGTTGAATACGAGAGGGATAGGCAATGCGGTGATTGGCACGAGCGATCACCACTTCTCCGGTTTCGATGGGCTGGCGCAAACTATCAAGCACCTGCACCGAAAACTCGGGTAATTCATCGAGAAATAAAACTCCCATGTGAGCCAGCGCTACTTCGCCCGGTTTAGGCCGCACCCCGCCTCCCACCAAGGCTGCCATGGACGCGGAATGATGCGGCGCGCGAAAGGGTCGCTCGCGGCCGATTTGTCCCCCGGCCAGCTCTCCGGCCATTGATCGTATCATGCTGACTTCCAGCATCTCGGCAGGTTGAAGCGCAGGCAAAATAGATGGCAATCTTGCCGCTAGCATGCTTTTGCCAGACCCCGGTGGACCGGTCATAAGCAAATTATGACCGCCAGCCGCTGCCACCTCAAGCGCCCGGCGAGCGCTTTCCTGCCCTCGCACATCACGAAGATCAAGCAAATCAGAAGAGGTTTCTTCAAGCACAGCTTGTGGCGGTGAGAGCACTTGCAGGCCTTTGAAGTGATTGATCAGCTCCAGCAAATGCCCCGGAGCCAGAATGTCCATATCCTGTGAAGCCCAGGCCGCTTCAGCCCCGCAATCCCGTGGGCAAATCAGCCCAAGACCTTGTTCATTGGCACCAATCGCTGCGGGCAATCCCCCCGGCACCATAGAAATCGCCCCATCCAGCGCCAGTTCGCCAATCACGCAATATCCTTTGAGCTGATCAAAGGGCATGGCCCCCATACAGGCCATCATGGCCAGCACAATCGGCAGATCATAATGGCTGCCCTCTTTGGGCATATCGGCAGGGGCCAGATTAACTGTAATATGTTTGGCAGGAAGGGCTAATCCAACGGCATACAAGGCAGCGCGCACGCGCTCTCGGCTTTCGCCAACCGCTTTGTCAGGTAATCCAACAACGACAAAGGCTGGTAATCCAGGGGAGATTTGCACCTGGACATCGACGCGCTTTGCTTCAATTCCGGCAAATGCCACTGTAGCGACTTGTGCAAACATTTCCATGCCCCCAATTGACAAGTTCCGTTGACGCCACCATAGCGCACAGGCCCCAACAACACAAGAACATTATATGAACATACTGAGGGTATCCTGTGCAAATACCCATCCTACTCCAAAACTCGAAAATCATCGTGCAGGATTACGTGGAAATTATCAGTAACGCGATCGCGAAAGTTGTGCCATTTTTCGGGTAGGGTTTTGACGAAAAATTCAAGAATGGCATTGGCATTGGCATTGGCAAAATCGTTGAAATGTTCATAGAATTTGTGTAACTCCCTATCACTCTTGGGAGCGTGGCCTCAATGAGCATACCAATGGGCTCGTTCGACAATATTTTCCAAAAGGAACTGATTTTGCTAAGCTGACCCAGGTCGAAATTCAGACGATTGAAGACAGACTGAACAGACGACCCAGAAAATGTCTCGACTACAAAACCCCATATGAGGTATTTTCAAAAACGTGTCCGGATGTAGCGTTTCGGAGTTGAAGGGGCGCAATATCCCATCCCCAGATCACGCATTTTTTTTGCCGATGGGGGATATGCCGGGCCAAAACTGGAAAAAGCACTGGCTAAAATCGGCAACTGGACACCAGAAATAATCAAGCGATCCGACAAAGCGGAAGGTTTTGAAGTGCTGCCACGCCGATGGGTTGTTGAACGCACTTTCGCATGGCTTGGTGGCAATCGACGATTGGCCAAGGATGTTGAGAATTCCATTCAGTCTGTAGTCGCATGGTGCGTGATCGGACAGATCAAAATGTTGACAAGACGCTATGGCAGGTAATTGATTTTTATGGATTTAGTATTGAGTCAGACTCTAAAGGAATCGCGAAGACAAGGCGCGTAAAGATAGCTTTTGCTTTGACAGTGATAAATCGATAATCTGCTTGAAAATAATCGGTTTCAGCCCCCTTTTTGAAAGAAAATCGACAGCAGTTATGGCCCACTCCCAGTTTCATCTGCTTCGTTTGAAGCGTTTTTTCCCGCTCTTTATTACGCAGGCACTGGGGGCGTTTAATGATAATGGCTTCAAACAAGGGCTGGTAATTCTTGTTACTTACGGCCTTGCAAACAATGCTGGCTATGATGCCCGCCTGATTATCACCATAGCGGCAGGGATTTTTATCCTGCCGTTTTTTTTGTTCTCGGCAACAGCCGGGCAGCTGGCTGATAAATATGACAAGGCTATGCTGATCAGGCGTATCAAGTTTGTCGAGATCATTTTGATGGGTCTGGCGGCGGTTGGTTTCTATTTGCAAGATATCGAGTTTTTGCTTTTTGTTTTGTTCCTGATGGGAACGCAGTCGAGTTTTTTCGGGCCGTTAAAATACGGGATATTGCCGCAACTGCTGGAAAAAGACGAACTGATTGGTGGCAATGCACTGATTGAAACCGGCACCTTTCTGGCGATTTTGCTCGGCACCATGTATGGGGGCTTGCTGATCACCCAGCAGATGGGGCCGATGATCGTCACTGTGTCGTTGATAGTTCTGGCGGTGTTTGGATACGTTGCGGCCGGTAAAATCCCGGCGATACCAGCTCAAAATCCCGAGCTGCGCGTCAACTATAATCTGTTTTCGGAAACTGTTCGCATCATCAAACATGCTGGTAGTAATAGCACCGTGTTTTTGTCAATCCTTGGTATCTCGTGGTTTTGGCTGGTGGGGGCGCTGTATCTGGCGCAATTTCCCACGTTTTCCAAAAATGCCCTGCATGCCGATGAGATGGTGGCCACCTTGTTTATCGCCATTTTCACCATTGGCATCGCTCTTGGGTCACTTGCTTGTAATAAATTGCTAAAAGGGGTGGTTTCGGCCAAATATGTGCCGCTGGCTGCGCTAGCCATCACGATTTTTTCCGTGGATTTATATTTTGCCAGCCGCAATGCCGTTCCAGTACCTGGAGCTGGAGCTGGAAGCCTCGTTGATATCGGAGTTTTTTTGAGCACACCATTGAATTGGCGTGTCCTGTTTGATCTGTTCATGATCGCTTCTAGTGGCGGGCTTTATGCGGTGCCGCTTTACGCGCTTATTCAAGAAAGTTCCGACCCAAACCATGTGTCACGCAACATCGCTGCCAACAATATAGTCAACGCTATGTTCATGGTGGTCTCTACGGTGCTTGCAGGATTTATGCTAAGCGCTGGGTATACCGTCCCTCAACTATTTTTGACGATTGGTGTGTTGAACGGATTTGTGGCCGCCTATATTTGCAAGCTGTTACCTGAAGAGGTCGTTAAAGGTCTTGGTCGTCAGATTTTCAGATTGCTGTATCGCGTGGAAATAAAGGGGGCGAAAAATATTAGCAAGGCAGGGGGCAAGGCGGTGATTGTTGCCAATCATGTGTCTTTCCTGGATGGACCGATCCTCGCTTCGTTTTGGCCGGGCAATCCAAGCTTTGCCATCAACACTCAGATCGCCGAAAAATGGTGGGCGCGCATCGCCTTTCCGTTCTTTGATTTCCTGCCCCTTGACCCAAGCAACCCCATTGCCATCAAAACACTGGTGCGCACCGTCGAAAGCGGCCAGCATATCGTCATTTTTCCCGAAGGGCGGATTACTGTGACCGGGGCCTTGATGAAGGTCTATGAGGGACCGGGCAGTATTGCCCTGCATGCTGATGCGCCCATTTTGCCGGTACGCATTGATGGGGCGCAATATTCAAAATTTTCAAAACTTGGATCGCGGGTCAAAACCAAATGGTTTCCCAAGATCACCATTACCATCATGCCACCGCAAAAGCTGGAGGCACCAAAGGGCCTCACCACTTCGCGGCGCCGCGAAGTGGTTGGCAACAAGCTATATGATGTCATGACCTCAATGGTGTTTGAAACGGGCCCTTACAAGCGCACCTTGTTTGATGCCCTGCTTGATGCACGCTCCCAGCACGGCCGCAAGACCCTTATTCTTGAAGATGTGGAGCGCGCTCCTTTGAGTTTTGATCGTATTGTGCTGGCATCTTTTGTACTTGGCGGACGGATTGCCAAACGCACCGAACGGGGCGAGCGGGTCGGGGTGTTCTTGCCTAACACCAATGGCATGGGCGTGACGTTTTTTGCCTTACAGGCCTACGGACGCGTACCTGCCCATCTCAACTATTCCACGGGCCTCAAAAACCTGCGCTCGGCCTGTTGCACGGCAAAGCTCAATACGATTTTGACGTCCCGGCGCTTCATCGAGGTCGGGGAACTGGAGCCCATTATTGAGGGCATCAAGGATATTGTCGATATTGTTTATCTTGAAGATATCAAAGCGGAAATCGACATGTTTGCCAAGCTGTCGGGTGTCGTTAAAAAGCTGATGCCACGGTTAGCGTATCGAAGGCAGAGTGGTGAGCCCGCGCCAGATGACGCGGCGGTTGTTTTGTTTACATCTGGCTCTGAAGGCGTGCCAAAAGGGGTTGTTCTCAGCCATACCAATTTGCAGGCTAACCGCTTGCAAGTTAGCGCCCGTATTGATCTCAATGCAGAAGATACGGTCTTTAATGCCTTGCCCCTGTTTCATAGTTTTGGCCTGTCCGGGGCGTTTTTACTGCCCTTGCTTGGCGGCGTCAAAGTGTTTCTTTATCCCTCGCCCCTGCATTACAAGATCGTACCCGTGATGGTCTATGAGACCGATGCGACGATCCTGTTTGGCACCGATACGTTTTTAAGCGGCTATGCCCGTATGGCGCATCCATATGATTTTTATTCGATCCGATATGTCATTGCCGGAGCTGAAAAAGTCAAGAAAGAAACACGCCGCATCTGGTCTGATAAATTCGGCATTCGCATCTTTGAAGGTTATGGGGCCACCGAGACCGCTCCAGTGCTGGCTGTCAACACGGCTATGCATTGCAAGGCCGGATCCGTTGGACGTTTGATGCCCTCCATTGAGCATAAATTGGAGCCGGTGCCGGGTATCAAGGAGGGCGGGCGCCTGGTCGTCAAAGGACCAAATGTGATGCTTGGATATATCATGGCTGATCAACCCGGCATATTGCAGCCCGTTGAGGATGGCTGGTATGACACTGGCGATATTGTCTCGATTGATGATGATGGATTTGTGGAGATCATCGGGCGCGTCAAGCGCTTTGCCAAAATCGCCGGGGAAATGATTTCGCTAACCGCGGTGGAGGCTCATGTCAACACCACCTGGCCGGACCTTTCGCACGCTGTTGTTGCTGTGCCGGACGAAAAAAAGGGTGAGCGTCTGGTGCTGGTGACCGAACATGAAGAACCAGATCGCAGCGAATTGCTCGTCTCTGGCAAGAAAGCCGGTATCGCTGAAATCATGATTCCGCGCATGATCCTCAAAATCAAGGAACTGCCATTGATGGGCACGGGCAAGGTTGATTATGTGGGCATCGCCGATTTTGTGCGCAAGAAACTAGTCCGCAAGAAATGAAAAAGCGGGGAACGCTAGGAGAAAAATATGGCGGGAGTTTTTGATCCAGCACATGAACTGATGTGTAAAGCGAGGTGCGGAGAAGCGAGCTTCCAATCCGTACTGAATCTCGTGCCGGACGATGACGCGATAACAAAACCTATCTCAGAGGATTTGAATCACGCGCGGTACATTGTGGGAGAGCGCTGGTATCAATTAGCAAACTACCAGCGCGCGCAAACTGCTTTTGAAAGATCGTTGGCTGACTGGCCCGGGGACTGGCAATGTTTCGCGGCGCTTGCAAATACATGCTCTGAATTGAATGAACCGGAGCAATCAATTGCTTTTTTTACAAAAAACTGTTGAATTTAATCCTGACAATAAAGATCTGCTATATAATCTGGGCAATGTATATTTTGATCATCAAGACCCTTGGGCAGCGATTTCCTGTTATGAGAAATTGGACGACTCTGACGCAGAACTTAAGACAATGAGCGAAAAATTGTTCCGGCAATGACGAGGTCGAAAGAGCAATAGACTTGAACACCTGCTTTGTCAGATTTTGAACAGCAAGGCGATCAATTGCTGAAGATGGATCCCGGATAGATTTGTGGCTTATGGCCGTTCATTCACATAAGCAGCATGGCCATAAATTTACCGGGATAACGAGGGGCCGTGGTGCTCACCAGTCATTATCCTTGGAAATATGCAGCTACACAATTTTTTTGGGGCATTGAGTTCATTCCGCATATTTATCGAGGATGCACTCTTAAAGATCTTTCATGGTGCCGCTCAAAAACCCGTCCGTACCATTAATCCTTGCAAAGCAGTGTAAGCAAACGCCCATACAATTATCTGACATGGGCTTTTTGAAATATTTTGTAGCGAAAATAGTCCTATTTCCGCCAATAAACACGCGCTATAGTCCTGGGACGTTCAAAAACTGCGGGGGGAGTTGCGCAAAATTATGGACAAGTATCAAAAAACTTCGGAAGATCCTGTGGGCGAGACGCAAAAAAAACCTGCTGACGCACCGCAAGAAAAGAGTGCGCCAGAGCCGGGGAAAATTGACCTTTTACAACATAAAATAAATCACGCTATTGATCGGTTTAGCGGCACCGGCGTCGATACGCCCGAGCTTTTGTTTGTGCCCAATGATCTGCAAACCAGCGATCCCAGCCTGTTGAACGAGATCGCTTCGGGGCATTTTGGTCTCGACGGTATGTTTATTGAATTGGAGGAAGGGGGGCCTTCCATTTTCGAGCATTCAGAGACCGACGACAGTTATAATCGCGTTTTGCACGGTTTTGGCTGGCTACGCGATCTGCGGGCACGCGATGATTTTGACGCGCAAAAAGAGGCGCAACGCCTTGTATTTAAATGGATGGATCTGGTTTGGCAGCCAAGAGGCATTGCCTATGAACCAGAAGTGCTAGCCCGCCGCATCACCTCTTTTTTAAGCAACAGTTCCTTTGTGCTTCGCGGCGTGCGCAAAGAGCGCGCAAAATGCTATATGCGCACCCTGTCGCAGCAGGTGCTTGAGCTCCATTTAAAACTTGACGCGACCCCATTAGGGGTGGCGCGGATACATGTGTTAAGTGCGTTAGTAATGGCCGGTCTGTGCTTGTCGCGGCAAAATGAGCGACTGGCAAAAACCACCCCCTTGTTGTTGAACGAACTCGAACAACAGATCTTTGCGGATGGTGGTCACTGCTCGCGAAACCCTGCTGCCATTTTGTATATATTATTTGAGATACTGCCCCTGAAGCAGTGTTTTATCTCTCGTGGCCAAGACGTGCCTGAAGAGCTAAACAAGGCCATCAGGCGCATGTTGCCGATGATCCGGTTCTTTCGTCTTGGCGATAGCTCGCTGGCCCGTTTCAATGGTGCTAGTACCACACCAACCGACGCGCTTGCGACCTTGCTTGCTTATGATGAGCGCAACCGTCCGTTTGATGCGCACGCCAAACAATCCGGCTATACAAGGATACAAGATGGCCCCGTGACCATTTTGTGCGATGTCGGATCGCCGCCATCAATCATTGGGGCGAGAAAAGCGCATGCCGGTTGTCTGTCGTTCGAAATGACGGTGCGCCATGTGCCATTGGTGGTCAATTCGGGTGCCTACCAGGGGACCGACAAGCACTGGCAGGATTTCGCACGTTCCACCATGGCGCATTCGACGCTTGTGTTGGATGATTATTCGTCTGGTGGTTTTGATAAAAAGGGGCGATTGCTTGGCCCCAAAGAAATTCACATAGAGCGCGCAGATTTGTCTGGCCTTGATGTTGTACATCACGGCTATGAGCGACAGTTTGGATTGTTGCATCGCCGCCAGATGACCCTGTCTTATGACGGCTTGAAGCTGGGGGGGGTTGATCAACTCGAAGCGATTGGTGAGATCAGCGAAACGCCGTTAAGTGTACGCTTTCATTTGCATCCCAGCATCGAAATAGCGGGCAGCGATGAGGACAATCTGCTGATGACCCTGCCGGATGGTGAAATCTGGCGCTTTCACGCCAAAGGCGCACAAATCAAGATGGAAGACAGTGTCTATCTGGCCTATCAGCGTGGACCGCAACCAGCCCATCAAATCGTGCTGAGCGCCAAGGCGCGTGCCGGTATGAGGATCGACTGGTTGTTCGAACAATACCGCCCCCGTCCTGAAGTTGAATAAAGTCACCGTCGAGATCATGTTGAGAGAGCAGCGACGGGCACTTATTCTGATTGCCGGTGTCTTGCCTTTTGGAGCATATGAGCGCCTATGCTGACAGTCCGAACGCACTCCGGTTTCATCTCCCCAATGTATTTCTCCATTTTCTAACCGACACTTATGCTTGATTCTCGGATACTCCTCGTCGAGCCACTTCTTGACCTTTTTTGGGTTCTGCTCATAGGCAATCCGTCTCTGGTGTGAGCAGCCGGTCCTCGTCAGAGCGGCGACCGCGTTTTTTTTGCCTGGAGCGATTTAGCGCCATATTTTTTGTATTTGCGAACCAGTTTGCCAACAGCGTTTTCGCTAGCGCCGACAATATCGGCGATCTTTAAGTATTTTTTACCCTTGCGCCACAGCCTTATCGTTTGCTTGCGAAGCTGCTCCTGAGTTTCTGATTCCATGGATTTCGGGTTTCATGGATTTCAGGTTCCGTGGATTTCGGGTTCCGTGGATCTTGCATCTGTTTTGGTCATTCAATATCAGTACATTGAACGGTATAGTAGAGCCATCTATTTGATGGCCGGATTAATATGAGCGCATGAATTGCTATGCTGCATTTGGTGCAGAGCCATTTTAAAGGGCCAGTGGTTTTTTGCCGATCAAGCAGATCGGCGTTCCCATATCCGACGTATTTTCGTTTCCCGCAATTCTCATGTGCAGTGAATTGAGCTAATTTTGCGCGTGAAGCATCAATATTGTTCATTCGCAGCGATGCGCTTTGTTGATGAATTAAGGGCTTTTGGTTTCCTCCCTCAAAGATATGTGCTAGCTGGCGATCAACATATTTCTTCAAAACAGATTAGAGGTTCGTCATGAGTAGCAGTGGTCCAAAAATAAAACGTGCGCTGATTTCCGTTTCCGACAAAACCGGCGTGGCAGCATTCGCCCAGGAACTCACTGACCGGGGTATCGAGATCATCTCCACGGGGGGCACCGCCGCTTTGTTGAAAGGCGAAGGCTTTGCGGTCAAGGATGTAGCTGATGTCACTGGCTTTCCTGAAATGATGGATGGACGCCTTAAAACGCTGCACCCGGTTGTGCATGGCGGTCTGCTGGCCGTGCGCGGCAATGCCGAACATGAAGCTTCGCAAGACGAGCATGGCATTGGCAATATTGACCTGCTCGTCGTCAATCTTTATCCATTTGAAGAAAACGTGGCGAAAGGTGCCGACTTTGAGACCTGTATCGAGAATATCGACATTGGTGGTCCCGCGATGATCCGCGCGGCGGCTAAAAACCATCGCTCTGTTGCGGTCATTGTTGTACCATCAGATTACGCCAAGCTGCTTGGCGATATGGACTCGCATGGCGGCGCGACTTGTGACCGGTTCCGCCGCTCGATGGCACAGAAGGCCTATGCCCGTACCGCAGAATATGATGGCGCCATCTCCAACTGGATGGGCGCTGTTCTCGAGCATAAAGAAGGCAAGGCCATAGGCTTTCCGCGCACTTTTTCGGTACAATATACCAAGACGCAAACCATGCGTTATGGCGAAAACCCGCATCAGGACGCAGCCTTTTATGCGGGTGGCGGCACGGAGGCCAGTGTTTCGACTGCTGAGCAGTTGCAGGGCAAGGCTTTATCTTACAATAATATCGGCGATACGGATGCGGCGCTGGAATGTGTCAAACAGTTCAATGATGCGCCGACCTGCGTCATAGTCAAACATGCCAATCCATGCGGTGTTGCCACCGGCGATAATTTGTTCGACGCTTATGAGCGAGCCTTTTCCACCGACCCGGAATCTGCCTTTGGTGGCATCATCGCCTTTAACAAAGAACTGGATAAGAAAACTGCTACAGAAATTGTTGAGCGCCAGTTCGTCGAAGTCATCATTGCGCCCAAAGTCTCACAAGAAGCTATTGATGCAGTCGCTAAAAAGAAAAATGTGCGCCTGCTGGAATGTGGAGAATGGCCGCTGGAGCCAGCTGCGCGTCTTGAGTTCAAGAAGGTCAATGGTGGATTGCTGGTGCAGGACGCTGATCTCGCATTGTATGAAAAACTAGAAGTGGTGACGAAAGTTAAACCAACCGACGAGCAGATGGAAGATTTGCTTTTCTCCTGGAAAGTCTGCAAATTTGTCAAATCAAACGCCATCATCTATTGCAAGAATGGCATGACCATCGGGGTTGGTGCCGGACAGATGTCGCGCGTCAACTCGGCCCGCATCGCCGCCATCAAGGCGGAACATGCCAAGCTGGAAATCGCCGGTTCTGTTGTCGCCTCTGATGCCTTCTTCCCGTTTGCCGATGGCTTGATGGCGGTTGCCGGTGCGGGCGCAAGTGCTGTCATTCAGCCCGGCGGCTCCATGCGCGACAAGGAAGTGATCGAAGCAGCCAATGAAGCAGGCATCGCTATGGTGTTCACCGGCATGAGGCATTTTCGCCATTAATTGGCTTTGTTGACGGTTTTTGATGTTTGGAATGTCCTCGCCGGACAGGCGTTCTGCGCGGCCTGCGACAAAGGGCGATCCCCTTGTAACCCCCTGATTAAAGTGGGATTGTGAAGGGACTGGTTCCTTGACTGCCGTTTGCACGGGATATTCTCTTTATCTGGATCCAAGCCATGCCGATCAAACCCTCGATATTGATGCAAGCCAGTCGGCACGATTTACCACTGATCAATAGCTGGTTGGTGCGACCTGATATGCGTCGCTGGTGGAGAAATCCCATGAATAATCAATGCGAAATGCGGCTTGGCATCCATTGTCCTGATGATATCGGGCGTGTTTATCTCATCGTTGATCGAATCAGCAGACTGGTTGGCCTCATCTCTTTGATTCATGCAAAAGCGGCAGTGGGGCAAATGGTCAAATCATCTCCCCGAAAAATCCTGGGAAATCGGCATATTAATCGCCTCAAAGAGCATGGCAGGAAAGCGCTTGTCGAGGCGCACACTATTGTCGCAACTGTTTGCGATGATCTCCTGTTCGCATGGATTGAGAAAGACAATGCAGCGTCACTGGCAGTATTTAACTCATTTGGCTACCGGCAAATACGTAATCCGCAAATCGCTTCTTACAGTTGCGAATTTTTAAGATATGACCGATAAGGCGATATATGACGATGTCCTTTGCCCCCAAATATGAATTGCGCCGCGCCATGAAAGCGAAACGGGCATCGCTAAGCAGCGAGGAGCGTCGCCAGGCAGCAAAAGCTGTGGTTGCTCATATTATAGGAATGGGGAGGCGATACCATGCGCCCGTTGCGCTGTATCATCCGGTTGGCAATGAATTTGATACAGGTCCGTTGGTCCAACATCTGCGGAGTCAATCTCACCAATTGGCACTTCCTGTGGTTATTGAAAACGGGGCATCGCTGGCATTTCGTCCCTGGAACAAAGATGATCAGCTGGAAGTCGGGGCATATGATATATTGGTGCCGCCAGATAAGGGCTTGAGCGTCGTGCCTGAACTGCTTATTATCCCGCTGCTGGCGTTTGATGATACGGGTGCACGCCTTGGCTATGGTGGTGGTTTTTATGATCGGACATTAGCAAGCCTGCGGGCGGAGCATTCGATTTGCGCCATTGGTTTGGCTTATGATTTTCAACACGTAGATGATTTGGCCGTTGAACCCCATGATCAGCCGCTTGATATTGTCCTGACACCTTCAGGCATTTGTAAATTTTAGGAAAGAGTTTTTCAGTTGCGCCTTTTATTTCTTGGAGATGTGGTCGGTCGTTCGGGCCGGGTGGCGGTTGTTTCCCAATTACCGATTTTGCTCGAGCGCTACAAGCTCGATTTCGTGATCGTCAATGGAGAAAATGCAGCCGGTGGCTTTGGCATAAATGAAAAGATCGCGAACGAATTTTTCGATGCGGGCGCCGATGTCATCACCACCGGTAATCACGCATTTGACCAGCGCGAGACGCTTTCACATATTGGGCGAGAAGATCGCTTGTTGCGCCCAGCCAATTATCCAGAGGGGACGCCGGGAAAGGGAACCGGGTTGTTCACCGCGCAAAACGGCGCGCAGGTGCTTGTGGTCAATTTGATGGGGCGGGTCTTCATGCAAGAACTGGATTGCCCGTTTCAAAGGATCTCACGCGAATTAGAGGCATGTCCTATGGGAGCCGGTGCCGATATTGCGTTTGTCGATATGCATGCCGAGGCATCATCGGAAAAGCAGGCGATGGGATATTTTCTTGATGGCAAGGTCAGCGCGGTGATCGGTACTCATACTCATGTGCCAACGGCTGATGACCGTATCTTGCCGCAGGGAACGGCCTATATGTCGGATGCCGGAATGTGCGGCGTCTATGACAGCGTTTTGGGCATGGAAAAAGATGAGCCGGTGAATCGCTTTGTGACGCGCGTTAATGGTGGCAGGTTTGCACCAGTGATCGGTAAGGCGGCGATCAGCGGCGTGGTTATTCACATTGATGATGGAACGGGTTTGGCAAAAAATATCTGTCCTTTGCGCCTTGGACCCGACATTCGTCAAATGGAACCTGATTTTTAACTACCAGCGATTTAGGGACCAAAGGTCTCCTAATGCGGACCTCAACTCTCTGATCTATCAATATTTTTTCTATTTTGGCGCGATCAACAAGGGATGATATCCCACCCATTTGCATCAAATGTCGCAGTGCGCAAACATTAAATATATGCTAATTACACTTTTCGCTTGTCTAAAAATGGCTTATATGTGTCAGAGAAGCGTTGGATGAGTTAGAAAGAACTTATACTGAGTTTCAGACTCATCGCTCTTCTAAATCGTGATTTTAAACTATAAATCGATGCTTTCAAGTGTTGTTACAGGTAGGTAAATGCTTATGCGCTATCCAATTTATATTTTTCTTTTGATGAGTGGATTTTTCTACCTTACCGGGAACCCTTTTTCGGAGGAAACCTCCAAATCGGGTAGTCAAGGCAAGGTAGTCCAGCTTAAGTATGGTCGTCAGGTTAACACTTCCGCGAGCGTTGATAAACCCGCGGAGATGCAGCCAGGTGCTGTGGCAATCGCGCAAACGCCAGCTCGCGTCATTACACCAGCTGCAGTATCGACACCTGAAAACAAATCATTTGCAACAGGCAAGGCAAAGCGTTTCAAAGATCCGGCCAGAAAGCCACTAGACTGGAACGTGTTTGGCAATAAACGCAAAAACACTGCTCTGACAGTGCCGGTTCGCACTCGCTCGCAAGATCAGCAAGATGAGATTGATGCGCCGGGAATTGTCGATGAGCCAAAGCAAGCTCGCGGCTATAATCCCCGCATGCTGGCTTCAAAAAATGGCAAATACAAACGAGCGAAACTCAAACGTCAGGAACTGAAGGCCCGCAGAGCTGCCAGGAAAGCCCGCAAAAGGAAGCGTCTGGCACGCCTTAAACGTCGAAGCAAAGGGAGTTATCGGATAGCTCGCAAGAGCAAGAAAAAGTCGATCAGGAAGAAAAACGTTTCCCACAAACCTCGTCGCAAGAAATTTGGATTTTCATTCGTTGGTCCACAAGGTCGACTATCCAAATAGCAAGAACTGTTAAAACAAATCATCATAAAAGCCGGTGAAACCTTGATGTCTCACCGGCTTTTTATTGCCTTCGTTATAAAAATATACGCCGCTTCCATGAGCCCCCGACAAATCGATCGACGCAGGCTACTGGATTGATTCTTCTGGCTACATGGTTCGCGAGAACTTTCCAGAGCAGGAACAGTGTGAAGAGCTGGAGCAGATCACGCGCAAGCCGAGCTGACGGATTATCTCGATAAAAACTACATCGCGAAACCGGTGAAATACACGCCCATATCCGTGAAAAATATCAGCAATATTATTCGCAATCAGGCTGCATCAAACTGATGGACAGGCTGAGCTTTGATTACAAAACAGGCCCATGCAATAGATACTATTTCCTGTCCTTTTATTGCTTCAAGGAACTTCGTGCTATAGGCGTTGGAGGTGAGGGAGAAACAATATGAATAGATTTTTGGATGGGCTGGTAATGCTAGGTGATTTCGTCGGCAATGCGCTGGTCAAAATATTTCATACGATTGCACTATTTGCTATTGGTGCGGCCATTGTCTGGGCGGCAACCGACACCTATTTCGGCATGACCAAAACCGGCCATTTCTCGGTCGAAGACATTTTGCTGTTATTCATCTATCTTGAGCTTGGCGCAATGGTGGGCATCTATTTCAAAACCGCTAAACTGCCTGTACGCTTCTTGATCTATGTAGCCATCACCGCCATTACCCGCGCCATGATCGGCATGCTCAATATCAACCACAAAGCCGATATGGATATTGTCATCGCGTCAGCAGCCATTTTCATATTAACCCTGTCGACGCTGATCGTTCGCTATGGCTCCTACAAAATGCCACTCGATACCGGGCTGGAAGAATTAAAGGATCACGAACCCGTGCAGCACACTAATGAGGCCCCGAATGGTTGAGAGCGGAAAAATTGGTGTCCTGTTAATCAATCTGGGTTCCCCCGAGGGAACCGATTTCTGGTCGGTGCGCCGCTATTTGAAAGAGTTTTTGGGCGACCGCCGGGTCGTGGAAATCCCGCGACCGATCTGGTGGCTGATCCTCAATGGCATTATCCTCAATACCCGCCCACAAAAAAGTGGCAAGAAATATGAAGAGGTGTGGGACAAAAAAAATGGTCTCGCACCGCTGATCTCCATCACCATGGACACCAGCGAAAAACTGGCCGCGCATTTAAGCGGCGACGAGCTGCTAATCGTCGATTGGGCCATGCGCTATGGCAAGCCGAGTATCGCATCAAAGATTGAATATCTGATGGAGCGAGGTTGTGAGCGCATTTTACTGTTTCCGCTCTATCCGCAATATTCCGCCAGCACCACGGCAACCGTTATTGATGCAGCTGCTGACGCCCTTAAAAAAATCCGTCATCAACCAGCTTTGCGATCTGTGCCCCCCTACTATGGCGAACCCTCTTATATCGAGGCGCTTTCAGCTTCGCTGGTTTTTGAACTCAAGCAACTCGACTTTATACCAGATGTGATCATCACCTCTTTTCATGGTCTGCCACAATTATTTGCCGACCGCGGGGATCCTTATCCGCTGCATTGTGAACAAACCTTCAAATTGCTAAAAAAAAAGCTGGGCGCGGATGGCTACAAATTGCACATGACCTATCAGTCGCGCGTAGGGCCGGCCAACTGGTTGCAACCCTATACCGATAAAACACTTGAAAAACTGGCCAGCGACGGCGTCGAAAATGTCGTGGTGCTGACCCCTGGTTTTGCCGCAGATTGCCTTGAGACGCTGGAAGAAATCAGTATCGAAAATGCCGATATCTTTATTGCAGCTGGTGGTAAAAATTTTACCGCCATCCCCTGTCTTAACGATAGCAAGGATGCTATAGAGATGATGAGCACTCTTATCAAACGAGAATTGCAGGGCTGGATCTAGATCCCTCCCTATCCCTTATTCAATTTTATTCTTATAACCCCAACTCAATTACCTCCACTAAAAGTGGAGGTATGAATTTGGGAACCGCTCGAAGCGGTTAGTGTTACTTTTTATCTGTCAAACAGGTTCAGATTATCGAGCCTCTTGTCTTCTTTCTCCTGGTTCTAAATATATTTTCGAACATCATCTTCGTTGGCCCATACCCGCCATCTCGATGAGACCGGGTTTCGTATAGGTGGTAAACCAACCTCTCCGGCGGCACTATCTCCAGGGTGGTCGGATCGGCCCGGAACACTGGTCTTGTTCACCGGAATGCGCAGCCTGTCACCGCCAGCAGATCGTCGAGCGGTAAAAGCAGGGTCCGACGCAGCTCCACAATAATGGCTTCCTGGCCCTTGTTCAAAGTGGTTTGCAGATTGTGTGGCGGTGCGAGCGGTCCTGAGCATACTCGCGCCCTTGCCACTTTCTGGCCGTGGCCACGGTGGTGTTATATTGCTTGACAAGCACAGGGGCGGGATCTGAGGAATTGCGTATTTCTTCGCGAATGCGCGGTGTCGTGGTCGTATTTTTGTGCAACATTATATTCATGTCCGGCGCTCCTCAATCTCAGTGACGATATCACGCAGAACTTCTCTTGCTCGAAATAACGGGTAACTCTTAATAGGAACATAATCACACGGGACGTGACACGTAAATAATAATGGCGCAGATGAAGTAAAGGCCTATACCAAGCTCGAGCACCTCTTCCAGAACATAAAAAACATAGACATCTTCTGGCGGCAGAATAATTCCAAAATCAGCCAGCTTGCGACCGATGCCATCAAAGGTTTTGGCAATCCCCATGCTGGCAAGGGCCAAAAACACCGCTATGGATAAAGGGTCAAAACGGCGCAGCCCCTCAACAAAGCCTTTGAGATGCCGGGAAACCACTAAATAAAAAATATATAACAGAAGGATAATAATTCCCAACCCAACAAGTTTTTCAATCATTGGCACATCACCGCTGCTATAAAAACGGGACTTGAAAACACTCATTGTGGTCAAAGCCTTGTGAGCATCCATCTCTCGAAGCGACAAGCCTGCCAACGCGGCCAGTATGTACCAATAGCGCCGAGCGGCTTTCAAACCAAATGTAAGAACAAACAAAACAAGCGCAACCATATAGAGAACGGCCGATATCGTTTCGATTGCTCCACCTTCCTTGATCACCGTCTTGCTCACATCAATACTGACACAAAACGCCAAAACCATAGCCAGCCCAAGAAGTCCCACCAAAAGTCCGGCAAGGCTAAATATTGTTAATTTATCTGACAATTCAATCCCCCGTCCCGCCACTTAAATGAGAATTAATCAACATGAATAATACCAATCCGCATAACAGACCAGTTCATAATGCGAAGTCCGTTCGCTCGAACTCGCCTGCATATTCGAGTTCAATAGAGCCGGTCATCATAATATGATCATCGCTCTGACGCCACTCCATCGCCAAAGCACCACCAGGCAGATTGATGGTAATGATACGATCCGTGAACCCGCGGCGCACAGCACAAACAACCGTTGCGCAAGCCGCAGTCCCACAAGCTTTGGTCAGCCCCGCGCCGCGCTCCCAGACACGAATAGTGACTTCATTTTCGCTCTCCACCTTGGCTAGGGTGATATTGGCCTGCTCTGGAAACAAGAAATGGTTTTCAAGAAAAGGACCCACTTTCAAGAGATCGTGAGCATCAAGATCATCCACCCAGAAGATACAATGAGGGTTGCCTACATTGACAACACAAGGGCTATGCAGGACAGGATTATCAATGGGACCTAATTGCAGCTCGATGCGGCTGGTATCATAAAACTCTTCGGACAGAGGAATTTGTTCCCATCCCATACGCGGCAAACCCATATCGACAGTGACGTCCCCGCTCTCTTGAACAACTGCGCGAAGCAGCCCGACATTGGTTTCGATCAGCGAGGTCAGTCGCCCCAGTTCAGCTTGTAACAACCAGCCAACACAGCGGGTGGCGTTGCCGCACGCGTCAACCTCGCCGCCTTCGCTGTTATAAATGCGCATGAAAATGTCGGCTGGCTCCGAGGCCTCCAGCACGATCAGCTGATCACAACCTATCCCGGTGTCACGATTAGAGAGGTCGCGCACCTGTTTGTTTGTGAATGAGAGTTTGAGCGCACGGTTGTCAATAATGATGAAATCATTGCCAAGGCCGTTCATTTTCAAAAAGGGTATGGTGCTGTTTTGGGTCATGGGGCTACTGATAAACCCTCAAATGAATTGATGCAATCATCATCAGGCCGATGCTCCACTACTATACCGCTTCAGGTAATCAGCATTGAACAGCCCTGCCATCAAAGTCCCCTTAAATATTCTGGTCGGACAGTATTCGCACCGGAACGCACCGCACCGATCTCATCGAGCAATCGCTCTTTGTCTCGGGGCAGATTTCCTGCCAGGGCAAGGCAGTTGGACGCATGATTAGATCTGAAAATTATAGGACGTGAGGGAGCCAGTAGAGATATAAACCTCTCCTGCTCCGCCAATATGCCCATATCATCCTGGAAGGAAAATCCTTCCGGCTGACTTTCCAAAAACGGCTCGTAGGCATCTTCTTCCAACGTTAATTGTAATGTGGACAGGTAGTTGGGCGGTGCTTGATTGATCAATTCAGCTGTGTCCTCAATATGTATTCGCCAGTCCTCGCGCCCGCCAAGGCCGAGAATCACGGTTGCGGAAACCTTTATGTCAGCATTTCTTGCTCGCTCAATGGCTTTCGCATGCGTCTTTTGGCTTGCACCCTTTATTATCCGTTTTAGAATGAGATTAGCACCAGATTCAATACCAAGATAAACCAGCTTAAGGCCCTTTTTCTGCAACACAGACAGCTCTTTGGGGGTCTTATCCAGTAAGTTTTTTGGTGTAGCATAGGCTGACACACGGGTCAGATTACGAAACTTTGACGTCAGATGTTCTAGTAACATAACACAATGGTCTGTAGGCAGTCCCAACGCATCACCATCGGCAAGAAAGACACGATGAGCGTGCGGAAAACTGTTGGCCAGTACATCAATTTCAGCGCAGACCTTATCTACTGGCCGCACCTGATAGGCCTTGCATTTATACATCGAGCAAAAAGTACAATGATTGAAAGAGCACCCTAGCGTAGCCTGAACAATAAGGTTACGCCCCTCGCTGGGCGGACGATACAGTGGCTGGTCATAGGTAATTGGCAAAACAAGTCATCCTTGGAGCACACGCCGCAAAGGTAAAGCTCTGCCTCAGCGTGTTGGCGTCAGTACATCGTTTTTGTCGCTATAATCGTAGAATCCACGACCACGTTTGCGTCCCTACCATCCCACCATCCAGCTTCCACATATTTTACCAGGAGCGAGCAGGCTCGATATTTCGGATCTCTCAAATCGTCGTGAAGCACCTTCATGATCGCCAAGCAAGTATCCAGTCCAATAAAATCAGTCAATTCCAGCGGCCCAACTAAACCACTACCGACTGTTGTCGGTAGGTTTTTCTGAGTGCTTCTCAATATACTGAAGTATGGTTTCTTCTGTAATTTTGCCGCTTGTGGTACTGAAATACCCCCTGCCCCAAAATCTGCGACCCCAGTAGCGTTTT
>JAAETJ010000632.1 GCA_024228495.1 bacterium | reverse complement strand
TAGTAATCTTTTTTGACAGGTATACATCACCTGGCAATTCTAATATTGAATGACTGAGCATTAAGCAGGTGATCTGCCTTTTAATTCAAGGTCAGGTTCCACCTAAACACATATAGAGAGTCTTTTATGCGTTGACAATTTAACTTGTCAGCGCTGCTCTAGAATAAATTACAGTTCTCCTCGTGCCGTCCCATTCAAATGGTGCGGGCTTAGCATCCAGCTATCCAGTTAGTGCGGGGCTCGGGTAAGGCGCAGGACCTGGTTTAACACGGCTATCAAACAATAGGTGGAAGCACACCTGTGCGCCAATCAATTTCACAGGCTGTCACTCATCGCCGATGGATAGCGCGGTGGTCAAAGCCACATAAAAAGGGCTATCCGTTGTTCGGGCTTTTGAGTATCGACGCCAGTTAGGCGTTAAGCTGCACCGGTGCCTTCCATAATCGTTAAGAGAATCTTTTTAACGCAATAAGATAACCCCCTCTAATCTGATTGTCCTACAAAGGCAGGCATGCTTAAAACTCCATCGGCAGAAAGCGATTGATTCGGTGCATTGCCCCGTACCAGCCTGTTCCCCCGCCAGGGGGAAAGACTTTTGCTTTGTGCATGGACAACCGACGCCCGTAGCGCAAGCCGTGTCAAGGCTGCGAGCGCAGCGAGCACCCGCAGGGCTTGGCCTTGACACGGCTGGAGCGAAGGGCATACTGATGCCATGCACAAAGCAAAAGTAAAACTACCGAAGCCGATTGATATCAACACGACGCGTGATTTCCTTGCTGGTTGAAAAATTGTGCTTGGTTGAACGGCCTATTGCGTGTCAGCATGAAATAGACCGCCCTGCCCAATTTCTGCGCCAGGATGGAGAGCGCCTTGGCCTTGTTATGTTTGTTGGCCATCTTCTCGACCCAAGCCTGTCCTTCAGGATTTTTCCTCAAGAACAGGATGGCGGCCTCGCTGAAGGCCCACTTCAGGAAGGCATTGCCTATCTTCGCACCTGTAGTGCCATAAGACTTGCCGGCGGATTCTTTACGGCACTTGACCAGGCGGCAATAGGAGATGAAGTCCTGGACCCTGGGAAAGCGTTTGATATCATGGATCTCATAGAGAATCACCAATGATAGAATATGCCCGATGCCGGGAACGGACTTCAGCAGCATCAAGCTTTGATAATCGCACTCGGTGGCGTGCTTTTTGATATGCTGCTCCACCTTGCTGAGTTGTTGATCGAACAAGCCGATGAGGTTGAGGTCCAGTTCAACGCTTTTCTGGGTGCTGGGATGTTCAAAGCGCGCTGCGATACCTTCGCGATTGAAGGCGTAGCGCAGGTTTTTGCCGATTTCGGGCAGATTGTACTGACTGTTGGTGTTCTGGATATGACCCAGCAACTCGGCGCGGAAGCGCATCATGTGCATACGGCGGCGCATCAGGTCGCGGGTCGCGCGCATGGTGCGCGGATAGACATAGGCC
>JAAETJ010000631.1 GCA_024228495.1 bacterium | reverse complement strand
GACTATTTTCCCGCTCATCCTCTTTTTTGTTGCGCCGTCCTTTCTTGGGTAGTACCACTTGCTCCAGCCGTTTTGCGAGTTCAAGCTGGTTCTCGGGTGAGCGGAAGGCTTTGTCGCAACTACAGGCGGTTAACCGGGGATATCTACTCTGTGCTTCCCTGACCCTCTCCAGGGCGATCTGACTGTCTGTTTCATTTTGCATAATGCGGTGGTGCAGGATGTATCCCTGGCTGTCTTCCAGCACACAGACCTTGAGGCCGAGCTCTACCGGCACCCCGGCTTTGCCTTTGCTGTTCCATTCGGTATGCGCCTGGAACAGGGAGAACACTTTTTCTTCATGGGGGATTTTCTGCCCTTGCAGGACGCGCCGGTCTATTTGTTCAATTTGACGTTGTGCATGCTGGATAAAGCTTTCTATTTGCAGGACAAGCACAGCATCGCTCAGGTTGGGGGTTTGAATGGCTACGGCTAACGTGGCCTGGCTTCTGGCGATGAATGGCCGAGAGATGTCGATCGTGTCTCGATACGCCTGCGCAATCCGTTCTTCTTGTTGGCGTTTCTTTGTTTCATCCAGCGAGCTGGAGCGTTTCAGTTGTTGGGCTTTGCGACAGGCTTGTTTGACTTGCCTGATATTGTATTGATATTGCCGCCAACCGATGACGCCATGCTTTCCTGCATAGTCTGCGGTGAGTTTGATGATCTTGCGCATGGCATCAAATAG
>JAAETJ010000630.1 GCA_024228495.1 bacterium | reverse complement strand
GCTCGATGCTGCGTGTGCGTCGTCGCTGTATGCGGTAAAGATGGCAGGGCAATATTTGCTCTCCGGTAAAGCTGATTTGATGCTGGCTGGGGCGGTTAGCCGTGCCGATCCGTTTTTCATCAATATGGGGTTTTCCATTTTCCACGCCTACCCAGAAGGGGATGCTGGTAGCAATCCGCTCAACCAGGGTTCAGATGGGCTGTACGCAGGTGAAGGGGCGGGCATGTTTGTGCTAAAGCGGCACAGCGATGCTGTGCGGGACGGCGACAAGATTTACGCTGTCATCAGCGGCATTGGCCTTTCCAACGATGGCAAGGGTAAATTCTTGCTGCAACCGAATCCAAAAGGACAAATCCTGGCGTTTGAGCGGGCTTATGAGCAAGCTGGTGTCAGCCCCGCCGACATCGATTACATCGAGTGCCATGCCACCGGTACGCCCGTGGGCGACAAAACCGAACTGAACTCGATGGAGACATTTTTCAGCCGCAGCAACACTGCGCCGCTGGTTGGGTCTGCCAAGTCTAACTTTGGGCATCTGCTGACGGCGGCGGGCATGGCCGGAATGAGCAAGGTTATTTTGGGAATGGCACATCGCCAAATTCCAGCCACGATTCATCTGGATAATCCGCTTTCCTCCAAAAACGGCACTATTTCTGGCGACCAAATGATCAGCGAAACCATCCCTTGGCCGAAACAAGGGAACACGGAACGAGCAGGCGTTAGCGCATTCGGGTTTGGTGGCACGAATGCGCATTTGATTTTGGAGAAGGAGTCAATTGTCAATCGTCAATCGTCAATTGTCAATTGTCAACAGCGGTTGGCGATTGTGGGCATGGATG
>JAAETJ010000629.1 GCA_024228495.1 bacterium | reverse complement strand
TGTTGCTATGCGAAGAGGGTTATCGCGAAGCGATGACCGGAACGCTGTCACTGTATGATGGGCAGGGCGAGCGCTTGCCTACCATTTACCTTGGTGCCACACCAGAGTATGGCAAGGCCAGTTTTTTTGAACGCATGGTGCGAGAAATCGACCATATCAAGCTCCAGTACCCTCTGGCCCACTATGTAGGAGTGGCCGATGGGGCGCAGAGTAACTGGGATTTTCTAGCCCCGCATATCGAGATCCAGATCTTGGATTTCTACCATGCGGCCGAATATTTGGCCGACGCCGCCGAGGCGGCATTCCCTCACGATAAGGTCCAACGCGAGCAATGGCACACCGACCGTTGTCATGATCTCAAACACAAGCAGGGTGCGGCAAGCCGAATCCTGAAAGAGATGCAGGGGTTATCGCAGCAACGCTTAACTGAGCCCATCCAGGAAAAGTTAGCGGCGGCCATCACCTATTTTATCAATCACAAACACCAGATGAAATATGCCAAATATCGGGCTGCAAAATATCCCATTGGCTCGGGAGTGACGGAGGCGGCGTGCAAGACTCTGGTTAAACAGCGTCTGTGTCAATCCGGGATGCGCTGGAAGGAAAAAGGCGCCAGTGTGGTGTTGAGTTTGCGAGCCTTAGTTCTTACCGAACAACGGTGGGATCAATTCTGGAGTAAAATTAATCAATATGGGTTCCCGGTAGTCGCGTAAATGGCACATTATTGAGAGGTCACACCCCCAAGCCTTGGAACGGAAAAACTGCAACAGGCTGTGATAACCGTTGACATCTAGAACCCAGAACCGGCACCAGGAGCTCACCCCCACCATTTCGGCGCTCGCGAGAAAGCCCAACACGACCATGGCAAACTTCAGCCAGGTGCGACGATGCGAGAAAAGGCTACGAAAACCACCTAAAGCATGATATAGATAATGGTGCATAAAACCTCTTGGGTAGATGAGTTGGCTGGTATCAACTTATTCTACGCGGGGGGTTTTATGCCTGTTTATCTCATTTGAAGGGCTTACTGATAACGATGAT
>JAAETJ010000628.1 GCA_024228495.1 bacterium | reverse complement strand
GGCGCAATCCCAAAAGGTGATGCCAGCCTTTGGAAACAGATCAGACACCGGCATCATCGCAGAGCCGATAATCCCAAACGCCTGTGTAATCCCGTGCATCTGCAAGGTTTTGATGAACGCTTCTTCCGTAGTCATTTTCATGTCAGCTATTCTTTCAGCTTGGCGAACCGATTAATCATCAGCACCGCGTTTGAAATTAAATTCGGCTCCAGAGCGAATGCCAGAGGGCCAACGAGTTGTCATGGTTTTGAGGCGTGTGAAGAAACGTATTCCTTCCATGCCATGCAGGTGATGATCACCGAACAAGGAGCGTTTCCAGCCACCAAAACTATGATAGGCGACAGGCACAGGAATGGGTACATTGACCCCGACCATGCCAATATTCACACGGGTGGTGAAGTCACGGGCGGCATCGCCATCACGGGTAAAAATTGCCGCGCCATTGCCGTATTCATGCTCATTGACCAGACGGACGGCTTCTTCATAATCATTAGTGCGTAGAACAGATAAAACAGGCCCGAATATCTCATCTTTATAGATGTCCATATCGGAGGTAACGCGGTCAAACAGACAGCCGCCAAGGAAATGTCCCTGTTCATAGCCCTGCAATTTGAGATCGCGGCCATCGACAACAAGTTCTGCCCCGGCATCCACACCCTCATCAATATAGCGCTTGATGCGATCAAGGCTTTCGCCAGTGATCACCGGTCCCATTTCGGCAGCTGGGTCGGTGTAAGGCGCAATTTTCAGCTCACGCACGCGAGGGGCGAGACGTTCGATGAGATCATCTGCGGTTTTCTCACCGATCGGCACAACCACAGAAATCGCCATACAGCGTTCTCCAGCAGATCCGTATCCCGAGCCAATCAGCGCATCCACGGTTTGATCAAGATCGGCGTCCGGCATCACGATCATATGGTTTTTGGCACCGCACAGAGCTTGAACGCGTTTTCCCGAGGCACAGCCTTTGGTGTAGATTTGTGCGCCAATAGCGGTCGAGCCGACAAAGCTGACGGCGCTGATGTCTGGATCTTCGAGCAGCGTTTCAACCGCCTCGCGGTCGCCATTAATGACATTAAGAACCCCGTCTGGTAGTCCCGCTTCACTAAACAGTTCGGCAATGCGAACAGCAACGGTTGGGTCTTTTTCAGATGGCTTGAGAATAAATGTATTGCCGCAAGCAATAGCTACCGGATACATCCACATGGGCACCATGGCGGGGAAATTAAACGGCGTGATGCCTGCGCAAATGCCAACGGGTTGTCGCAAGGTATAACTATCGACATTACTTGCAACCTGTTCCGAATACTCCCCCTTTAACAGATGCGGGATACCGCAGGCGAATTCGACGACCTCGATGCCACGGCCGATTTCGCCCATGGCATCTGGCAAGGTCTTGCCGTGTTCCAAGGATAGCAAGGGTGCCAGTTCTTCCAGATTATTTTTGAGCAAATCGCGGAAATTAAAAAATATTTCAGCACGCTTTGCAGGAGGGGTCGCCGACCATTTGCAAAGCGCCTTTGCAGAGCAAGAAATCGCTGCGTGTACTTCTTCAACACTGGCCAGCGGCGTTTGCGCGATCACTTCACCCGTTGCTGGATTAGTGATGTCGAGCAATCGACCGCTTGTTCCCTTGACGCGTTTGCCATCAATGAAATGTTCTATTTCTCTCACCACGTGTTTTCTCCATCTCTCTTTGTCATTGATGTATTTTATCAGGTAGCGAGGGCGATCTGAGCTTCAACGAAATCGGTTTTAAGGCTTTTGGCAACGGCTTCATGGGTGACTTTTCCATGACAGACATTCAGCCCGGCAAGTAAATGCGGGTTTTCACCTAAGGCTTTTTTCCAGCCTTTGTCCGCAATTTCAAGAATATAGGGCAAAGTTGCATTATTGAGCGCCACAGCTGATGTGCGCGGTACGCCACCGGGCATGTTGGCAACACAATAATGAACCACACCATCGACCGTATAGACCGGTTCGTCATGTGTCGTCGCGTGGGAGGTCTCAAAACACCCCCCCTGGTCAATCGCTACATCCACAACGACGGAGCCAGGCTTCATCTGCCTGATCAATTCGGCGCTCACGAGCTTTGGAGCCGAAGCGCCTGGAATAAGCACCCCGCCAATGACCAGATCAGCAGACCGCACATGACGCTCGATCGCATCTCTGGTTGAAAATACAGTGTTCAGGGTCCGTCCGAACTGACGCCAATTGGCGCGCAGGACATCTATGTTGCGATCGATTACCCAGACATCGGCTCCCATACCAAGCGCGATATGAGTGGCATGAGTGCCCACAACACCGCCGCCCAATACAACAATCTTTGCAGGGTCGACGCCTGGCACACCGCCGAGCAATACGCCTAAACCGCCATGTGCTTTTTCCAGAAAATAGGCCCCGGCCTGAATGGACATGCGCCCAGCAACCTCAGACATGGGAGCCAAAAGCGGCAGACCTCCGGTGGGAGACGTGACTGTTTCATAGGCAATACATACGGCACCACTGTCTACAAGATCCTGTGCCTGCTCTGGATCCGGAGCCAGGTGAAGATAGGTAAAAAGGATCTGGCCAGGACGCAAAAGGCTGCGTTCGCCTGCCTGTGGCTCCTTGACCTTGATGATCATGTCAGCTTTTTCAAACACGGCCTCAGCGTCCGGGGCAATCGATGCACCGACCGCTTCATAGTCCGCATCCGACATACCAATGCCGACACCGGCTTTGGTTTCAACAATCACATCGTGACCGTGGGCAATTAATTCGCGCACATTGGGTGGTGTCATGCCGACCCTGTACTCATGAACTTTAATTTCTTTAGGAATACCGACTAGCAAAATAACCTCCCTTTAACAGAAAAATCCAAAACCTGACAATTCAGATTCCGGGGCAATGAATATGGGCGATTTTGAGCATGAAGAGGCCTTGGCCAACTAGAGCCAGATTCGGGAATTAAATGTGCCAGAATCAAAGCGTAATTCCAAGGGGGGATAGTGTCTCCATCAGGTTTGCATTTGTTTATCGATGAGGTCGGAAATAATTTCAATACCTGGACGGATTCTGCTTTTCCTGATTGAGGAAAAGCCGAGTCGGAAATAGTTTCCGGGAGGTTTGGGGCTATTAAAATAGACGCGCCCGGGTTCTATAATGACGCTTTTCTCGCGTGCAGCAATCTCAAGTGTTTCTGCGTCTAGACCTTCGCGCCCACAAATCCAGTAACTGGATCCTCCAAATGAGGGGACACGGCTAGAGTTTGGAAGAAAATCCTTCAGGGCCTGGCCCATTTCATGCCAGCGTTCCCGATAAGCGCGGTTTGAGCGTAGCAGCAGGCTATCGTGATAGCCAAGAGCCAGGAACAAGGCTGTGGTGTGCTGATTATTGCTTGGAGGATGGCGAAACATCAAACGGCGCAGGGCACGCGCTTCTTCGATAAACTCGCGCGGGCCAACCAGATAGCCCATCCGCAACCCTGGAAACAGAGACTTTGACAGGCTGCCTACATAAATAACCTTGTTGCCCACATCAAGTGATTTCAAAGCGGGCGTCGGCTCTTTCATGTAGTTGGTTTCAAATTCATAGTCATCTTCCACAATGATCATGTCTTTTTCGATTGCTAATTTGATCAAATCCGTCCGCCGTTCGCGAGACAGGGTGACGGTTGTTGGAAACTGATGGCTTGGCGTAACAAAAAGCAGATCACACCCATCAAGGCGATTATTGATGACGAGACCGCTATCATCGATGGGAATGGGAATGATGCGGTCGGTTTTGAGGGCGAAGATATTTCGTGCATCGGGGTAGCCTGGATCTTCAAAGCCAACCTTTGTCTGCGGTCCCACCAGCAGGCTGGCAATAATATATATGGAATTTTGCGCACCCAGCGTCACAAGAATTTCATCTTGCGAGGCCATGATGCCGCGGCGCGGTAACAGTCTTGTCCTGATCTGCTCCACCAGCATTTCATCGTCCTGATCACGGGCATCCCTGGTCCAGACATCGAAAGATTTTTCGCTGAGCGCCTGACGCTGACATTCACGCCATTCAGCCATGGGAAAATGCTTGTGGTCGATCTGGCCATAGATAAAAGGATAGCGATAATTGCGCCAGTCTATGGGTTTTTGGATATTATCCTGCTTCTTGGGACGAATGCGGAACTTTGCTTTCCATTCGGAGCTGTTATCTTGCTCGTATGCAATGACCGGATGCGCGGCATAACCCTTCAAAATCGCGCCATTGACGTAATAACCACTGCGATTTTTTACCTCGAGATAGCCATCATCTGCAAGGTCGAGATAAGTGAGCAAGACAGTATTGCGCGACACACCCAGCGACTTTGCCATCTCCCTTGTTGAGGGGATACGCTCACCGGCAGGAAGATGCCCCGCCAGAATAGCAGAAACCAGAACCTCGCGGATCTGTGTTTGTAGGCTGACGGACTTGGAGCGCTGAATTTGAAACAGAAAATCCTGCATGAACTGCCCTAAGGAAAAACGCTATCTGGACCTATTGGCTAGGCCAGTTAAAAGTTAATGTCAAGAAATCTGATACTGGAGTTGTCGTATGGGGAAATTTAACCCGAAAGAATGACTCTGTCCCCTTGGACTAATGTGAAACTGGAGGACTACTCCATGCAATATTCTGCCAATTCTCTCGAGCAACACTGGATGCCATTTACCGCCAATCGCGAATTCAAGCGTTCGCCAAGACTGGTTGTGAAAAGTGAAGGTGTTTATCTCACTGATCATAAGGGAGGCACCGTTATTGACGGGTCCTCCGGACTGTTTTGTGCCGCTGCCGGGCATGGCCGCAAGGAAATTGCCGAGGCGGTATTTGAACAAATCAAGACCAATGACTATACCGCCCCGTTTGGTCTCGCTCATCCAGGTTCCTTTGAATTTGCGCGCAGAATTACGGCGCTCACACCCGAAGAGATTAACCACGTTTTTTTTGTAAATTCGGGATCTGAATCAATCGACACGGCGCTCAAGATCGCCATGGCTTATCATCGTGCCAGAGGCGAGGGGCAGCGGACGCGTTTTGTCTCGCGTGAGCGCGGCTACCATGGCGTCAATATTGGCGGCACCTCGCTGAGCGGCATGGTTAAGAACCGGGAAACCTTTACCCAGGTGATGCCAAATGTCGTGTGTATGCGTCATACCTGGTTGCCAGAACACCGCTTTGTTCGCGGCCAGCCAGAGCATGGTGCCGAGCTGGCCGAAGATCTGCAGCGTTTTGTCGAAAATTATGGTGGTTCAACAATCGCTGCTTGTTTTGTCGAGCCTATTGCTGGATCAACCGGCATTCTCGTCCCGCCAATAGGTTATCTTGAACGCTTGCGCGAAATTTGCGATGAACAGGGTATCTTGTTAGTATTCGATGAAGTGATCTGCGGCTTTGGTCGATTGGGCACAGCATTTGGGGCGCAGGCGTTTGGCGTCACTCCCGATATCATGACTATGGCCAAGGCACTGACAAATGGTGCACAGCCTATGGGGGCAGTGGCCGTCAAGGACGAGATTTATGAAACGATCACACAAGCTGCTCCAGAAAAAACCGTCGAATTCTTTCACGGCTATACCTATTCAGGGCACCCTGCAGCCTGTGCAGCCGGTATTGCAGCGCTCGATATCTATGAGAAAGAAGATCTGTTCCGACGTGCTGCCGACATGTCGGAATATTTTCTTGATGCGGTCTTTAGCCTGCGCGACCTGGATATTGTCACTGATATTCGGGGCTATGGCATGATCGCTGGTATTGATGTGGCACCGACAACGGCTCCTGGGGGGCGTGGTGCGCACGTGCAAGAAAAACTGTTCTGGAATGGAGTGCATATGAAGTTCACTGGAGATGCTGGCATCATGGCGCCGCCGCTTATATCTAAACGCTCTCATATTGATGAGATCGTTGAAAAACTGAGAAAAACACTCAAGGAGGTGGAGTCACAAAAAACCAACTAAACTTGTTAGACAGATCGTTACCTGATTGCACGGGATCTTCTTTTTGTGCTATTCTTTGTAACAAAATCGCTCCGATACGCCGGTCCTGGATCGATTCAGAGCGCAATAATATTTCAACTCGGGAGGAAGACATGAAGAAACTTTTTACAAGCATTATTATTGGCCTGGCAGCTACGTTCGCCATGGTCAGTATGGCCGTTGCCGCCAAGGAAGTGACAATCGGTTATCAAACCATTTATAACCCCTGGAAAGTAGCCATTGCCAATGGTGATTTTGAAAAAGCTTCGGGTTACAAAATCAACTGGAAAAAATTCAATTCCGGTTCCAAGGTGATTAACGCCATGGCATCGGGCGATATTCATATTGCTCTGGCTGGCTCCAGCCCTATCGCTGCTGGTATCAGCAAGGGTCTTGATATTGAGCTGTTCTGGATCTGCGAAGATATAGCTTCAGCAGAAGCACTTGTTGTTCGCAACGGTTCGGGTATCATTTCCCCGCAAGATCTAAAGGGTAAGAAACTTGGTGTGCCGTTTGTATCAACAACTCATTTCCATACCTTGTTTGCTCTTGAGCAATTTGGCATTGATCCAAAGTCGATGAAAATTCTCAATATGCAACCAAATGCTATTGCAGCTGCTTGGGAACGTGGCGATATTGATGCCGCTTTTGTCTGGGATCCAGCGCTTGGACGCATCAAGAAAACCGGCAAAGTGCTGATCACCTCTGGAACGCTTTCCAGTTGGGGCAAAGCAACCTTTGATGGGCTTGTTTCCAACAAGACATGGGCTAAAGCCAATCCCGACTTTATGGTCAGCTTTATCAAAACCATCGCGGCAGCTGATGAAGCTTATCGCAGTAATCCAGCGTCCTTTGGTCCTGGAACCGACAATGCTAAAAAGATCGTCAAGATGGTTGGAGGTAGTGACGCCGATGTTGCTGGCGTGTTGGCCCTCTATGGTTTCCCAACACTTGCGGAACAAGCCTCCTCGACATGGCTTGGCGGCGGTGCCAAAGGCGGAGCAGCTCAAGCCATCTATCATACCTCGGCCTTCTTGAAGGGTGAAAAGAAGATAGATAAACTGCTCCCGGATTATGGTAGTACGGTCAATGACACCTGGGTTAAAAAGGCCCTCGGAAAATAACACTTCCTCTTACTGGGCTGCGAACAAAAAGTTCGCAGCCCTTTTTATTTTAATCAGAGGAGTTGTCATGATTGACCAAAATGAAAATACCACAGAACAAACGGGTGCGCCGCCGTCGGGATCGGGGGCCGTATCCACTGCAGAATTAATGGCAGATGATGTAACGGTCATTTATCCCACAAATGACGGGGAAGGGGTTCACGCTCTTCAAAATGTCTCGTTTTCCATGAAGCCTGGAGATTTCGTTGTGGCGCTAGGAGCTTCGGGCTGCGGCAAGACAACCTTTTTGAATCTTCTGGCTGGTTTTCTTGAGCCGACCAGTGGTCAGGTGACTCTCGATGGGCAGCCGGTGGCTGGTCCGGGCGCTGATCGGGGAGTGGTGTTTCAAAAGCATGCTCTGCTGCCATGGCTGAACGTTGTCAAAAATGTTACCTTCGGTCTCAAATTACAAGGTATCTCGACGAAGGAGCGTCGCGAGATTGCCAATAAATATCTAAAACTTGTCGGGTTGGAAGACTTCGTAAATCACAGCACTTACGAGCTGTCTGGTGGTATGCAACAAAGGGTCGGGTTGGCGCGGGCCTTGACCAGCGATCCCAAGGTTTTGCTAATGGACGAACCGCTGGGGGCGCTTGATGCGTTGACAAGAGACAGTATGCAAGAGCTGCTACTCGATATTTGGCGTGAGACGCACAAAGCAGTGTTCTTCATTACCCATAGTGTGGAAGAGGCCTTGTTTCTGGCGACACGCCTCATTGTCATGTCGCCACGACCAGGCAGGATTACACACGAATTCGAACTCGATTTCTATCAACGTTTTTTTGATTGTCGAGACGCACGCAAGGTAAAATCCGATCCGGATTTCATCGCCATGCGCGAAAAAATTCTGTCCATTATTCACGGAGACGAAGTTGAGGGAGGGAAGCTCGATGGATAATTCCAACACAAAACCCCCGGGTTTTTTGAAAAACCTGTTTTCGGCTGGCCCCGCCAAGCCGGGAGACGCTTATGGTGCGCCAGGCATGGGCAATAGTACGACCATAGCGATTTTCTCGGCGTTTGGCTTCTTTTTGCTTTGGTATCTTGTGACGGCGACCGCCATGGGGCCACTCATCAAGCCATTATTTCTACCGTCTCCAAGTGCAGTATGGGCGAAGTTCATGCTTGTGGGGACCGAAGGATATCAGGACCGTACGCTCTGGCAGCATACTCAGGCAAGTTTTACCCGTATATTCGGGGCGTTCTTTTTAGCCGCTATAACTGGCATACCAATCGGCATGGC
Source organism: bacterium (assembly GCA_024228495.1). Lineage (GTDB taxonomy): Bacteria > Pseudomonadota > Alphaproteobacteria > Rhizobiales > JAKIUO01 > JAKIUO01. Next base: position 32,194 of record JAAETJ010000628.1, on the reverse strand, counting down.
CATGGCCACCAACCGGATTTTTAGGGGCGTATTTGATCCACCTATCGAGTTCTATCGGCCACTGCCTCCTTTGGGCTATCTGCCCTTGACAGTGATTTGGTTCGGCATTGATGAAACCCAGAAAATAGTACTGCTTTACCTCGCGATGTTCGCGCCCATTGTTTTGAACACAAGGGCTGGTGTGCGCTCGGTGGCCATCGAGCAAATTCACGCTGCCTATTCGCTTGGCGCCAGCAAGGTGCAAATCTTGTGGCATGTGATCATGAAAGGGGCTATGCCTGAAATCCTGACGGGTATGCGCATTGCCATTGGTTTTGGCTGGACGACACTCGTTGCAGCCGAACTGGTTGCCACTGAAGAGGGGCTTGGTGCGATGATCATGAGTGCCTCAGAGTTCCTGGTCACAGATATCGTCATCATGGGCATTATTGTTATTGGCGTGATTGCCTATTCGTTCGATCTATTCATGCGCTGGCTTGAACGTAAACTCGTTCCATGGAAAGGCAAGTAAATGAAAAACTGAACGTCTGGGGTTTTGTCAGCTTTTCGCTCTGGTTTATCTCGCACGACTGCTTCGTGCCTAGGTACATAAAGAGTGAAAAGCAGGCAATAGGACTGCGGCAGGCTGCTGATCTGTCAAATCGCTTGTATCGGCTCGTGGATGCCGGTCATATTCAATCAAGGTGATTTTGATCCGCACATTGGAGGGACACTGTTGATGGCAAAGAACGGCACAAGAATGAAAATTCCAAACAAGATTTATTTACGTGAGCTGGCGAGGCTGCAGGTCGAGCTGGTCAAGTTACAAGAGTGGATCAAACATGAGGGCATGAAAGTTGTGGTGGTGTTTGAAGGGCGCGATGCCGCTGGCAAAGGCGGTACCATCAAGCGTATCACAGAGCCGCTCAATCCGCGCATCTGCTCAGTGGTGGCGCTGCCAGCTCCAACGGAACGTGAAACCACACAATGGTATTTTCAACGTTATGTTGCTCACTTGCCGGCGGCTGGAGAAATGGTCATTCTCGATCGTTCCTGGTATAACCGTGCGGGCGTCGAGCGGGTGATGGGTTTTTGCACTGACGATGAATATCAAGAGTTTATGCGCTCGTGCCCCGAATTTGAGCGCATGCTGGTGCGCTCTGGCGTCAAGCTCATAAAATATTGGTTCTCGGTCAGCGATGAGGAGCAGGAGCGGCGCTTTCAGTCGCGGCTCTCCGAACCCACCAAGCGTTGGAAATTATCTCCCATGGATCTGGAATCGCGTCAGCGCTGGGTCGAGTATTCCAAGGCAAAGGATTTCAACTTTGCCCATACCGACATCAAGCAGGCTCCCTGGTATGTCGTAGATGCTGATATCAAGAAGCATGCGAGACTGAAATGTATCAGCCATCTTCTTAGTCTGTTTGATTATAAAGATCTGACCCCGGCACCACCGGTTCTTGATCCGCGTCCTGCTCAATCGGGATATGTGCGCCCGCCCATGGAAGATCAGACGTTCGTTCCCGACATTATCCCCGCTTTGATGGGGAAACAGCCTGCTTAAAATAAAGAAGGGCTGACATATAGGACTAGCAGGGCCGCGATGATCATCGATATGAGGCTGTTTAGAGGCCGTGCTCCAACCACCGGTCGCGGCATCCAGTTCTAGATAATAGCGCAGGATAAGATTAGCCTTGATCCAGGTGTTTGCCATGAGCGACCGATTCGGTGAGCGTTTTCTCATTTGTGGATTCGTTGACGATGTATAAATGGCTGTGAATGGTCAGCCCGAAAAAGATATGAACAAAGAAAGCTGAACCACCATAGAATATATTGTGGGTAGCAGATTTGGTGTGTATTATCTGCACCCTCCTTTGTGATTACCGGTGGGGGCAACATAAAAGTGGACAGGGAGCAGCCGTTTTAACAATTGTCAATTCGCGCGCGGGATCAACTGGATTGGGAGGGGATCTAAAAGGCAGCATCGGGACCAGCAGGTTTAGTCTTCTATCGCCAGGTCTCGAAGGGCCACGACGTCTGAAATTGTAATTTTATTCTTGTTGCAATGGACACCATATCCCTGCATTTTTTTTAGTAGACGCGACAGGCTTTCTGGTTGAATACCCAGCCTTGAGGCGACAAGGTACTTTTCGTATGGCAATTCGACAACAGCCTTTGTGGCGTCCATGGGGCAAAGGTCAATCAGAAAAAAGGCAAGTCTTTGCAGGGAATTGCGCCCCTTCATCTGTTCAATTTCGAGGACCAGGCCCTTTAGATGAACGGATGTGGACGCCAGCATTGACATGGCTATTTCGGGGTTTTCACCCAATAGTTTTTTGAAGTGGTTACAGTTTATCGATAACATTCTCGTGTTTTCAATGGCTTCAGCCATGGCAGGATAGCGATAGCCGGAAAACATCGCGGCTTCGGCAAAGCTGTCACCGCTTTTGAAAATATGCAATATGATTTCATCACCCGAGCTGTGTAGACGATATATCTTCACCCATCCGCTCAAAATGACATAAAAATGATCAGCGACCTCCCCTTGCGAAAAGATAGTTTGTCCTTTCGCATAATTGCGCGGTGGCTCATTGCCGACGATTTTTTGCGAGATTCCATCCGGCAAACTATTAAACAGGGTCGAGGACCGCAATGTCGATAATTCGTCAGGAGTCATAATCGTACAGCCTTTTCTCTCCCATATGTCATTGAACAGTTTGGCTGGGCAAACAAACATGTTCTCGCCCCAGCCTTGATCAGGATCGGGTGCGGTAGATAAAAGTTAATCCGATTAGGGCCGGTGCGGTCAAGAGTTGTTTTTTTGATTTGCGGTTGAATGGAGAGTAGCTGCCCTCTTTATAATTTTATCGGCACGTTTTTTGTGTGATGAAGGCGCGCGATCACACCGGCTTTTTTTGCGTCCATATGGAATCGGGAATTACCTTTGATTATCAAGGAACGCGCGTCATGGCGACACCTCACCTGCGCGAAGGAAAAATTATCGTCATCGATATGACCGACTCGAAAGTCATCAAAAACTTACCACTATTAACTCGGCATTCAAATAGGGAGGCATCTCTCATCTCGCATATCTGATTTTCGGGTGGTCGAAATATGAGGCGACGCGCTTGAGCCTGGACTTCTTGCATCGCAGTCGTCCAAATTAGCAAACCAGGGTTTGTTAGCGAACTATGAGACGGCACAGCAAAACGTTGTCGCGTTTTAAATCAGCACCCCAGATGAATCTGGCAGCCTTTTTCCAACTTATGCGATCATATCCGTCCTTTGGTCTTACTTCTCTGGCTGAGTACTCTGTGGCTTGTGGCCAGGAGCTGTCGTCAAAGCTGGAACTCATCCAATTTTTCGGGATATGCCGAATACGTTGTGCGCAGGCGCCCTTGTTTACGATTGGGATACGCATTCGTGCACAATCTTGATTGAGCGGTGCGTACTGAACCGTCAGGCAACGCCACTGATGGTTTGTAGCAGTAATCAGTGCACCTGTTCGGCTGTTTTTAAATTGGGCGATTGCCCCGCCATCGCCAATCTGCTGACGTCGGGATCCAATATATTCGAGGCCTGTTGCATTTTGCATAAAATCACGAAATTCAAACGCGAAAGTGATGGGTTTGCTTGCTCGAAACCGGAACCTTTCTGCATTGAAAGAGCGTTCAGTTCGAATGGAAACGCTATCCTCAATCAGTTTTTTGCCGTTGACATAGAGTTTAAACCAATTGTCGACCCAGACCTCGCCGGTGATTGGTGTTGAGCCTTGTGTTTTCAGATTTTTTATCTGTGAGTTTGAATGTCGAGGTGCTGGTCGAGGGTGGTCCCTGTCGCCGGGGCGTGGGGGACGGTTTGGATCGTTGGGTCCTCCGGGGCGCGGAGGTCTAAAGGAGTCACCACGGTGCGGAGGCTTGCCAAAAACATCCCAGAAAGGTCGTGGTGGCGGCTGTTGAGCTGTTACGGTGCCCGGAGTAACAAGACATAAGAAAAAGGCGCCAAAGATATAGCGTTGTGCTGCAAGTTTTTTATTAATCATGAGAAATACTCTCGTATTAGATAGAGGCAATTTGGTGGCCAACCAAATAGTTCGTCATTTTAACTGCCTGGTCCGTTTTTACGTCGCGGAGAAGGCTAAAAGTCTCTGCCTGAATATTAAGGCCATCTACGGGGTGGTGGGCGAGAGGGCCATGTGTCTCCAGGACGGGGCGGCGGCGGACGGCCATTGCGTGGACCTGCAGGGGGGGGGCGACGCCTCTGCACGCCACCAGGGGGCGGGCCACGATGTTGCAATTGTCGTCGCCCCTCATAGGCTTTAAACATGGGCAATCCCGCTAGCCCCAGTACTGCGGGGCAGTTATCGGTTGGACGTTCAAAATACATCACCCGTCCACGAAAACTGGCATTGCGATCAGCTTCAAAAAACTGGCCATAACACCCGGAATTGCAATAGAATAGTGTCCCTCTTTTGCGTCCAACGTGTTTGATGGACATGTCAGTCTGCAACAGTTGTTCATTTTTTAACATACCTGTCATGATATGGCATTTGTGATCGCCCTTTGTTTTTAATTGATATTTCTCAACAACAAAGGCGATGGGGGAGCCAATAATTTCATTGCTATAGCGGTCCTGACGATGTTTCCATAAATCTCTATTGAAATTCCTTTGCGGTATGCCTTTAAAGCAATCCAGAATGTTCCATTTGGGCTTGTGCATGACATTGTAAAAATATTGTTTTTTGGAATCGTAAATGCCGCGGCATTTGTCCAGCAGGCTCTCAATATTATTTTTGCGATCAAACCAGCCCAGTGCTAAAATAGGATAACCATCCATGGCATAACCGATCGGACGTTTTTTGACTTCGACGTGAGTGGGGCCGAGGTCTTTGATCAGGCACTTCGGGGCGACATGATAATGATAATCATCACCTCGACCGGCATGCCCTCCACATTCGTCAAGTTCGCCCTTCTCAAGGGCAGAAGCGGGGCGACCGGTCAAGAATTGCATCGGCCCCTGTGTGTCTGGACTAAAGATTGGTACACCATTGACAGCGATGCCTATGGCACCGGGTGCTGTTGATTTCGTCAACCAGGATTCCTGGGGCGAACGGGTAATGGTGATATTATGATCGTGAATCGTGGGAAACTGTTGATTGCTGGCCGTTATTCCCTTCATCAAGGAGTGACTCTTATGGGGAAGTCCGCGAGACTTGAACCTGATGTCACTGTCCGTACAGGTTAGACTTTTAACCTCTTTTGTATAACAGGAAGCGTCGCAACCGCATTTCTCGATTTTAAACTTGAGTTCATGTGCCTGCGCTGTGCTTGGCAATACTGCCAGGACAGAAGAAATTATCGACAACACTGATGCTCTGATCTGTGTATTCAAAACCACGTCTCCGCAAAATGGCAAAAGAGGGATGGGCCTGTAAGATAGCGCGTCCCTCAGTGTAATTATTTTTTAGTTTATGGGCGAGAGCAGCGCTGCATCTTTTACAAGTCGGCGTACGCCATGAGCGTGATCCTCGGAAAATGCATTTTTCTTTTTGCCGCACCATGCATTGATGCTGTCGATTTGCAAAGGCTGGCAGGAAGATGACACATTCCAGGTTACATTGAAGGGGGAACAGGTTCCATCATTATAACCAGAGCCGGTGGTCGAGCCGAGATATTCAACTGGCTCTGTCACTGGAGGTAATTTTACCTGGCCGGAAGAATAGTCTGTAAATGACCCAAAATCTGCGCCAGATGCATTGTTGGTAAGTTTGAATACGCGAGCTTCAACGCGTAATTTTGGATTTTTGCAGGTGCTCGAAAAACAACTGTTTAATGTCGGTCCTGGCTTTACGTCACAGGTTGTAAATACCCAGTGAACCTCAACTGTATCGCCAGAAGAAATGCCGGCGCAACCTTTATTGCCAGAATCATGGCCGCTGGATTGTGTGTGCATGGGGGTGGTCTTTGCACTATTGCAAACATAGCCCTTATGATCGCCTTTTCCGGCAAGTTTTTTATAACCACTGGCGCGGTGTTCGGCATTGCGATGAAAATGGATATCGCAAAGGTTCAATTTAACTGCTGGCGGAGCCACCGCAAATTTCACGGAGTTGCTACCGGCTGTGCTGGAAATATCGCGAGGGGCCTGCGGACCGGCTTTTTCGCAGACAATCTTGTTGGCACCACCAGCTGGAACTGAAGTGGCGAATAGGCAGGAAAATAGTGTGACAATGGCTGTTTTATACAATCGGGTCCGGCACACAGCCAAATCGATCAACATAATTTGGTTTCCCTTTTGTTTCCTAGTATTAACTCTAAGCATCTCTGATCAGTAACACGGGCGGCTCAGCAATAACAATAGCGAACCCCGGGAAGTGAATGTTGTGAGTTGTTATTACAGGGAATCTCTATAAATTCCCTGTTTCACCCCCTTATATCCGGATGGCTGATTTTTTACCTGGCGGCCTGATTGATACGGACCGTGGCCCGGTTCATTAAGGGTCACAATCCGGTTGTCCGGATTTTACGCGGAGACCGCACACACTGCTACTGCCAAAACTTCAACCCGGCGTAATGGCCAAGTAAGGCATTGAGGAGCGGTTTTTTTGCGCACCAGAAGTTCCTGTGCCCGGTGCAGCATCAAAACCGATTGCTGTTCGGCACTGTTGATCGGCGCAAAGCGCATGGTCGGGCGCAGCATCGCTTCACATATGGCCTCGTAAATCGCTTCGGCATCAGAGGCATCGTTTTTGTTGGTCTTGACAAATTGCGGTGCAATCAGGCGCGCCTCATGACCAAGGCATTGTAATTCGCGCACCCAGTAATGCGTGCTACCACAGGCCTCCATGCCGATCAGGCACGGCTTGAGACCAGCAAAAAAAAGCCAGCAGCTGCCCCCGGCGCAAACGTTTCTTCAAGACAGGGTTGCCGTTATCATCGGCACAGTGAACCTGAAAAACAGTCTTTGCAAGGTCGAGACCTATAGTGGTAATGCTAACCGTCATGGACGCCTCCTGTTAATGGATGAGTAATTGTCAACGCATCCAGTATGGCTCATTTCGAAGCCGAATGGAGCGTCCATACCATTATCGTAATCCTCGATATGGCCACGCGAATAAAAATTGAAGAGATCGCGGTTTGATGGGAAATTTTATTTCTTTGTATTTTGGTATTTTGGCTCATTACAACACCAGTGTTGCAATGGGCACAATTGCAGTAAGGATAGTGAATTGAGCGATGTTTCAAACGAAAAACCGGTAACTTTGATCACTGGGGGATCTGATGGAATTGGCCTTGCACTGGCCGAGTGTTTTGCTGAGCGTGGAGACACTTTATTTCTGGTTGCCCGCAATCACAACCAACTGAGGATCGCCGCCGACAAAATCCAGAATCTATGGAAAACGCAGGTTCATATAGCCTCCTTTGACCTTATGCAGAAAGGTGCCGCATCGCAATTGACAGAGCACATTGTGCAGCAAGGATTTTATGTGGACAAGCTGGTCAATTCAGCCGCCATTTCCTTTCTGGGTTCTTTTGAAGACTCTGATATAGATGGGGTAAAAGCTCTTGTTCAGCTCAACATAACATCCACAACCGAATTGATACACAAATGCCTGCCAGCTATGCGCAAGCATGGAGGGGGTGGAGTATTGAACATTGCCTCTCTTAGCGGTTTGCTTCCTGTACCGAACTTGGCTCTGTATAGCGCCAGCAAAAGCTACATGATCTCACTTACTAGAGCTATTAACGAAGAAATGCGGGGCAGTGATATTAAAATATCCGTGCTCGTCCCAGGACCGGTTGATACCAGATTTATCCAGCACGGCGGTACAGCTATGCAAAACTTAACTCCAATGCTGACCTCCAAAAGCGTTGCGCGAGTAGGCTATGAGGGGTTCATGGCGGGCCAGACAGTCATCACTCCCGGTTTCCTTGGCGCTTTTTACCGGCTTGGTGTAAAGGTTCTGCCGCATAAGCTGTTTATGCGAACCCTAAACCCGCTATTGAAAAGAATATACACCCAATGATGCTTTTGAGTTAATCCGAACCGTTCTTTGAGACAACCCCTTAGCTTCTGGACGCGACAGCGCAGCAATTTAAGAAAACAACAAATGAATTATTTTTCCAGAGCCAGCTTTATTATTGTGTCTATTATTATAGTCTTGTTTGTCGCTCTGGTATCTGTCCACTATCGAGCTTCACCCAAATATATCAGCTGGAAAAGTCTGGAAATTGCCGTATCCATTCACCGCCACAGCGTATTTACAAATGGTGGAAAGATCGATAATAAAACGCCCGGATATTATCATGCGCCTGGCTATCCGGCCATGATGGCCGCTCTAGCATGGCTTGTACCATCTACCGCAGATGACATGTCATGTCTTGCCAGCAAGCGCAGGAATTGTCAGCAAAAGACTTTCTTGCACATTCTTATTGCAACGCAGATATTTGCGTCTTTAATAACGCTTGGTGTCGTGTTTCTTCTGGCCTTTGAGTTGTCTGGCAGCCGGGAAATTGCCGTCTTAACTTTGTTATTTTTTATGTTTTCTGCAGGTCTGAGCAAGTTTTCTTCCTCGCTACTGCCCTTTGTTTTTGTTACCCTGGCAATTACCGCATCAAGTTATTCCTTGCTTTTGTCTTATCGTCGAAGTTCTATTTTTTTTGCTATTCTGGCGGGTGCTTTTTCTGGGATCGGCGCGCTATTTTATCCCCCTTACGCCATCGTTCCGCTATTTACATCCCTTGCACTTTTTGTAGCCAGCCGTGCCCTGACAGGTCGCGGGTTGTTACTTGCACTTGCACTTCTTCTAGGCACGGTTCTGGTGCTTTCCCCATGGTTGTTTCGCAATTATTTATTGTTTGAGGAAATCGCGATTGCCAGTGAAAACATTAAAAAACTCGCCATGCGTGTCGCCTATAACAGCATGACAACAAAAGAGTTGCTGGCCTCGTTTATCATATGGTTGCCCAATTTTGGTGAAGGTCTTGCCAATATACTTTTTGCACCAGAAATTATTGAACGATTTGAATATGGAAAAGGGACAATTATCGGCGGTTACTCCACAATCTACTCAGAAACAAAACACAGCAGAGAAGGTATTGGTCATTTCGAAAAGATTGTTTACACTCATATATATACAGATTTTTTTGCCTACCTGTCGGCCCTTCCAACGCTATTTCTTCGAGGTTTTTGGGGAGGTAGCACTCTGGGAATATTCGGAGTAATATTTTTGTGGTCACTACAAAAACGCTTGCGCAAGTCGGGTGACTTTATGCCGTATTTGTTGGTTTTCGCTTCTCTTGCATCTACCGTTCTTGCGCATGCAATGCTGGTCGGTAGCAATAACCCACATCATTACACGTCACATATCTTGTTCTTACATGCCTACTCCATCTCCTATGTAACCGGCGGACTGGAACTACCTCGCATCTTGCGAAAAATTGATGGCTAGCGTAATTTTCAGCGTAATTTATGGTAATTTCTTATCTTGGCCGGTAATATCATCGAGCACCAGCTATTCCTGGCTCAAATCCCCTTTTAAAGTCCCCGATAGGGGATCCGCAAATCCCACGCCTTTAGGCGGCAGGGATCTTGCGGTAAGTTGGAGGCATGGAAAATTATAAACGCGGTAGTCATACCATCTGGGATTGTAAATACCACATTGTCTGGGTGACGAAATATCGTTACTCGGTTCTTGGTGGTGATGTCGGCCACAGGTGTCGAGAGTTGTTACGAGAAATAGCCCGTAGCAAGGAAATGATCATCTACGCCGGTTCGATCAATCGCGATCATGTTCATATGCTTATCGGTATCCCGCCGCAACTGTCTGTGTCACGGGCAGTGCAGTATTTGAAGGGGAAAAGTTCGCACAAGCTTCTTTCGGAATATGCTGTTCTTCGGAAACGGTATTGGGACCAGCATTTGTGGGCTAGGGGATATTGGGTGGCATCAAGTGGCAATGTCACCGATGAGGTATGGAAAAAGTATATAGAAAATCAAAAACCTGAAGATCCAGATGATGACTTCAGTGTATTGTAGTCGGCCTTTAGGCCGGACAATCCGGCTTTCAGCCGTAACCCGAAGCCACCGGCTTTAGCCGGTGGTTGTTCACAGGATAGCCATGCTTGCTGTTCAGGTGCTAGAGCGGTTTGCATTCACTCGGGATCAGAATCAGCAGAGCTGTTTTGGTTCGGTTTCAAGTGAAGAAATGTAGGATATATCTGGATATTTTCAAGTTTCTTTGCGCCGAAAACGGAGCAAAACCGCCAGCTGAAATGATTCTGAGTGAACGCAAACCGCTCTAGATAATCAAGTGTCTGTCTGGAAGTGTTTTTTTCACCATCAATGATCCATGGGGCTTTGCCATTTGAGCCTTTGCAGGGACCTGTGACCAGCTGCATTTCATATTCTATGTTGGCCAGCCGCTGATAAGCCTCGATTTTCATGCAAAAAGGTGACCCGTTGGGGAGGTCCCAAGTCGGTGCAAACTGGTGTAGCTCAAGCATATCAGTTTCCTTGCGGTTCATATTCCAGACAAAACCAGAACCACCACATGAAACTTGTCAAACTTTCTAGCTCTTGTCGGCGGCGTCATAGGCAGCAATGGCGGCCAGATTAACCAGATCACTATCGCTAGCCCCAAACTTGGCGATTTGCACAGGTTTTTCAAGTCCCACCAGCATCGGGCCAATGACGGTACTGCCGCCAAGCGTCTCCAGCATTTTCGTGGAAACAGAGGCCGAGTTCCAGCCCGGCATGATCAGTACATTGGCGGGCTGTGACAAGCGACAATTGGGATACAGCGCCATGGCCTTGGCAGACAATGCCACGTCGGCGGCCATTTCCCCATCATATTCAAAGTTGACGCCGCGCTGATCAAGAATTTTTACGGCATTTTTCATGCGCTCGGAACTTTGTCCCTTGGGATAGCCAAAAGTCGAATAGGCCAGCAGGGCAACGCGGGGCTCATAGCCAAAGCGGCGGGCGGCTGCGGCAGCTTCAATGGCGATATCGGCCAGTTGTTCGGGGCTGGGGGTTTCGTGAATGGCGGTGTCTGCCAGCAAAACCGTGCGCCCTTTGTTGATCGTCAAGGTCACGCCGATAACGGTGCGGCCAGGTTTGGGGTCGAGGGCATATTGGACATTTTTATAGGAAATATACCAGTTTCGCGTGAGGCCAGTAACCATGGCATCCGCGTGACCCATTCCCACCATGCAAGAAGAAAAAACATTGCGATCGAGGCGTACCAGGCGGGCACAATCACGATAAAGAAACCCTTTGCGCCAGTTGCGTTCATAGAAGAAATCAACATATTGCTTGTTACTTTCCCCCGCTTCCACTGTCTGAATTTCAATTTCTTGTGGGCGCTTGATACCAGCCTTTTCAAAGGCTTTTTCAATTTTTTCAGCGCGTCCAACAAGCACCGGTTGGCCGAGCCCGGCGTTCAGGAAAGCGTAAGCCGCATGCACGACCTGTTCTTCTTCCCCTTCGGCAAATACCACTCGCTTGGGGTCGCGTCTGACCTTGGCGAAGATCGTTTGCAGGGTTGAAGCCGCGGGATTAAGACGTCCTGACAGGCGTGCTTCATAGGCATCCATATCAATGATGAGCTTGTTGGCGACACCGGTGTCCATGGCAGCTCTGGCAACGGCGGCAGGAATTTTTTCGATCAGGCGCGGGTCGAAAGGTGCCGGAATAATATATTCCGGACCATAGTGTGGGCGCTCTCCTTGGTAGGCGGCGGCCACTTCGTCTGGCACGTTTTCGCGTGCCAATTCGGCGAGGGCCTGGGCGGCCGCAATTTTCATCGCGTCATTGATGGCGCTGGCTTGCACATCCAAAGCACCACGAAAGATGTAGGGAAAGCCCAGTACATTGTTGACTTGATTGGGATAGTCAGAGCGCCCGGTCGCCATGATGGCGTCGGGGCGTACCGCCAGCACTTCTTCGGGGGTGATTTCCGGATCGGGATTGGCCATCGCAAAAATAATTGGCCGGACCGCCATCTTGTCCACCATCTTGGCGGAAATAGCGCCAGCCACAGACAGGCCATAGAGCACATCAGCGCCGGTCATGGCTTCCTCAAGGGTGCGGTCTTTGGTTTCGATAGCATGGGCGGATTTCCACTGGTTCATGCCTTCCTGGCGGCCCTTGTAAATGACACCTTTGCTATCGCAAAGTGTCACATTACGGTGCGGAACCCCCATGCTTTTGGCCAGTTCAATACAGGCAATAGCAGCGGCTCCCGCGCCGTTCACCACCATACGGATGTCTTTGATATTGCGCCCAGTGAGATCAATGGCATTGATGAGACCGGCGGCTGAAATAATCGCCGTACCATGCTGGTCGTCATGAAAGACCGGGATATCCATCACCTCGCGCAGTTTTTGTTCGATGATGAAGCAATCGGGCGCACTGATATCTTCGAGATTAATGCCGCCAAAACTTGGGCCGAGATAACGCACCGAATTGATGAACTGTTCTGCGTCGGTGGTATCAATTTCGATATCGATACTGTCGACATCGGCAAAGCGCTTGAACAACACGGCCTTGCCTTCCATCACTGGCTTGGAAGCCAATGCTCCAAGATCGCCAAGCCCAAGAATCGCCGTGCCATTGGAGATGACGGCAACGAGATTGCCCTTGTTTGTATAGTCATAGGCCTTGCCGGGATCCTCCGCGATGGCCCGCACCGGGGCGGCGACACCCGGGGAATAGGCAAGCGATAAATCGCGCTGCGTTGCCATGGGCTTGGTGGGGCAGATTTCCAGCTTGCCCGGTTTACCGTGCATGGTGTGGAAATGAAGAGCATCTTCGTCCGTACATCCAAGTTTGTTTTTGCGTGATGGCATATTGTTCTCGCGTGTAATAATTGGCTTTTTTGTCAAACTATTCGAAATCACCATAAGCCCAGCCTGTGCAAAGCTCAACCTTAGAGAAGGCACGAGACTAATTATCTCTGGCGTGGCTGGCCGGCTTTTTTCTTTTTCTCTTTTTGTTGCTGGTCTCAATAGGTTATGAGTCGGCAATAAAAGACGTGTTTTGATGGGGACTCATGGCGGTAACAAAAAAATCTGACGCCCAGACAACGCCGATGATGGCGCAGTTTCTGGAGATCAAGGCAGCCAATCTGGATAGCCTGTTGTTCTACCGGATGGGGGACTTTTACGAGCTGTTTTTCGAAGATGCGGAAGTGGCCTCGCAGGCCTTAGGTATCACCTTGACCACCAGAGGCAAACATATGGGGGAACCCATCCCCATGTGCGGGGTGCCGGTGCGGGCCGCCGATGGCTATTTGCAAAAGCTCATCAAGGCTGGTTTCAAGATCGCGGTTTGCGAGCAGATGGAAGATCCGTCTGAAGCCAAAAAGCGCGGTGCCAAGGCAGTTGTGCAGCGCGATGTGGTGCGCCTTGTCACCCCTGGCACCATCACCGAAGAAAATCTGCTCGAGAATAGCGCCAATAATTTTCTGACGGCGATTTTCCGTGGCAAAAGCGGCGGGCAGGTGGCGCTCGCCTCTCTCGATATTTCGACCGGCGATTTCGAAATCTGCGAGTCTGGCATCGCCGATCTGGCAGGTGAGCTAGTACGCTTGATGCCGCGCGAAATATTGCTCTCTGATAAGGAACTTGGGGGGGATGCAAGCGGCTTTGACGTGGAGGTAATCGCCACTCAGATCAATGCTACCTTGTCGCCCCAACCAGTTGTTTCATTTGATAGCCGCACCGGCGTGGCCCAGTTGAAAAAGCATTTGCAGGTAGGGGCCCTTGATGGCTTTGGTGATTTTTCGCGGCTTGAGCTTGCCGCAACAGCTGCCTTGCTACGTTATGTGGAACTCACCCAGATTGAGCATTTCCCCGTACTTGGTGTCCCAAAGCGCCAGAGCAAGCAAGGCAGGATGGTCATTGATGCCGCCACCCGCATCAATTTGGAATTATTGTCTTCTCTAAAGGGGGAGCGTCAGGTCAGCTTGCTTGGCACGATGGACCGGACTTTGACGGGGGCTGGATCAAGGGAACTGGCGTCTCGCTTGTCGGCCCCGTTGATGGATGTCGAGTTGGTCGAACGGCGACTGGATGGTGTTTCGTTTTTGTTTAAGGACACCAGGCTGCGTGATGATGTGCGCGGCCAACTTAAATCGACCCCCGATATGGCGCGTGCCATAGCAAGGCTTTCTGTGGCGCGTGGGGGGCCGCGCGACCTTGGTGTGGTTTTAAAGGGGTTGATGCAAGCGGCCAATATCGCCTCACGCCTGTCTCAATGCATTGGCCTGCCAGAAACGCTGACTAGCATCGTCACGCGCCTTGGCGCATTGGATGAGCAATTGCTCGATGAGTTGTCGCGCGCGCTGGTGGACGAGTTACCAATTCTGGCGCGTGATGGTGGCTTTATCAATGAGGGCTATCGACCTGAATTGGATGAAGTGCGCCGCTTGCGCGATGAAAGCCGTCAGGTGTTGGCGGAACTGCAAACCAAATATGCGCAAGACACCGATATCAAAAGTCTTAAGGTGCGCCACAATAATGTGCTTGGATTTTTTATCGAAGTGACGGCAGCCAATGGCGATCGTTTGATGCAGCAGCCTTTGAGCGAAACATATGTCCATCGCCAGACGCTGGCTAATGCTGTTCGCTTTACAACGGTTGAACTATCGGACGCCGAACAAAAGATCACCTCGGCGCGTGAGCGGGCGCTGGCAATTGAACTGGATCTGTTTCGCGATTTGACACACAATATTCTCGCGGCGCAAGCCGTCATTGGTGCGGCGGCTCATGCGCTTGCAGAACTAGATGTTTATAGTGGCTTGTCGCAACTGGCCGAAGAGCAGAACCATGTGCGTCCCAAGATCGATGACGGTCTGGGCTTTGCGATTGCCGGAGCGCGTCACCCTGTTGTTGAACATGCCTTGGTGAAGGGTAGCGAAGGGCCATTTATCGAAAATGACTGCGTGCTTGAAGAAGGGGAACGCGAAGATAGGCGGGGCCGTTTATGGGTGCTGACTGGCCCCAATATGGCAGGTAAATCAACCTTCCTTCGGCAAAATGCCCTGATTGCCGTTATGGCGCAGGCGGGATGCTTTGTGCCTGCACGCAAGGCCCATATCGGGCTTGTGGACCGGTTGTTCTCGCGGGTTGGCGCATCAGATGATCTGGCGCGCGGGCGCTCTACTTTTATGGTGGAGATGGTAGAAACCGCCGCTATTCTCAATCAGGCCAGCGAGCGGTCCCTGGTGATCCTTGATGAGATCGGCCGCGGTACGGCGACCTATGATGGTCTGTCAATCGCTTGGGCGACTATTGAACACCTGCATGAGATTAATAAGTGCCGGGCCTTGTTTGCTACCCATTATCATGAGTTGACAGCGCTTACGCAAAAGTTGGCGCGGGCCGCAAATGTTACGGTGTCGGTCAAGGAATGGAAGGATGAGATCATCTTTTTGCACAAGGTGATTTTTGGTACTGCGGATCGCTCATACGGTATTCAGGTAGCGCGACTGGCAGGTTTGCCTTCAAGTGTTATCTCTCGTGCGTCAGAGGTGTTGGTTCTGCTGGAGCAAGCAAGTGATCACAAAAAGCCTTCTGAGATGATTGAAGAGCTGCCCTTGTTTGCCGCAACGCATCGGCAAAGTGTCCGTCCAAGCGCCAAAGACAGCGCTCTGGAGCAAGCGTTCAAGGAGTTGCATCTTGACGAACTGACCCCCAAAGAGGCCCTTGATGCGCTTTATGCGCTAAAAGATCTGCAAGACAAGCCAGATTAGCTTAAAAGACTGTCATCCCAGCCTTCGCCGGGATGACACAAAAAGTGACAGGAACATGTGATAAGTGACAGGAGCATGTGATAAGTGACAGGAGCATGTGATGGCCGATGAAGAATTGGAGAACGCATATTCACTTGTGGAGATAGTGTGTGCGTGAAGGCGAGTGCTCCGGCAAAATATCGGGCACTTGACTATACAGAAGTTTGTGGAATTAGCGCGATATATATTGAAATTCGGGGACAAGACTTCGATGAACCTCTTGGGACATTGGTTTATCTGGTTGAAGCGGGAAATGGCGAAGCAATTGAAATTCCAGAACGTCATCTTGAACCCTATGAATAGCGTTCTTCAAGATCAGTTTTACTCGTCGCTTGCCGGTTTGCGATATTCTTCTGGCAGGGCAAGAATGGGTTTGCCCAGATGGTAGCCTTGCAGATATTTGACGCCCATATCTCGCAGCATTTTTATGGTTTCCTCGTCCCCGACACATTCGGCGACCATTTCCAGATCAAAGGCATTGGCGAGATCCGCTAGCAGTTTGACAAACAGCTGGTCATCTGCATTTTCCAGCATATTCTCAACAAAAGAGCCATCAATCTTGACCATATCAATGCCAAGCAATTGCAGATTGCGGAAAGAGTTATAACCTGTGCCAAAATCATCCATGGCTACCCGACATCCCAGTTCCTTGACGCGCTTGACGAACAGGCAGCTTTCTTCGACGTCCGCAATAGCGGCCGTTTCGGTGATCTCGATGATCAGACGATTAGTCAAGGAAAGATCGCCCTTTGTCAGCGATCTTAACAGATCCAGCCAGTTATTATCGGTGGCAGTGAGGCCCGACACATTGATGGTCAAGGTCAATTCTGGATGATGACGGGCCACATCAATGGCCAGCTCCAGCACGCGGTAATCGACGAGACGAATGAGGCCAAGCTTTTCGGCCACCGGTATATAGTCGCCGCCTGAAACGATATCTCCATTGGGCTTTTTGATACGCAGCAGACATTCATGGATTTCAGTTTTTAGCGTATCAGAGTGCACAATTGGCTGCAGGGCCAGAACTAGCCGTTGCTGGCGAAGGGCGAGGATCAGTTCATCTGCTATGTCGCGATTGCGTTTTCGGATTTCTTTTTTATCTTCTTTTGGGTCAAAGGCCACAAACAGATCATAGGATTTGGCTTTGGCCTTGGCGAGTGACTCCAGAGCAAACCCGAAGGCTTCAGAGACGCTATCGGCCTGTTCGGGCAACATGATGCCGCCAATGGAAATGGTTACAGCAACGGGGCCAAGGCTGGTTTCGATCACTTCATTGCGGACTGAGCGCAACAGGCGCTCAGATGTACCAGCCATAGCGACGGGGTCGGTGTCTGACAGCAATAGTCCAAACTTGTTACTGGAAAAGCGCCCGATAATATCGCTGTCGCGCAGTTGTGAGCGCAAGCGCTTGGCAATCGCTGCGATCACCTCATCTCCCGTATCAAATCCAAAAGCATCATTGATCATCAACAGATTATTGATGCCAACAACCAGTAAGGCATAGGCGTCTTTGGATTCGGCGCTGGTCAAAAAGGCGTCCGAAATAGCTTCCCATAGCTCGCCGCGATTGATCTGGCCGGTGAGCTGGTCATGGCGAGACAGAAAATCCAGTTTCTGTTCTTTTTCATGACGCTCATTGATCCATCGCACTACCCCTTTGACAATAGCCGGCTCACCAGCCTCATTGATGGTCCAGCGTCCGTGATCTTCGAGCCACAAAGGATTGCCGCTAAGATCTTTGCCAAGGGCATATTGAATGGAGAACATAGAGTTTTGCTGATCCACTTTGCAGTTTGAGGCTAGCAGAGTTTCACGGCGAGATTTTGAAAGGCCTTGTGAAATCAGGGTTTGAAAACCAAAACCGGTGTGCAAAAGATTGATGTCTTTTACATTGAGAACGGCGGGGGCGTTGGGCGCCCAGACGATGCGGTCAGAGGCCAGATCCCAATAATAAGCTGTTTCGCCTGCTGCCGTCAAAATCGCATTGAGGCTGAAATCAGCTTCTTTGGATCCCTTCGCCGCTGGATGATCGGGTTTTGGCGCCATATGCATAGTGTCTTTCTTGTTACTGTCATGCCTCAAGCGATGTTGCATTTCTTCCAGTTAAACATGCGAATGGCTGTTTTCCACAATGCAAGAGCTATCAACAGGCAGGAAACTTGAAAACCATAGGTGTCAGAGGTTAAGATTTCGGTAATCGGTCTTGTGTTCTGGAGAGGATTGTTTTCCCCCAAATCAAGCTGTTTGGCTCTGTTTTTGCTAGGTCTAGGGCAAGAGAAGAGTTCAATCGCTAATTATTGTTTCATATTGGGACAAAATAAAATGAGTTCGCGTAAACAACAGCAAGAGATGGGTAAGGGCGGTGCGTTAGTGCTTGCTTATTCGTCCGCTGGCGTGCGCCAACCTGATCGTTCCAATCTGTCCGAGCGCAGCACCTCTCCAAAAGCGCCTGAAAATAGAGTCAATGTTGCGGCGCGATCGGTTTTTCTGACCCAGCTGGCAAGCCAGTATGAGAGCAAAAGCGCCGCGAGCGTGAGGCGTATGGAAGCGCGAGCCTCAGCTTCTGGTTGTTATGGCGATAAAACACCAAAACCAGCTCTGCGCCACCTTGTATGGGCATAAGTAGCGGATGGGGTTTGTTTCTTGCCTCCGTTTCGATTCCCAAACGCAATATCTGGCCACTGATGGAATATGACTTTGCTAAACCAGATTAAATCGCTTGCCTTTTCAGGATGATATGATCATTTCTTCCCATTCACGCGTCATCGGTCTATGATACCGCGAACAATCCCCCCTAAAGATGATCTCGCGCTTTTTGTTTTAGCGCCAGACATTTTGAAAGAAACAATATGGCTGAATTTGAAGGTGTCGTCGAAGCGCTCGGTGTAGCGCTCGCAAAACGTGGATATAGCAAGCTGACCCCTGTCCAGCAATCGGTGCTCGATCCAAAGCTCAATGACAAGGATTTGCTGGTGTCGGCGCAAACTGGTTCTGGCAAAACGGTGGCCTTTGGTATCGCCATTGCCCCTACCTTGTTGCAAGGCGCTGATAAACTGCCGCGCGTCAAGGCCCCCTTGGCTCTGGCAGTTGCGCCGACAAGAGAGCTGGCATTACAGGTCAAGCGCGAGTTGGAATGGCTCTATGAGAGTACTAGTGCAAATTGCGCGTCGTGCGTTGGTGGCATGGATATGCGTACCGAGCGCCGGGCATTGGAGCGAGGCGCTCATATTGTCGTGGGAACTCCGGGACGATTGCGCGATCATATTGAGCGTGGTTCATTGGATTTGAGCGACATGCGCGCCGTCATTCTGGATGAAGCTGACGAAATGCTCGATATGGGCTTTCGCGATGATCTGGAATATATACTTGGCGCTGCGCCGGAAGAGCGGCGCACTTTGATGTTTTCTGCAACCGTACCACGCACGATTGCCAATCTCGCCAAGCGTTATCAACGCGATGCCGTGCGGGTCTCCACAAAGTCTGAAGAAAAGCAACATCTTGATATCGAATATCGGGCGTTGATGGTCGCTCCCAATGACCGCGAAAATGCCATTGTCAATGTGTTGCGCTATTTCGAGCCCCAAAATGCACTGGTGTTTTGCTCAACGCGTGCCACGGTAAATCATATGACGTCACGGTTTGCCAATCGCGGTTTTTCAGTTGTCGCTTTGTCTGGCGAGTTGAGCCAGAACGAGCGCTCTCATGCCTTGCAGGCCATGCGCGATGGTCGTGCCCAGATTTGTATCGCCACCGATGTCGCAGCGCGCGGCATTGATTTGCCAAATCTGGAGCTGGTGATCCATGCAGATGTGCCCAAAAGCCGCGAAAGTCTGGTGCATCGCTCCGGGCGTACGGGCCGTGCTGGACGCAAGGGCGTTTGCGCGCTCATTGTTCCCCATAATCAACGCCGACGTCTCGAAAGTTTGTTGCAACGCGCCAAGATTACAGCGCAATGGGCCAAACCGCCGACCATTGAAGAGATTGTTGCGCGAGATGATGAGCGCCTGATGGCCGATAGTAGTTTAAGCGAAGCAGCCAATGAGAAAGAACAGGCTTTGGCCGCCAAGCTGCTTGAGGAACACGGTGCCGAGCAGATCGCCGCCGCGTTTGTGCGTCTGTACCGCAAAGAACAAACGGCTCCCGAAGAATTACTGGACAATGCGCCAATGGAACGTGTTCGTGGAGAACGCGCGTCGCGCGGGCGCGATGATTTTGCCAATGGGGTCTGGTTTTCCATGTCAATCGGGCGCAAGCAAAATGCGGAACCGCGCTGGCTTTTGCCCATGTTGTGCCGCGCCGGTGGAATTACAAAACGCAATATCGGCGTGATCCGCATCGAACAAACGGAAACCAGCGTGGAAATCGATCCAAAATGTGTTGATCGTTTTCTGGAAACCCTTGGTCCTGATAGAACGGTTGAAAAAAATATCGTCATCAATCGTTTGGATGGTCCCCCCAAAGGGGGGCGTAGTGCACCACCGCGCCGGGATGGCAAGCGCAAACTCTATGGTGACAAGAAACCATATGAAGGCTCAAAACCTCAGTGCAGAGATACAAAAGACATTTTCAAAAAACGTGGCCCCCCAAAAAAATGGGATAAAAAGGACCGGCCTAGTAAGGAAGATCGAGAAAAAGATGCTGCCTGTAGCAAGGAAGCGCGCAAGCAGCGCCCCGCTAACGAGGAGAAACCACGCCCAACTTCCATGCACAAAGCGTCAAAAACTGACAAGCTTGCTGAGACCAAATGGGATCCGCGAGACAGCTCCGCAAAAGGACCTGGAACCAGGGCGCGCCGCCCAAAACCTGCAGGCAATACCGGCAAGCCAAAAGGCAAAGGCACCCCCAAGAAAAAATCGCCCAGCAAGCTGCGAAGAGCCGCCGCGCGCGAACAGTTGAGACTGAAAGGCGAGCTGCCCTCCAAAGCGAGCGATGTTTCCAAGCCAGGCATGGCCCCGCGCAAACGCAAGAAAGACGACTAGGGCAAAAGAAAAAGGACCGGATCGTTTGATCCGGCCCCAAGTTTGCTTGACCTCTTTCTTATTATTGAGCGAAAGCCTCTTTCTAGAACTGGTTCATGGTGTTGTCTTTGCCGCCAGCTTTTAACGCTGCATCACCAGAAAAAGCTTCCTTGTGATCATCACCGATGTCGGAGCCTGACATGTTTTGATGTTTGACGCAGGCGATGCCTTCGCGGATCTCCACGCGCTGCACACCAAGCACATATCCAAGCATGCCCTGATCGCCAAAATAATCCTTTGACAGATTGTCTGTCGAAAGCGCTGCTGTGTGATAGGTCGGTAGCGTGATGAGGTGATGAAAAATCCCTGCTTCACGTGCAGCATCTGCCTGGAAGGTGCGGATTTTATCGTCGGCTCGATTGCCCAAATCAGTGTCATCATATTTGGCATCCATAAGATCGTCGCGGGTATAGGCGGACATATCTTCACCAGCTTCACTCATCGCATCAAACATTTGCTGGCGGAAATTAAGGGTCCAATTGAACGACGGGCTGTTATTGTAGACCAGCTTGGCATTTGGAATAACCTCTCGGATCGCATTGACCATGCTGCCGATTTGTTCGATATGGGGTTTTTCCGTTTCGATCCACAAAAGATCCGCACCATTTTGCAAGGAGGTGATGCAATCAAGCACGCAACGTGCTTCGCCTGTGCCTTGCTGGAACTGAAACAGATTGCTGGGAAGTCGTTTGGGACGGACCAGCTTGCCGTTCTGCTTGAGCACCACATCACCGTTGCTTATACTTTCTGGTGATACCTCGTCACAATCAAGAAAGGCGTTATACTGATCACCAAGGTCTCCAGGTTTGCTGGTGACGGCGATTTGCTTGGTAAGGCCCGCGCCAAGCGAATCGGTCCGTGCGACAATAATCCCGTTATCAATCCCCAGTTCGAGAAAGGCATATCGAACGGCGCGCAGCTTGGCGATGAAGTCGACATGCGGGACGGTGACCTTGCCGTCTTGATGGCCGCATTGTTTTTCGTCCGAGACCTGATTCTCGATCTGGATACAACAGGCTCCAGCTTCAATCATTTGCTTGGCCATCAGATAAGTGGCTTCGGCGTTGCCAAAGCCTGCGTCAATATCGGCGATGATCGGCACCACATGGGTGACATGTCCATCTATCGCTTCTTGTGTGGCTTGTTGTTTGGCAGTGTCGCCAGCGCTCTTGGCTGCATCCAGCTCGCGGAACAAACCACCCAGTTCGCGGGCATCGGCCTGGCGAAGGAAAGTATATAGCTCGGCTATCAAGGCAGCGACAGATGTTTTTTCGTGCATGGACTGATCGGGCAGGGGGCCAAACTCTGAGCGCAGAGCCGCTACCATCCAGCCAGACAGGTACAGATAACGGCCATTCGTCTGACCACCAAAATGCTTCTTGATGGAGATCATTTTTTGTTGGCCGATAAAGCCATGCCAGCAGCCAAGAGATTGGGTGTAATTGGTGCTATCGGTGTCATAGCGCTCCATATCAGTGCGCATGATGTCAGCGGTATATTGGGCAATGTCCAGTCCCGTTTTGAATCTGTTCTGTGCTCTCATACGGGCCACAGATTCAGAGCTGATGGCGTCCCAGGATTTACCTTGTGCCTCTTTCAGAGCCGATGTGTTTTTAATGTCGTCTTGATATTGTGACATGTTTTTTTCTTTGGATAAATTGAGTGGCTTCATGAGATTTTTGTTTCTTTACAATGTCGATGGCTGTGCGGTTCCAAACCAAACCAAACGACAAAAAAGAAACCTTCCATCAAAAACTAGCAAGAGTTGTTGATGAGAGGTTCAGTTGGAAGGAAGGGAGAGGAGTGATTTCGCGATTTGGATGCCGCAAAGCCACTCGGGGGGAAATCTGAGTAAGTTCAGCGGCGCTGTTCTTCTTTACGAAAAAACGTTGCTGAATAAAAATGCTCACCATTGAAGAGCTCTTCAGAAGAACCCTCATCATCGATCACTTCAAACTTGTGAGGCACCACACGGCCACTAATCGCGTATCCCTGCTTGCCAAGTCCGCGACGGTGAAATTCTTTAAGAGCCTGTCCGGGACTGCGGGCGATAATAGTAATGCACTCGTTTTGCAAGGTAGAGGTTTGCGGAATCATGGTTTCCTGAAGTGTCATCTTGTCATTCCTTTAATTGACTTGCCTTGACATAATCTCAATTGCTTCTCAGCTTTTGCGATCATAACTGTCACTCGCACAGCTAGTTGCCTGAATTAACATCATGTCTGTAAAATATTGACATTCCCTGCAAGGCGCAAGATAATTCAGCTGTTGAACTTGTAAAGATGTAAAGGATTTACAGTGTTGCGGGTGATTTTTGTAAACGTTGAAAATTTTTGACTGTCTGGGATTGACGCTGATTTAGTCACCCATGTGCTTTGAGGAGAAGAGATGGCGAATGGTACGGCCCAACCCCGCATTGGCGGCAAGATCAAACGCTTGCGTCGACAGCGCAGCATGAACCAATCTGACCTGGCCTCGGCCCTTGGTATTTCTCCTAGCTATCTCAATCTGATTGAGCATAATCGGCGCAATGTTACGGTACCGCTTTTACTAAAGCTGGCAGGATATTTTGGGCTCGAAATTACAGATCTGTCCGAGGGCGATGAGGCAAGTGTCACCAATGATTTGATGGAGTGTTTTGGCGACGATATTTTCGCCGATATCGATGTCACCAATATGGATGTGCGCGACGTGGTGAGCTCCAACCCGGCTATCGCCAAGGCTCTGTTGCATTTATATGACAGTTTTCAGCGGTTCAAAAAAAATGGCGTGAGCAGTGAGAATACGACTAAGGAAGAGGGCGAGCAACGCGGTTTGGCCAGTGAGCCGGTCTCGGATTTTTTACAGGCCAATTCCAATTTCTTTCCAAGTCTTGAGCAGGTTGCCACAAGGGTGCGCTCGGAATGCGTTCAATCAGATGAAGAACGCATGCAGGGGCTGGTGACGTTTTTGCTCAATGCCTTTGACGTTCATACCAGATTTGTCGGCCTGCCAAATCGGTTGGCACGGCGTTTTGATCCTTCTAGCCGCAAGTTGGAGATTGCACAAAATCTTTCGACGCAGAGCAGGTCCTTTCAAGTGGCCGTGCAAACCGCTTTGATGGCTGGTAAATATGAGATTGATACGCTTGTCAGCGAGGGTAATTTTCCTAGCAAGGATGCACAAATTCTAGCCAAAACAGCGCTCGCCAATTATTGTGCTGGGGCGATCTTGATGCCTTATCAGCAGATTCTATCGGCGGCAAAGGGCGTGCGATATGATGTCGATTTGTTGTCGCAGCAGTTTTTCGTCAGCTTCGAGCAGATTTGTCATCGCCTCACCAGCTTGCAAAAACCGGGGGCCAAAGGTTTGCCGTTTCATATGGTGCGTTCAGATATTGCGGGAAATATTTCCAAGCGCTTTTCATTGTCCGGTATCCATATCCCGCGTCATTCTGGTGCCTGCCCGCGCTGGAATGTCTATATGGCGTTTTTGCACCCTGGCAATATAAATGTGCAGATTTCCGAGATGCCCGACCGCAAGCGGTTCTTTTGTATCGCCCGTACCATTGTCAAAGGTGAAAATCGTTATGGCGCGCAGATGCGCCATCTATCGATTGGGCTTGGCGTCGATATAGATTGTGCCAAGCAGCTGGTTTATTCGGACGGTATTCGCCTTGATGATGAGCGCAATGTCGTGCCTATTGGCATCTCATGCCGGGTCTGTCCGCGGCTTGAATGTTCGGAGCGCGCTTTTCCGCCCGCTCACCATAAGCTCAATCTTGATGCCAATAAACGTGGTGCGTCCGCCTATATCTCGGCGTAGTCGTACACCATAAAAATAATAACAAGGGGGTATGATATGCCACGAGAATTGACCGTTGAAGGTCTTACGATTGATCCAGAATTTGCGGCGTTCATCAGTAATGAGGCTTTGCCGGGGTTGGAGATCGATGAGCAGGAATTTTGGCAAGGCGTAGCGCAGATCGTCAATGACCTGACGCCGGTCAATCAGGCATTGCTGGTGCAACGTGAGGTCTTCCAGGCAAAAATCGACGCCTGGCATCTCTCGCACAAAGGCCAAGCCATTGACGCCAACGCTTATCGCAGCTTTCTGGAAGAGATCGGCTATCTTGAACCAGAGGGAGAAGATTTTACCGTCACGACAAAAAATATAGATTTGGAGATCAGCGACATTGCTGGCCCGCAACTCGTCGTGCCGGTGAGCAATGCCAGATATGCTCTGAATGCTGTCAATGCCAGATGGGGTAGTCTGTACGATGCGCTCTATGGCACCGATGCCATTCCTCAAGATGAGCAAGGTCCCTCTGGCAACTATGTTCCCGAGCGCGGTGAAAAAGTGATCGCCTTCGCGCGGCGCTTTTTGGATCGCTCTTTTCCTCTCGCATCGGGGTCTTATGCAGATGCTGTGTCGTTACAGATCGTCGATGGTGCACTGGTGGTCGTATTGTCTGGGGGGCAAGTTACCCATCTTGCTGAAAAGAAGCAGTTAGCGGGTTATCGAGGAGGTTCCAAAAATCTTCGAGCTATTTTGCTGCGCAACCATGGTTTGCATGTGGAAATTCGCATTAATCGGAATTCATTGATTGGCAAGCAGGACCGTGCCGGTATCGCGGATCTGGTCATCGAGGCGGCGCTCTCAACCATTTTGGATTGCGAGGACAGTGTAGCTGTGGTGGATACGCAAGACAAGATCGAGGTCTATCGCAACTGGCTTGGTCTCATGAAGGGCGATCTGTCGCAAACGCTCGAAAAGAAAAGCCAGATTATTACCAGAACACTTAACGATGACCGTGTTTATCGAACTTGTGATGGAGGGCGCTTCACGTTGCGCAGGCGTGCCTTGATGATGGTGCGCAATGTCGGACACCTGATGACCATCGATATTTTGCGCGATGAACATGGCAATCCGGTATTTGAAGGTATCCTTGATGGTATCTTTACAAGCCTCATGGCGCTGCATGATCTGGACAGGCCAGGGGGGCTGCGAAATAGTCGCGCGGGATCAATCTATATCGTTAAGCCAAAAATGCACGGCTCCCGTGAGGTGGCTTTTGCTGTAGAGTTGTTTTCGCGCATTGAGCAATTGCTCGAGCTCGATGCCAATACCATCAAAATAGGTATTATGGATGAAGAGCGGCGCACGACGCTGAACCTCAAAGAATGTATCAGGGCTGCTAGCGAGCGGCTGTTTTTCATTAATACCGGCTTTCTGGATCGCACCGGCGACGAGATCCATACTTCGATGGAAGCGGGGCCGATGGTGCGCAAGGGCGATATGAAAACCGTTCCCTGGATTGCAGCTTATGAGGACTGGAATGTTGATGTAGGACTAGCTTGTGGTCTGCCTGGTCACGCACAGATCGGCAAGGGTATGTGGGCCATGCCGGATTTGATGTCAGACATGCTGGAGCAAAAACTCATTCATCCCAAAGCTGGTGCCAACACTGCCTGGGTGCCATCACCAACCGCCGCCGTTTTGCATGCCTTGCATTATCACCAGGTACTGGTCAGTGAGCGGCAAGAGCTGTTGGCTGGACTGGAGCGCGCGACGCTTGAGCAATTATTAGAAATTCCTGTTGCTGTAGATCCTTCATGGAGTGCGCAAGAAATCAGGCTTGAGCTCGATAATAATGCGCAAGGTATTCTTGGCTATGTGTCGCGCTGGATAGATGCTGGTATTGGTTGTTCGAAAGTGCCGGACATTCATAATGTCGGTTTGATGGAGGATCGTGCCACGTTGCGGATTTCCTCGCAGCATATGGCCAACTGGCTGCATCATGGCATTTGTACGCGCGAGCAGATCATGGAAAGCATGCAGCGTATGGCGAGCGTGGTTGATGAACAAAATGCAGGAGATCCGACATATCGAGCGCTTGTAACTCAAAAGAATGGAGGCGATGATCTTGGTGGTAGCCTTGCTTTTAAAGCCGCCTGCGATCTGGTTTTCGAGGGGTCGCAACAGCCCAGCGGTTACACCGAACCCATTTTGCATGCCATGAGAATAAAGGCGAAGCAGCGAGCTTGATGAGTGAATTCGCTGTTCTTATCCATCGTTAGTCTTCCCACCCCACCCCACCCCCTCTTCCTCAAAAGAACATGAAGAGGGGCGAAGGGGGAAAGAAGAAATAGCCTTAAGGCTGTGTACTTCTTGTTCCCTCTCCCATGGGGAGAGGGCTAGCGCTAGGGGGTAGGTGTTCTGGTTTGGTGATAATCTGGCGGCAATTTCCAATCGCTATTTCGTTGCTTGAATATTGGGGATTGTCACCGTAAACACCGCGCCTTGCCCCTGCTTGGAGCTGACGTCAATCGAGCCTTTCATGCGGGTAATGATCTGTTTGGAAATAGCCAGCCCTAAGCCAATACCCTGTGCGCTTGGTTGTATGCGCTGATATTTAGCGAAGATGGCACTTTGGTCGTCGGGTGCGATACCGGGACCATTGTCGGAGATAATGGTGCTGAAGCTGCCATCGGTGACCTTGGTGTCGATTGAGACGCGCGGCTGCTTTTGATCGCTGAACTTGATGGCATTGGATAGAATGTTGATATAGACCTGCTTCAGGCGGTCAGGGTCGGCATGAGTTGACCAGTCGTTGACGGTTGAACGGTCGCTCAGCATGACATTTTTTTGCTGCACCAGACCATCAAGAGAGGCAATCGCTTCTCGCAGGATCGTCGAGGGTTGGATGGATTTGGCTTCCCATGGGCCATAATCATTTTCGAGCAGATTGATATCAAGGATTTCGTCTAGCAGGCGCGTCAGACGTTGGCTTTCAGAGACGATAATTTTCAAAAATTGTTCATGTTTTTGTCCATCCAGATTGTCAGTGTCGAGTAGGATTTCCGAAAAACTGCGGATCGAAGTCATGGGGGTGCGCAGCTCATGAGAGACATGGCTCAAAAAGTCATCCTTGTGCCGGTCCATGCGTTTGAGCTGATCATTTGCGGCGCGCAGGCGCGCGGTGGTTTCTTCCAGCTGTTGTGATTTTTGCTCCAGCTGGTGCGAATAAGCTATGAGCTGTTGCGTTTCGTCCAGAATCTCGATCATTTCATCAATGCCAATGTCTTCGCCCTCAACAACACGTGATACCATGATGCGCGCGGAAGCTGCACCAATGCTGCCCGCCATTTGACGCTCAACGGCAGCAACGAGCGAAGCATCTGGTTCAGGTAAGCCGCTAACGCCCTGTTTTTCGGAATATTCATGAAACAGTTTTTGCGTCGGGCCTGTGCCAAGGATGCGCTGGCTAAGGGCCACCAGTTCGCCAGAGCGCACCGAACGACCAGAAAGATGAACGTTAGGGTTGAAAGGGATTTTGAACACATCGACAAACAAGGAGCCTTGTAGTCTTTCCAGCGCGCCAGGTTTCGAGATCAGGGAGGTGAATATATATATGCCGATATTGGCGCAATAGCTCCAAAACACCGAATGCACCAGAGGGTCCCAGCCGGTCGCCCCAAATAAAGCTTCAGGGCGCAAGAAAGCGATGCCATAAAGACCATTTTCGAGTAGGCCGTTGACCAAGCCAGCATGTTCAAACACCGGCACAAGTAGCGTAAAGGCCCAGACGATAAAGCCAGCGCTGAGGCCGGTAAATGCGCCAAACTCCGTGCCATTTTTCCAAAAAATGCCACCGATGATAACGGGCAAAAACTGGGCAGAGGCCGCAAAAGCAATGAGGCCAATCGAGGCCAGTGCGTCTGATCCCGTGCTGAAGCGATAATACATATAGCCCAGTATGAGGATCGCCACGATACTGATGCGCCGGATTGTCAGCAAGATGCCGGTGAAATCCGCGCCCCGCTCCAGTTCTGTGTGGCGAAGACGCAGCAAGAGCGGCATGACAAGATGATTGGAAATCATGATCGACAAGGCCATGCTGGCGACCATCATCATGGAAGTTGCCGATGAGAAGCCACCAATAAAAGCTAGCAAGGATAGCTCCTCATAGCCAAGTGCCAGGGGGACTGTGAGCAAAAACTGATCCGGGTTTGAGCCAGCGGGTAAAATGGTCAAGCCGGCCACCGCAATGGGAATGACAAACAAGGAGATTAGCAAAAGATATAAGGGGAATAGCCAGGATGCCTTTTGCAGATTGCGCTCGTTGGCAATTTCCACAACGGTGATTTGAAACTGGCGCGGCAGGCAAATGATCGCTGAGGCTGACAGAATTAACATGGTCAGCCAGCGCGGCCCAAACTGATCGGGAAACGAAAAGCGTTGCGATAGGGCCGGATCAAGTGCGATAGCCGAGAGAATATTACCGCCACCAGGCGCGCGCACGCTGAACATGACGAAAAGCCCCACCGCCAAAAAGGCGAACAGCTTGACTAGTGACTCAATGGCGATGGCCGCCACGACCCCGTGGTGATGTTCTTCAACGCCAACCGTTCTGGTGCCAAACAAGACAAGAAAAATACCCATCGAGGCTGCCACCCAAAAACCCGTATCAGAATAAAAACTGTGAGTGATGCTGGATGCTGCAATCGGCAGACCTGGCACTTCGGTGATGACATTGAAACTGGTGGCAACAGCTTTTAGCTGCAAGGCGATATAGGGGGTGGTGCCGATCACTGCCATGATGGTGACGAGGGCAGCCAGGTAGGCGCTCTTGCCATAGCGAGAGGAAATGAAATCGGCAATTGAGGTGATGTGGTGAGATTTGCTGATGCGTACCAGCTTGCGCAAAATAAACCACCAGCCAAAGAACACCAGTGAGGGGCCGATATAGATGGTCAGGAATTCAAGCCCGTTGCGCGCCGCTGACCCAACAGCGCCATAGAATGTCCAGGAGGTGCAATAGACGGTGAGGGATAATGTATAGATCAAGGGTGAGTTGATCATCCTTGATTTGTTATTGACAGCAAGTCGATTAACAAAAAATGCCAGTAAAAACAAGAGAGCCAGATATCCAGCTGAGGTGATGAGTACCAATCCTGAATTGAGCATCGCTTAGGCCTCATCAGAAGAGTTAGGTGGCATGTGTGGCGTGTCGAAGGGGACCGTATCGTCAACAAGATACTCGGACAGTTTTCTTGAGGTCAGGATTAGTGCGAACCACGTGACAAAAAGATAAACGGGAAGGACGGGGACGCCAAAAATCGTTGTGTCCTGGCGAAACAAAAACAGCACGGGCGGTGTAAACAAGAACAACCCCACCCACGGCATCAGGGTGGTAAGATCTTTGATGCGACCTTTATCCATGCGAACGACAGACTCCCTTTATTGCGTTTGCGGTATGCTTTGCAGCAGCTCTAGCACGCTTTCGACGACATTATTATTGGCATAGGGCTTGGTGATGAATTTGTCAGCACCAAGTTCCATGACTCGGCGCCGATCATTTTCTTGCCCCTTGGCTGATAGCACCAGTACCTTGATATCTTTCAGTTCCTCCTCGGAGCGCAGGATTTTGAGGACCTCAAAACCGGTCAGATGCTCCATCATCAGGTCGAGCAGTAAAATATCGGGAGGGTTCTTGCGGAGCATGTCTAGGGTTTGGCGACCATCCACTGCGACCTCTACGTCCAGCCCTTCCTTTTCCAGCAGAAAACTGAGCGATTGCACAATATAGGGCTCGTCTTCTGCGATTAGTACGGTCTTGTGCATAGGTTCCCATTCCCAACAGGTAGTCGGTTCAATCAAATTGGTGTTTAATTTAGCATGAATTGTGGAGTGCGCAAAAAACATTCCTTACAAGGTGCCTAATACGGAACCATGGGCCCGATGCTGGCAGGAGCGCCGTGCACAGGTGCGGCAGTGAATGCCAAGAGGTGTAATGTGTTGGTCGCCGCGCCCCACCAGTTGGTCTCCATAAAGCACCTGGTCAATATAGTGCACTTCACAGGCGATCATGATTGCATACATGCGGTCTGGTTCGCCGTAAGCGCCGACATGTTTGGAAACCGTGCGGGCGATATAAAGATATTGCTCCCCTTCGGGCAGAGCGCCGATTTGGGTGCAGATTTGCCCCGGCGTTAAAAAGGCCCGATAGGCGAGTAGCAAAGGGCAGGCGCCATCGCCGCGCGGCAGGGGTAAATTGGGCAAGCTGTAGCGCTTGGAGATATTGCCAGCTGGATCAACCCGCAAAAAGGCGAACGGCACTCCGGGGGCGTCGGGGCGTTTGAGGGTGGTGAAGCGATGGCAAACCTGCTCGAAGCTGCCACCAAAGGTGCGCCGCAACAACTGAATATCGTAGCGTGTTTTTTTGCATGCCTCCAAAAAGGGCTCATAGGGAAACAAGAAGGCGCTGGCCGCGTAGTTCAAAAGGGCACGCAGGGCGCCTTGATAGACATCACCTGTTAGATCGGCACTTTCGAGAATGCCCTTTAGGATGTCTCCATATTCCAGCTCGAACAGATGTTGCGCCAGTTGAAAACGAGCTGAAGCCTCTGGCAGTGTGTTGGCGAGATAAAGCGTGCGATTTTTCTTTTCAAAATGATATTGACCGGCGGTGCCGGGCATGGCGCGCGCCTGTGGCGACTGAAACTCGATTTGCGTGCCATGTTTTTCTTGCAGATAGTCAAACAGGGCGTCGCTTAGGCGGTGGCCGGATTTATGGATGCGGGCGCGTAGGCTGGTGGTGGCCTCTTCCAGCTCCTCAAAATTATTGTGCCGGTCGATCAGAAAATCATTCACCTGATCGGCGGGGGTTGAGGAGCGCAGTGATTTGTCGGGTTCATTGATGAACTCAAACAGGGATTTTGCGGTGCTGCCGAGCTTGCGACTTTCAGCAGAAATCCCGGTCGCCATGCTGTTGCGTACGTCATCTGGCAGGTCCGGGACCTCTTCAAGAATTTCGGAAAAAGAACGGATCGAGGTGATGATATTCATGATCTGGTGAGAGCTTTCCACCATATAAGGATCGCGGTTGAGGCGCTGAGACATGGCCTCCAATGCCTCGCTTGAGGTTTGGTGGGTGCGGTATAGTTTGAGGATACCTTCCGCCCATCGGGGGTGATTGGCAACAATATCCCTCGGGGCTTTTGGCTCCAGGCGCGAATCGCGAAACAAAGGCTCGGCTGCAAGATTTTCAAGGTCGTGGATGAGGCGCGCGTCCAGCGGGGCAGACAAGTGTTCTGGATCAATATCAAGAGCGCGTGTCAGTTTGGCGATAAGGACGGGGCTGATATTACGCTTATTGTGCTCAATCAGGTTTAAATAGCTCACCGATATGCCGATTGAGCGCGCGAGGCTTGATTGTGTGATGCCTTTTTTCTTGCGAACCGAGCGAAGTCTGGGGCCAAGAGGGATCACGATTTTTCCTTGATTTGCCTTCCATTGGTTGAAGGCACATTATTATCTTGTTGAATTTCCAGCATAATAGCACGGCTTTACAATTTTACAAATTCACATTGTGTTTCTGTGTAAATTTTACAAAAAAAGCGAGAATAAACAATAATTT
>JAAETJ010000627.1 GCA_024228495.1 bacterium | reverse complement strand
CGACTGGGCTGGATGTCTTCACAGGCGATATAGAAGCCCTTTTGTGCCTTGGCAGACAAAGAGCGTTTGACCTCTAGTGCCCAGATAGAACCATCACCCTGTTCAATCACTAGGTCAATTTCAGCCCCCTTGGCCGTCCGGTAAAAAAAAGCGTTTGAGCGCCAGGGTAATACATTCAGGATGTTTTCCAGCACAAAGCCTTCCCAACTCATGCCCACTACAGGATGGCCTGCCAATTGTATGGCATCCTGTAGGCCCAATAGGGAATGCACCAGACCACTATCCCGAATATAGACTTTCGGGGATTTCGTGAGGCGCTTACCAATATTCACCGCATAGGGGGGAAGGCGCCGTACCAACAGCAAATCACATAACAGGTCAATGTAACGGCTGACTGATTGGGCACTGACTTCCAGTGAACGGGCTAATTCGGCGGCATTTAACAAACAGCCTTGCCGATGTGCCAACATCGTCCAAAGCCGTTCTAATGTGGTGGCAGGGATGCGGGCACCAAATAAGGGAATATCACGTTCCAAATAGGTACGGATAAAATCCTTGCGGATGGCAAAGCTTTCTGCGTCATCGTCGGCAAGGTAACTTTCTGGAAATCCTCCTCTCAACCATAACCGTTCACGGTTCGCCCTTTCATTGTTCACTTCAAGGGCAGATAAGGGCGCTATATTGATGTAGGCAATACGCCCTGCAAGGCTTTCTCCTGACTGCCGCAGCAAATCAAGGGAGGCAGAACCCAGAATAAGGAATCGCCCTTTTCCCTTACCCCTCCGTTTTCCTTTATCAATCACGCCTCGTAGTGTTTTGAAGGTTTCGGGGGCTTGGTGGATTTCATCCAGT
The DNA here is from genome assembly GCA_024228495.1 of bacterium. Lineage (GTDB taxonomy): Bacteria > Pseudomonadota > Alphaproteobacteria > Rhizobiales > JAKIUO01 > JAKIUO01. The sequence continues at coordinate 341 of JAAETJ010000627.1, read as the reverse complement.
ATGACCAGGCGGTCTTCCACGCTTTCAAAGAATAGGGTAGGGCTGGCAAGGCGGTGACGGTCATCACGGTCTTCAAGGTCAAGGTACACCGCATCCTGCCCTTCCCCGATCTCAAGGGCGAGCGTTGTCTTGCCGACTTGCCTCGGTCCTATCAAGGCAACGGCTGCCTGACGTTTCAGGGCGGTATTGACTTCTTCTGTGGCTAGGCGACTTATCATTTTAATAGCGCAAATATTCCAACATATGGAAGATTTACACCGTTAGTGTTTTCTAGGCAAGCCTTTTTCTGTGTGATGGGGTTGTAAGCCGGAACCGCCGCAATTTCCGGCAACCTGAAATTT
>JAAETJ010000626.1 GCA_024228495.1 bacterium | reverse complement strand
TTGAACTGATCACCTTCGCCCAGCCGCATCAACCGGGTCTGATAGTCAAAACCGCATTCTTCCAGCATGATGGCGACTTTCCAGCCATTGGGTGTCGGCGCATAAAAAAACTCGATCATTTCTGTTCTCCCGGCCGGTGTTGAAATACCGCACCTGATTTTTCCAGTTGATGGATGGCATCATCATCAAAACCGGCCTCAGTCAGTAATTCAAAACTGTGCTCACCGCGTTCTGGCGCGCCGCGAATAATTTCAGTCGGCGTGTTTGAAAACTTTGCCGGATGGCGGACCTGGCGTAGAGTTCCAGCCACCGGATGTCCGGTTTCGATAATGATGTCATTGGCGATTACCTGTTCATTGTCGCGCATGGCACGGCGGGATAATACCGGGGCACAGGGTACATCTTCATCCTCAAGGCGTTTTAATATCTCGGCGGACCTAAATCCAGCCACGGCCTGCTGGATGATTTCTATTCTGATATTTTTGTTTTTTTCGCGCATTTGGGGAGTTGAAAATCGTCGATCATCAATCAGGCCGGCCTGATCAACCGCCCGGGCAAAACCGTGCCAGTCCTTGTCCTGCTGAATGGCTATGGTGATGAAGCCATCCAGAGTGTGATAAACCAGATCGATGAGGGATTGCGCCCGTTCGAGTTCCATCTCAGCCCCAACAAAGGTGTGGGCACCCATGTCCCAACTCCACGGCAAAGAAATAATCGTATCAAGCATGGAGAGCTGGATATGCTGGCCCTCGCCGGTTTGT
>JAAETJ010000625.1 GCA_024228495.1 bacterium | reverse complement strand
TCCCTCGGACGACGATGATGATGACTGTATATCATCAAGCAGTAAGTTTTCATCCCCAGTTGACATAAAAAGCTCGAATAAGATTTTTCCACGTCTTTCGAGTTCGAAACTGCCGCAAGTATCGAACTCCCAGTGACAGAGAGCAGAAGCGATGCGGGAGCACAAACCCAACGACAGCGCCCACCGGGCCAGTTTCTGGGGCAATTTTATATGTTCGGGCGTCCGGGTGTAACTTACGGTATTAAAATATGGCATTCCTTTTCCAAAAGAAGCGGCGATAGATTTCTTGGTAGCGACGGCTGACACCGGAAATCCATTTCCCATTGGTTTACCCATAGTTACAATGTCTGGACACACATCTGAAAACGGAATGTCAGTGCCGTAGCCAGGAAGGGGGAGGGGGAACTTTAAGCTAGTCTTGATTCAATCAAGCCACCGGTTTGGTCTCGCCGTTTCGTCGCCAAATTTGTCTGAATCCAGTTTGGCTGGGTGGGCTCCGGTCCTGCGGCTTCGCTGCGCTCAGCCTCGAACCGTTCGGGCTCGCTACGCGAGCCCTCACAGCCCACCCGCCAAACTGGATTCAGACAAATTTGGCGGCTCGCGGCGAGACCAAACTGGCGGCTTGATTGAATCATGCACCCGCGTAAAGCCCCCCCCCCTGGCTAC
>JAAETJ010000624.1 GCA_024228495.1 bacterium | reverse complement strand
GCAACCTTGCCGGAGCAATGGAGTTGCTGCAGGAACATGCAGACAGCACAGGCACCGCGTTAGGTGACATGTTAGGTGGTGGTAGTCCCTTCTTCCGAGACACCCAAGCAGCCCGTGGTGCATTGGAGCTAACAGGTAAGCACCTGCAAGAGCTTTCAGACTTTTCCGCAGAGGCAGAGATGGCTATGGGGAGCATGGGCGAAGCAGCGGCCGAGATGGGGCAGTCAGCAGAATTGACAGCAAAGACCGCAGCGGCATCATGGGAAATCATGAAGATCACCGTAGGTGAAGCCATCCAGCCCATGACAGATGCTATCTATGATGGCGTAACAGCATTCTCCGAACATATCACAGCCGATTTAGAAGCTAAAGATGCAGGTCTTGAATTTGCAGCGTCGATTGAGCACTTAAATCTTGGCATGGTTCAATCTCAAAAGTACATGACAGCGGCCACCGGTGGCACGTCTCTATTGCGTAACACTTGGGATGAAACAGAGGTTGTTGCTAGACGTTTGGAAATTGCTACTCAACTTCTCAATGAGGGATTCAGAGGATCTAAAGACGAGCTAAGAACGCTGATTGATGAACAGATTCGCTACGACGAAGGAGCCGCCAAGCATGAAGCCATGCAGCAGGATCTTGCAGATGCCTACACAAAGCGCATTCCTGAAATAGATGGTGTAAAAGCCGCACTAGAAGAGGCTGCTTGGGCAGAGGAAGAAATGGCAATTTCTTCAAGGCAAACGGCCGAAATTATCGTCGAGGACAAGGCCGATGAATCGGAAGCCATATTCCAAACGTGGACGATGGCTGTAGCGGCAAAAGATGCGATGGTCAAGGATAGTGAGGAAATACAGGAGGTTTCAGCAGCACGATCAGCAGCTATTGTTGCAGCTCAAGAAGCGGAAACCGCTGCAATCATGGCCGGGAGAGAAGCGTACAACGGCTATGCATTATCAGCTCTTGAGTCTGGCGAATCTACGACAAATTGGACAGATGCATTGTTCAAATCTGCTTCCCAAATGCCCATCAATAAAGAGCAATTTATATTGCTCGCAGCTGCATCCGGTGAATACAGCGATGCACAGATTCAAGCAGCCTTGACCGAGGCCGCGATGAGCGCGGCTGTTGAAGATCTCAGTCAAGCAATGGCAGATGGAGAAATCACAACCCAGGAAGCTATTGCAGCATTGAAAGATTTAGAGTCTCAGTTAGCCGAAGATTTCAAAGCAGAGCTTGACGTTGATGAAATTACCGAGGCTACCGGCGTTTTGGAGAGTGGCACGGCCGCAGCCGATTCATTGCACGGGTCACTGATAGCACTAGAAGGTGAGTATTCAGCGCAGTTTACGACCACATACACAACCATTCACGAAACGTTTGTCAAGGATACGAATTCAAAAGAGCCGGTTAGAGCCTTGCATTCTGGTGATCGCTTTAAGGCTGGCGAATTCCTGCTAGTAGGTGATGGGCCAGGCGGGCAAATCTTGCCCACAACTGAGTTGGTTGTTTTTGATAAACCAGGTGAAGTTTTTAGCGGCGCAGAAACCAACCGTCTCTTTGGAGGCGATAGCCCCGGAGGAAGCCCGTTTGTTGGTGGTAGTGGTGATGAAACCAGCAGCACAAATATCTATTTATCTATGCCTTTGCAAATTATTGGAACGCCGGATCGTGGCGCTGTTAATCAGATG
>JAAETJ010000623.1 GCA_024228495.1 bacterium | reverse complement strand
ACACAAGGAGGCAGCCCAACTGTGGAAGAGAGCCATGTTATGGCTCGCCTTCCTGGCGCCATTCTTCTTTCTCAGCTACGGTTTTTCCAACTGGTGGTCTTCACAGCTTACCAATGTAGGGTCTGTGGTATTTTCCTGGGAACAAAACATCCCGTTTATCGACTGGTCGATTGTTCCTTATTGGTCCATCGACGTGCTTTATGGCCTGTCGCTGTTCATCTGTGTATCAAAAATAGAAATTGATAGCGTGGGCAAGCGTTTGCTGAGTGCGCAAATGATCGCAGTATTGTGCTTCATCGCATTCCCGCTGTCTTTTGTTTTTGCAAGGCCCGAAACTTCAGGCCTGCCTGCCACGATGTTCGCCATGCTGGAAGGGTTTGACCGCCCATTTAATCAGGCGCCCTCGCTGCACATCGCTTTGCTGGTAATTCTCTGGGTTACCTATGCCAGGCACGTTCCCCGGCGTTGGAACCGTCTGTTTCACACCTGGTTCGCGCTTATTGGCATATCCGTCCTGACAACATACCAGCATCATTTCATCGATGTGCCCACGGGGGCGTTGCTGGGATGGTTCTGCGTTTGGCTGTGGCCTGATGATGGTTCATT
>JAAETJ010000622.1 GCA_024228495.1 bacterium | reverse complement strand
TATTACCCCCTGCAAACACTTTTCCTCAAGTGCATAAGAACGGTTTTTGAGTAGCTTGCGGATGCCCTGGGCCAACGGCACATCCCGAAATTCAACGCTCACCGTGGCCTGCCGGACATCGGGATGCACAGTAAGATTAAGCTGGGTTTGCTGTGCCAGCATAGCGAGCACCTTGTTCAAAGACTGTGCCTTAACCACGGACTCAAACACCCCTCAACCACATTGACCTGCAACGGGTTTATTAAGGCCACTGCCCGGTCCACAGCCAGTATGGACAGTGTAAATATGATCAATAGCGTGAAAGTAATGCTGAGCCGTCGCCAATAAATCATGACTCTTTTCCTTAGTATTAGGGTGAACATCTCAAGACGCGCCCGCCAGGAACGACGGGCACAAACGTATTACGGCAGGGCGTATCCGAACTTATCGTCTGGTTTAGCGGCAGATCCTTTGCTAAGGGTTTGAGTACCAGCCCTTTCAAGGTGGGTCTAAGTTGTTAATGGTAAAGGAATAGTCTACGCTTGCAAGCATTTTTAATCATTTTGCAGGTGCCCGCCGATGTTACCCGAGATCTTCCATGCGTTTATCCAAGAAAGCCCGGTGTCGGTGATGGTGCGAGGCTTGCTGGAGCGATTGCTCAATCCGGCGCAGCTCGATGCGTGGTTTGAACGCACCGCTGAGCAGCAATATACACGAGAACTCTTGTTTTCAACGGTATTTGGGTTGATGGTGGAGGTGGTTTTCGGGGTGAGAAAGTCGCTCAATCGCGCCTATGGCGCGAAGGCTGAAGACATACCGGTGTCGATCACTTCCGTCTATAACAAGCTCAATGGAATCGAGCCTCATACCTCGGCGGAGCTGGTGCGCTATAGCGCCGAGCAAGCCCAAGCGTTGATCCAAGAGTTGGGCGCTGAGCGTGCCTCACTGATCCCTGGCTATCCGGTACGGATACTAGATGGCAACTGTATCGAGGCGAGTGAACATCGCTTGAAACCATTACGTGAAGACCGTGCCGCGCCCTTACCGGGCAAATCCTTGGTGGTCTACGATCCGGCCTTAGGTTTAGTCATTGATGAGTTTCCCTGTGAAGACGGCCATGCCCAAGAACGCAGTCTGCTCGGTGCGGTGCTTGAGCGAGTCCGTGCCGATGAGGTATGGATAGCGGATCGCAACTTCTGCACCCGTGATTTTCTACAGGGACTGGAAGATCGCGGGGCGTGCTTTGTCATCCGGCAACACGAAGGGTTCCGTTGGCAAGCCGTAGAGGGGATGCGTCACTGTGGTCGCACCGATACCGGTGTGGTCAGTGAACAAGCCATTGAGGTGATGGATGCACAAGGCGAAAAACGTTGCTGGCGACGCATTCGTGTGGAGCTGAATCAACCGACACGCGATAATGAATGGATTATTTATATAGTAACGAACCTGCCGGTCGAACACGCCGATGCGTGTCGGGTGGCTGAAGTGTACCGAAACCGCTGGACGATTGAGACCGCTTTCCAACACTTAGAGCAAAATTTCAACTCCGAGATTAACACGTTGGGTTATCCCCGCGCGGCGTTGTTTGGTTTTTGTGTGGCGTTGGTCGCGTATAATGTCTTCGCGGTGGTGTTGGCGGCGCTACGTAGTGTGCAGGATGATCAGACGGTCGACGAGACCGTTTCCAGTTATGCCTTAGTCGAAGAACTCGGTACGACCTATCGGGGAATGATGATTGCGATTCCCGCCCCACAGTGGATCTGCTTTCAAACGTTTACGGTCGTCCAGTTGGCTACGTTATTGAAAGAGTTAGCGGGGACGATTCGCTTGTCAGCGTTTCGCAAAAAACGTCGTGGGCCGAAAAAACTACGCAGTAAAAAACCCTACGATGCCACGCGGCCACATGTCTCGACGGCTAAGGTGTTGGCGGCCGCAGCGGCCAACTAATTCCTCACCTTGAAAGGGCTGGTACATGGGGGTTAAGGAGAGCGGCTGTCCTTTCAGTCGGGTAAAGCCACGCTCGACGATATATTGCTCCCGATAGGCGAGCACGGCCTCGGCTAAGCCGAGCGATTTGGCGAGCGCATTGGTGGCATAAACGCGCCAGCCTAGACGCTGAATGAAAGCCTCTACAGCGGTGTGTACGACCAATACGGGTTGGAATATTTTTTGCTAAATGCCGTATAACCTTTTAATAAATAGCCTGTTATACTCGCTTTTCCGCGACAGTAAAGCAGGCTATTTCAGCTAAACGGCAGAGGTTATCCTTATTGGATATCTTTCATGGCCCCCGACCGCTAAAAAATAGGAAACAGGGAATGCGAAAAAATACCGCGGCCGATCTCAATGATCCCTGGCTCCCGACTGTTTTTGATCAACTCCTTGAGCCTGTTGATGAATTTGTGCGGAACCAGGATCGTGAATTGCCGAAGCATCATAACCAAAAATTCAGTTATTATGATTTTTTCCGTCTTCTGATGTATTTTTTTGTTTCAGAGGGTAAAAGTCTTAAGTTATTCATCGTCACGAAACTGAATAAGGGGCTGCTCGCGGAGACGCTTCAGCTCCGCCCTGTTCCGTACAGTACATTTGGTGAAGCCTTTGAGCGTTTTCCCGTGACGTTATTCCAAGCGGTGTTTCAGCACCTGTTGTCCACGGTGGCCTTCAGGGCCATCCCTGAACTGACCGCTTTGGGTCGGCTTTATTGTATCGATGGCTCACTATTTCCGGTCATTAGCTCCATGCTCTGGGCTGAATATACCTCAAAACATCCATCGCTTAAACTACACTTATGTTTTGAATTGAATCGGATGCTGCCGGTAGAATTTTTGGTGACGGCGGCCAATTTCAGTGAGCGGGAGGCCTTACTAAACATGTTGAAATCGGGCATTACGTACATTGCCGACCGGGGCTATATGTCCTTTAG
>JAAETJ010000621.1 GCA_024228495.1 bacterium | reverse complement strand
GAACCACCGGTATCGGGCCAATGCCCGGTATTTGACAGCCAGCAGAAAATCTCGCCGTTGCGGTAAAATGGCCTGGCAAAGCGCACATCCATCAAATGGGTTCCACCCAGATAGGGATCGTTGACGATATAAATATCATCAGGCATCGGGGCTGGCGTAACACCGTTTCTGATCCGTTCAATCAGCGAGCGGGTCGAATATTGCATGGTACCGACAAATACCGGAAGCCCGCCCGCACCCTGGGCAATCAGGGATCCGTCTTTCGCTGAATAAATCCCGTCAGAGCGGTCATTGGCTTCAGCAATCACCGGTGAAAAAGCCGCGCGCGAGAAACTCAGGTCCATTTCGTCACAGACCTGCTGGAGGCCAGCCTGGATTACGCTTAGCGTGATGGGATCGAGATCAACACAAGACTTGTTGTTTTTACCGCTCATGTTGGCGCTCCGCTCACTGCTTCAGCCATTGGGCCAGTGTTTTTGGCAATCGAGATAATAATGTTTCCATCATCATCACAGGTGGCCTGATCACCGGGTTCAATCAGTGTCGTAGTATCCATTTGTTCAATTATTGCCGGG
>JAAETJ010000620.1 GCA_024228495.1 bacterium | reverse complement strand
TGAACAAGTCGGCGGCAACATCACCCACGAACTGGGCATCATCAACAGCGTCGCCGCTGATTTGACAGCCGCCCAATATGCTGATCTGGTCGACCAAGCAGGTCTGTGTTTGCATGTCAACGCCCAAGTTCAAAACGCCAGCTACAACTACTTGCCCGCCCAAAGCACCACCACCTTGAACTCTAATGTCAACTCTGTCAACTGGATGGATCAAGAGTAATCTATTGGCATGTATGGCGGATAGCTTACCCGCCGTAGTAAGAAGAGATAAATGTCCGAAGCAAAGCCTGAGTTTGCCCCAAAGCTTTGCTTCGGACTCTTTATTTGTAGGGTCGATACGCTTCAACAATTTGGCGGTGGGTGGGTACGTTTTCCAGCTGCGAGGTTCGCAGCGCATCATCTGTAATAAGCGCCGCTTTGTCCTGTAGGGCATTATAAGCCGTTTCCAGAATATCTACCGCCCGTTTGTCGTTCACTGCTATTAATACACGATAGCACGTAAAATGAACCAATAGCTCTGAAACTGAAACGCCCTGTGCAAACAGGGCCAAAATCGCTTCAACATGCGCTTGTGCTTCCTGTAAACGATTTTTAGCCAGGGCAATACGAGCCAGACCCGCTTTGGCCTCCATAATCCAGCTGCTGTTTTGCAGCTCTTCCCAAATTGCCAAGCTTTCACGATATTTTTCTGTAGCAATTTGCGGCTGTTGGTCGACCAAATAAGCAGCCCCTAAGTGAATGGTAGCAATACCCTGCAAATATTGACTGCTGAGTTTGTGAGCAATGGTTAAACTTCGCGTGCCAGCGGCAATGGATTCTGGCATAGAATCTATTTGGCAGTAGAGATAACACAAATTGGATAAGGCAAGGCAAGCGCCAAACGGAACATCGATTTCGTTGCAAATGCGTAAAGCTTGCTCAAAGAGCGAAGCCGCTTCGTGGTATCGGCCAGCATCCATATAGCCCACGCCTAAGTTTAGTAATGCGCGAGCCAATCCTTCACGATGGCCAACTTCTTCATAAATGCGCCGCGCTTCTTCCCAATTTATTAGCGCCGAGGCGATGTCCCCTTGACTTAGATAAACGTTGCCCAAATCGTTAACAACATCACACTCCCCTTGCCTGTCGCCAATATGGCGGTACAGTGTCAAAGCTTGCTGCAGATGTTGCATTGCCGTCTCGAAATGGTTGGTTTCTACCAGGCAGTTTCCCAACAGCTTGAGGCTACTGGCTTCATGATTCTCCAATTCAGTGGTTTGGCTTTGCGCTAACGCTTGCTGAAATACATCTTGTGCTTCATCGTAGATGCCTTGTCTTCTTAGCGAACGTCCCCAGGCAAGGTAACCGGCAACTTCTTTTTCAGCTTGACGGGTGTTGTGGGCTAAGGTAATCGCTCGCTGGGCGGCGACAATAGCAGCCGGATAGTTGCCAGTTGCTTCGGCGTAGTTTGCCCAGCGCAGAGCGGCTTCGGCCCGTTTGTCTTTGCCATTAACCCGCGCCATCTGTTCGGCCAGCGATTGTAAGGCTTTGATGTCTTGCAGTTGCGCTTCACGTTCTCCTTGCAAATGGTAAATCTGTTCGCGGGTATGTCTGAGGGTATATTGCAGGGTCAGATCGTCTTCGGGCGTGATTTCCAACGCCCGGCTTAGATAGTCGATGGCTTCG
>JAAETJ010000619.1 GCA_024228495.1 bacterium | reverse complement strand
TTGAACTGGCGCCAGACAATATCCGGGTTAACTGCATTGCGCCGGTGATTGGAGCGACAGCCTTGCTTGAAACTTTTATGGGGGAAAAGGATACGCCGCAAGCACGGGCAAAATTTCTTGGTGGTATTCCATTGGGACGCTTTTCCACACCGCGTGATATTGCCAATGCAGCATTATATTTTGCTTCCGATGAGGCGGATTTTATTACCGGCGTGGTGATGGAAGTTGATGGGGGACGCTGTATCTGACACGATACAGAATATCAGGATCAACCAAATCCTTCACGACTTTGCGTTCAGGCTCTTACTGGCAGGACCATTGCAATGACCCATGCCCTTATGCTTCAGGGAACCGGTTCAAATGTCGGTAAAAGTATCCTGGTTGCAGGATTATGCAGGCTTGCGAAAAATCGTGGTCTGAACGTGCGGCCTTTTAAACCGCAAAACATGTCGAATAATGCGGCGGTGGCAATCTGCGATGATGGCAGCAGCGGAGAAATTGGCCGCGCCCAATGGCTGCAGGCACTGGCCTGTGGCGTTCCTCCGCATGTCGATATGAACCCGGTATTGCTCAAGCCCCAATCTGAAACCGGGTCACAAATTATTGTAGGGGGTAAATTATATGGCAGTGCCGGTGCGCGTGAATATCAGGCGGAGCGCCACAAATTGCTTGGTCCGGTAATTGACAGTTTTGAGCGGTTGAAAAACCAGGCTGACCTTGTGCTGGTTGAAGGG
>JAAETJ010000618.1 GCA_024228495.1 bacterium | reverse complement strand
GCGCCTCATATGCGGTTCCTGTTCGTCGGGCCGGAACTTTGCCTACAGCTGCCTTCAGATTCACGGGTCACCCCGGACACCCTTGCTGTTCAGCTAACGGTTCCCGTCATCAGGGTCCGTAGAGGACTAACGCTCAAAAAACCGAGCGCGCACCTCCAAGTCACCACCAGGCCACCACAGCCCGGTGATTGGCGCTTGCGCGCCAGTGCGCCATGCCTGGCGCACGCAACAAAAACCCGACCGGTTTCCCGGTCGGGTTAGTTGAAAGTTAATCGGCCGCAACCAATTAGTTTGAGAGCTTGAACACCCAGATCGAACCACCTTGGTTGAGGTAGCTGACCTTTTTGGCGACTTCACCACCCCAAAGTGGAACGGCTCCACCCCATCCTGAGGAGACGGCAATATATTGTTCGCCATCCATCTCCCAGGTGACTGGCTGACCGACAATGCCTGAACCGGTCTGGAATGACCACAGTTGTTTGCCGGTTTCGTCATCAAATGCTTTGAAGTGACCTTCGGGTGTACCGGTAAAGACAAGGCCGCCTGCTGTTGTCATAACGCCAGCCCACAAGGGTGCATTGTTCTTGACTTCCCATTTGATTTTGCCGGTGTCCGGATCAATCGCTTTCAAAGAACCGATATGATCCTTGAACAACGGCTTGATAGTGAAACCGGAACCGAGATAGGCAGCACCTTTCTTGTAGCTCACTGGCTCGTTCCAGATGTCCATACCCCATTCATTTGACGGCACATAGAACAGGCCAGTCTTGGGGCTGTGAGACATCGGCATCCAGTTTTTACCTCCCAGGAAGGAAGGTACAGCAAATATGGTTTTGCCCTTTTTCCCATCAGCAGCTTCGGAGGGATCGCCCGGCCGGTTGTCTTCATTGTAAATCGGACGGCCATTATCATCGATACCACTTGCCCAACTGATCTTGCTCACAAATGGAATAGCGGAAACAAACTTGCCATCCTCACGGTTCAACACATAAAAGAAACCATTTCTGTCAGCAGTCGCCCAGCGTTTTGCACCACTGCGATCGGTGTATGCCACCATTTCGTTTACACCATCATAATCCCAGCCCTCACGCGGCGTTGTCTGAAAGTGCCACTTTATCTCGCCATTGGCAGGGTTCATCCCGATGCGCGATGCGGCATAAAGGTTGTCGCCTTCATTTGCTTTCGGCTTGCCGGCAGAACGCAACCAGCTGTTCCATGGCGCTGGATTACCGGCGCCGAATACGATCGTGTCGGTGTCGATATCATAAGAACCGCCAAGCCAGGTGGCACCTCCTCCGGTTTTCCAAAGATCACCCGGCCAGGTAGCATTTAACGTACCTGTCATCGTTGAATCTTTTCCGTTAAGGGTCCCAACATGGCCTTCGATAACCGGGCGTGTCCACACCAGTTCGCCAGATTCCGCATTGCGCGCCTGCACTTCACCAACAATACCAAATTCACCACCAGAGTTACCCGTAATCACCAGACCGTTGACAATTATTGGAGCAGCCGTTAACGAATATCCCGCCTTGTAATCCCCTATCTTTTTCCGCCAGACTACATCACCTGTCTTGAGATCAAGAGCAACTATGCGGGCATCAAGTGTGCCAAAATAGATCTTGTTACCATAAATCGCAGCGCCACGGTTAACAACGTCACAGCAAGGCAGAATGCCTTCAGGAAGGCGAGCATCATATTGCCAGATTTCGTTTCCATTTTTCGCATCAATCGCATATAGCCGCGAATAAGAGCCGGTAATATACATGATACCGTCATGAATGAGTGGTTGGGTTTCCTGGCCGCGTTGTTTTTCACCGCCAAGTGAAAAGGCCCAAACCGGAACAATCTTGTGGGCATTTTCCTTGTTAATTTTGTCCAATGGAGAATAACGCTGAAGATGGCGGCCCATGCCGTTCGTCAACACATCCCCGGTCGATGCGGCATCACCTGCAATATCCGCTTCAGTGACATCGGCCACAGCTACAGATGTTGTCAGCGCCGCTATTAAACAAGCAATTAGGTACTTTTTCATTTCTTCCTCCCGCAAGACGGTCTGATTACGTTTACATCAAGTCTGATGGCACGAGTTTAGCTCAACAGAATTATCATATCAATCGGATGTACCCTGTACATTGGTACACATTAAAGGTGATTTTTTGTCTGATTATTATTCTCGCAAGCGACAACTATTTCTCTCCCAGAGATGTTATTATTTAAGAGTTTAAACGCTAGACCCCTTCTGGTGGCACCACTGTCGGTGATCACAAGCATCGTTTTGGCTGATCCGCTTTCGGGAACAAAATCTCTGAAGCTGGCGAACCAGACAGTCACTGGTTGCCTGTTCTGGTTATCAAATAAGCACATTCATTCTACATTCACCGGTACCGGGTTCACCGGTAAAAGTTCCCGGCCGCTTTCGAGCCAGCCGTCTGTTCCAAGCCGGTACCAATTAACATGGGTGTATCCCAGGGCCGCTATTCTTTGCGAGGCATTCCAACTCATCCAGCAATCGGCAATGCAATAAACAACCAAAGGTTTGTTCAGCTTGCCTGATGTCAGCCGTATTATATTGGAAGCCAGGTATTCCTGCATTTGTGCGCTTAGCGTCCCTCTCCCCACTTCAGGCAACCATGTCGCCCCCGGCAGGCTTTGGTGCTGTCTGGAGACTAGCCATGTCCCCTCCAGTTCATCATAATGCGATTGAGACGCACCAAACACATCGATTGCAACTGCGCCGTTTTCTAGCAGGTGAGCAGCTTTCGCGGTATTGATAATTACCGCAGGAGGCGGGATGTCGTCGGGAGTTGGCGCGCGTTGGCGATCAATGCGCAGCCCGGTGACTGGATGGAACAATTCAGGTCGGCGTTTCATCGATTCGGCAAAGGAATCACAATATGCTAGACGTGGAAACACCATTACAACTAATACTAATGTACAGATGATGCGGACCTTCCAAAGCTTTGGTGAATGTTGCATCATCAGCCAGAACAAATAACGTTACTCCAATAAGCGCCAGCTCTTTTTACAGCAAGGCTAAGACATCTGAAAGGGTATCATGTATCTGATTGCGAGAATTTTCCTGATATTTATTACTGGTTTTCTCACCGCTATTCCATCTCATGCGCAGGACCCCATACTCAAGGTGGCCGTGCTCAAGATCGGTACCGTAAATTGGGAGTTGAACACTATCACGCATTATGGATTGGACAAGGCTAACGGATTTCAACTCGAAATAAACGGCATGGCCGGCAATCCCGCAACGCGTATCGCTTTTCAGGCCGGTGAGGCTGATATTGTCGTTGCCGATTGGATTTGGGCTGCGCGCCAGCGGGCTGCCGGAAAGGACTTTGTATTTATTCCATATTCTAAATCTGTCGGTGCACTAATGGTAAAAAACGCCAACCAGGCAAAATCACTGGCAGATATGAAAGGCTCAAAAATAGGCATAGCTGGCGGTCCCGTTGACAAAAGTTGGCTTATTCTCAGAGCCTACGCTCAACAGCGATATGACCTTGATCTTGCTGCTGAAACCGAGCAGGTTTTTGGTGCACCACCACTGATTTTCAAATCCGCTCTAAAAGGTGATATCGAAGGTGCAATCAACTTTTGGCATTTCGCCGCAAAGCTGGGCGCCAAGGGCATGCGCCCCCTAATAACAGTCCAAGAGGCAGCAGAAGAACTTGGGCTTGATCCGGAGATTCCGTTACTTGGATATGTGTTAAGAGGCGATCTTGTCCGAGACAATCCAAAACTTATAAAGGGTTTTTCAATTGCCTCACGCGCTGCTAAAAAGAAACTTGCGACCGACAGCGTCGCCTGGGATCGGTTACGCCCGATAATGCGGGCAAAAAAGGACGCTGATTTTGAGGCGCTAAAAAAGGGTTTTGTGGAAGGAATTCCCCCAACCACACCAATTGACGAGAATGCCGCTGACCGCTTTCTAAAACTAATGGCAAAGCTGGGTGGAGAAAAACTCGTCGGAAAAGCGACAAGCCTGCCCGAGGGCTTGTTCGTCAAACTGCAAAACTG
>JAAETJ010000617.1 GCA_024228495.1 bacterium | reverse complement strand
TGCGCAAAATTGAAGGGGGGGCAATAATTGATCCCCCCTATTTTTGCGCAAAAATCATGGGTTTCCAAAAAAATCGAGTAAATTTTGCAAGATCGACCGCATCGATTCGGCATATGGATGCGATTTCAGTAAAGCTACCTTGTGCAATTTTCCCTCCTTTATGACGACCTGTCCAGGAATGGTAAGCAATTCATCCACGATCCGCGCTGTTCCAAAACCACGAAAGGGCGTCTCTTCGAGTACCCAGTGATGCATCCATGACAAAAGATTATGAGCTACATCAGTTAGCAAGATCAGCCCCTCTTGGACCGCCATTGATTTTTTTCGTCGCTTCGGTAAGCGTAACCCTTGTTTATCGGCTTTGATCTCGATTTCGGCTGCGCCTCGTCCGTCATACAAGTGCCACGTTGCCAGCGGTTTCAGAGGCAAAAGCGTACTCAGCAGGATGCCATACCGCATGCCTTTTTTTCCAGGCCATCGAAGGACAAAGACATTGACTCGTCGCCCAAAACGAGGCGGGTTGAGTGCCCAGGCAATCCAACGTGTTCCATGCGGATCTTGTATCCAGGCCTTCCCATCGACTTGGCGAGCCAAACTCACCGCACGTGTGCCGCTGTAGCCTTTCATCAGCACCTGGTAACTGCCCCAGAGGAGCCAGTTGATATTCTCGTCAGTTCCCAGACCGGCATCGGTGCGAATGATAGTGCGCTGCCGTTGGGCTTTTGTCACCCCTAAAAATGTTTGTATCTTCTCGACTGACGGCTTTAAGGTGGCTCCGCCCGGCTGGTTCCCGGGATGGAGGGATGACCAGAGCGTTTCGTGATACGTCGGGACGCTCCCTCGGACGAGTTGACGCCCATAGCGATTCCGTTTACCTGAACAATACCCTTTGCAACTCCCCTCGGCCCGTCGAGAGGCTTGTAACCCCGTCAGGTCAAGGTCAAGCAGCAACCAGTGGGTACGATAATCATGATAGATGGTCTGACCATACCGACGAAACAGGCATTGACTCCCCTGACGAAGTTGCTCAAGGTGAGGGGGCGTCAAACGATCTAACAATTTCGCAATATTGGACTGTTCCGCAAACTGCTTCCGATCCCAGGCCGCGGCTAAGGCCACATCTGGCCGTAACCGGGTGTTGATTTGGGACACCGCGTTATTTCCCGCCAGAATACTGACGAGCATATCTTGTAACTTCGCTGTCGGCGTATGGTCATACGTTTTCATCGGCCAGTCGATTGCGTTCCACACCGGGTGAAGAACGTGAGATCGCGTCAAGCAATACCCCAAAACAGCAAGGGGAACATACTGAGTCTGCGTGGGCAATAACTCTAACACAATTGGTACTCGCATAGGGAAACCTCCTTGTTTGAGATGATAATAAGAAGAAATGTTTCCCTTGAGATACTCTTTTGGGTGAGAGTTGATCTCCAGGATTTTTGCGCAAAATTAACATCATTCAACGTTGTCTACACAAGTGCAACCTCAGGATTTTTGCGCAAAAATTAAGTGGCAGATTTAATCCCACGTCCTGAACGCTTCGGATTCTCATTATTAATCAAGAATCCTCCACTAAATTTTTCTTCTGAAGGTTCCTCCCACTCTCGCCAATCCTCGTTGCGTTGGCATTCAGTTATATATTGCCAGGAACCTTCAAAACCACAATCTTCTGCTTCTATTATCTCGCAAGGTGACAATATACGAAAACTTATGCTGTCGTTGGCTTGTTGATTAAATTCATCTGTTACTGTCACTTAATTTTTGCGCAAAATTGAGGGGGGGGCACTTTTGATACCCCCCGATTTTTGCGCAAAAATCGG
>JAAETJ010000616.1 GCA_024228495.1 bacterium | reverse complement strand
GAACAGGGCCATGATTATCCCATTGGTTTCGTGCGCTGGACCGAACAGCGTAATTTCGAAGCCGTATTGGACTTGATGGCGGCGGGCAGACTGGATATCGAGCCGCTGACGGATGTTCCCCCTATGATTTCTCAAAATAATCCGATAAAAGCCTAAGGAACAATCAGTTAGTCTAGTTTTCGGTAAAAAGTGTACCCATGTAAATATGCATATATTGCTTGATATCTAAGAATTTATATGAAATAATCGTAGCCATGTTCAAAAGAGAGCGGCTAGATGTATATCGAATCTGTCCCCAATCGAAAATCACCTCCCACGGTATTGCTCAGAGAATCCTATCGAGAAAAGGGGGTGGTCAAAAAACGCACCCTAGCTAACCTCACAAAATGGCCAACGATATTAGTGGCTGACATGAGAAACAGTTTGGCGGGTAAACTGGGAGAAAAACAGAGTAATACTCAAACCGTTGACCTCAATGATTTTGAATCCGGCCCTGTTTTTGGTGTTTTAGCGGTTCTCAAAAAACTGGCTGATGAAGTCGGCGTAACCAAAGCATTGGGGAGCACTCGACGGGCGAAGTTAACCTTGTTTCTCATTTTAGCCAGAATTCCTCATCAAGGCTCTAGGCTATCGGCAGTAAGATGGGCTAGAAATCATGCGGTGAAGGAGGTTCTTGGACTCAACTATTTTGATGAAGATGATCTCTATGAGGCGTTAGACTGGATAGAAGAAAATCAGGAAATTATTGAGAAGAGACTTTATCAACGATATCTTAAAGACCATGGATCACCTCCGGTACTGGTGTTGTATGATATTACTTCGTCTTATCTAGAAGGCGAAAAGAATGAGTTGGCTGAGTATGGCTATAATCGTGATAAGAAGAAAGGGAAAAAACAAATTGTGATCGGTTTATTAACAGGACCGGAAGGTGAGCCGTTAAGTATTGAGGTTTTCCGTGGAAACACATCCGATCCAACGACGGTCAGCCACCAAGTCGAAAAGTTGATCCATCGGTTTGCGATTGATGAGGTCGTATTCGTGGGTGATCGGGGTATGGTTAAAGCCACCGGCAAGGAGGCCTTAAAGGCCCAGCAGGGCCTTCATTACATTACGGCTCTTACCGATCCTCAGATCCGGAAACTACTCAAAACAGGGGTCTTTCAAACGGATTTATTTGACGTCAATGTCGTGGAGGTCGCAGGAGAAAAAGGAAAAAGGTATTTACTGCGTCGATGTGAATTACGCCAACGTAAAGAACGTCACCGTCGTGAAGATAAAATAGCTCACTTAAGTGAGGCGGTCAGAGAAAGGAATCAATTTGTATCAGGTTCTAAAAGGGCCAAACCAGAAGTTGGACTCACCCAACTTAACGCCTGGGCGAAGCACCATAAAATCTTATCATTTGTTGATTTACATCTTGAGAATGACCAGATCAAGATGGTTATTAACAGAGAAAAACAAGAAGAAAATGAGTTGTTAGATGGTTGTTATGTTGTTGAAACCGATGTCAGTCATCACAAAATGGACAAGGAAAACATATGGGATCGTTACGGTGATCTGCAAAAAGTAGAACGTGATTTCCGCAGAATGAAAACAACGTTAATAGAAGTTAGGCCCATCTTTGTACGAAAAGAAGAAAGAACGAGGGGCCATGTATTTATTTCTATGTTGTCATTGAAAATAGCTCGATTAATGGAAAGTCGATTATACCGTGTATTTCAAACAACCCATGAAAGTGATAATGTCGTCACCGTGGAAGATGCCATGGATGCTCTATCAAGGCTATGTTTGCAGTATTATCACATCGGTAAACAAACGGTCATCGGCTTACCAAAACCAGACGATTACCAACAAAAAATTCTTGATGCACTGGCGGTTAAAATTAAGGCCCCGACGGCAACGCCATCCGTGGCTTGAAATTTGTACCCATGAATTACGCTTGATAGAATCCCTATATTTTTAATTAAATCAAAAGATTATACGGATAAATGTGTCTTGTAATAGGGGGAACATCCGTTCCAAGGCATAGCCATGATTTTTCTGGTCGTTAAAGCCTTCATTTTCGATCTTCCAGCGCAACCGACCGGCACGACTCAGAGCGGCCACGGTAGTCGCATCCGTTTCAAGCGTGTCGCTACCTCGTGATAGATTGTGCACTTCCCTGTGCAAAATCGACTCGTCAACGCGACAGCCATAGGCCCCGGCCGCCCTGCGTCCGTGCCACTCCGTCACACCATTGCTCCGCTCGGCGCAGACTCCGTAGCACTCCCTCAATGGCTCTACGGCGTCTCGAATGCCATTTTGGATTCCCTCTGGCGCTGCGCACGACGGGAATCCAAAATGGCCTACGCCTACCGGAGACGTGCGACACGAGGTCGCATGCGTATTGATCAAGGAAATTGTAGATCCGGTGTTCTGTCACCGGTACCCTACCGAGCCGTGCGTTGGGGGTAACCCCGAGGTGCGAAGTGCTCGGGACACTGTAGCCTCCGCCTGATCAGCGGGCAACTGAACCGTGAGGGGAAGTTGCGACTGCCAGCCTCACGGCGGTCGGGAGCTGGGGTTGAAGGATATGGCCAACAGATGTGAACCGCTGTCGAGCCGTCGTGATAGGCAACATGCCAAAGAGGCTGATAGGCATGAACCAACAGGTGGGCAGTCAGGTCGGGGGAGCGTCCTCTTCCCCTGCGCAGACGTTGCGCTGCCGGCGGTAAGGCGGGGCCTAAGTCCTCCGGGAATGATACGCGTGTGGAACGTGGTAAGCCCCACTGCCCCCACAAGGATGGTGGACGGACTCCCGCAAGGGAGTGCCTGAAGGCAAGGGGGTATGGGATGTCGGAGCAAGCGAATGCCGGTCTGTAATCGACCGGATAGGGGTTCGAGCTTTGCCCCACCCCGAAAGGGGGCTGACTTCCGACGGGTCTTGGATCACGAGAAAGGTACGGAACGGCTAAACGACTGTGGTTACTTAGACGATGGTTGCCGAAAGGCGCCATTGAAGGCCCGGTCGGCGCTTTGCGTCAGCTCATTACACATCCGTATCGTGAAGGTGACCGCAGCTTGTGTCACCGGGTGCTTCGCGGTGCCTTATCAAGGCTTGAGCCTGGTGCGGGGAAACTTGCACGCCGGGTTCTTAGGGGAGGGACGGACCGTAAGGTTCGTCCCTTACCCGACTACCCGCCTTCGCTTCGCTCTCCATGGCGGGCAGCGATCGGTGCCAACCGAAAGCCCGCAATGGCTTGACGCCGCGGTCGGATGCTCGCTTTGCTTCCCCTCTGGCGCTAGGCGCACGACGGGTAAGCAGTCTCGCCTCGCGGCTACCCGGGACTACTCGCCTTCGCTTCGCTCTCCATGGCGGGCAGCAATCGTCTCCGACGGATCCCAATACCCGCGCAGGGTCTGTATCCGGGGGCCCAGTTACACCCATGCCTTCCCGCTGATGGAGAAGCTTGCAATCGTTACCGATATCGCCGATATAGCGGGTCTGATGGTCTCCCTGCACACCTACCCGCCCGAGATAGAAAGGTAATTTGTCTATGTCCCTGAAAGATGTCATTGCCCCCTTCTATGTCTGGAAACGGGCATTCGAAAAACCCTACACCAGCATAAAGCCGGTCGAGGAGCGCGCCGGCGCCGCAAATTATCGCGGCTTTCACACCAACGACATGGAGAAGTGCATCGGCTGTGGCAGCTGCGAGACTATCTGCCAGAACGAGGCGATCGATATGGTGACGGTGGAGGGGATCGAGACCACAGCCGGTGACAGCGGCCTGCGGCCCAGGATCGACAACGGCCGATGCTGCTGGTGCGCCCTCTGTGTCGATATCTGCACCACCGAGTCCCTGCGCATGACCAACGAAT
>JAAETJ010000615.1 GCA_024228495.1 bacterium | reverse complement strand
TTTGTTTGCAGCCAATGGATAACGGCCGTTTCATCCCCCTGCATCAACGCTAATCGCGCCTTAATCGCCCGCGCCTGCCGTTCACGAAAAGGGTCGCCAAGTTGACATTCAATTTGGATCGCCCGATCTATGAAATCATGGACTTGTTCCATTTTCCCACGCGCATGAAGCAGCAAGGCCATAAACGTATATCCAACCCCCGCATAAATCTCCAGCCCTGTCTTCTCAAGCAGCTCCAGCGCGGGCCGAAGCTGTTGCTCCGCCGCATCCAAATCATGCCATTCCAGCAATATATGACCGTACAATATCTGGGCGACCAGCCCGCCGTGAAGCACAGCGTCGCCGGATAATTGCATGACTTGACGGTATAGGTCGGCGGCTTGTTCAAGCTGCCCTTGAGCCACCAACACCATGCCCAGCGTATTGCTGGCGGCTGTATAAGCGTACCTATTGCCGCTCATTTGCGACATAGCCCGGCTTTTTTCCAACGCTTGACGCGCTTGTTTAATCTCACCCATTGGATAGTATGCGCTGCCCAGATACATCCAGCTCAAATTGCGATTGTAGGCATCGTCTTTGTCCAAAAGTTCCAACGCTTGCCGCGCCAGCTTAACGCCAGTTTCAAGCTGATTGCGGGAAAGGGCTATATCGGCGCGAAGGTTGAGCACTTCCCCCAGTTTGGCATCGTTCTCTTCTCTTTTCCAGATTTGTTCGGCGACGATTAACGGCCGTTTATAAGCCTCAATCTCTCCCCCAAACAGTAGTCCCCAGGCATACATCAGGCAAAGTTGCGGCTGAGCGTACAACACATCTTCCGGCA
>JAAETJ010000614.1 GCA_024228495.1 bacterium | reverse complement strand
GGTCAGCTCTATATGTATGAGATGAACGGCAATATCCGTACCGGTAGTAATATAGGTGGTCTGGGTACGGACTGGACAGTAGAACGTGTTGCTGATTACAGTGGAGACGGCAAGGCTGATATCCTGATTCGCCATACCAGTGGCCAGCTCTATCTGTATGAGATGGATGGCAGCACAAAAACTGGTAGCAATATAGGTGGGTTGAGTACCAGCTGGTCGGTTGAGGTTCAGTAGGGACATTATTGCGTTATATCATCATGTATTAGATGGGCGTAGCAGTATGCAGTCTAGGGTTGGTGAAATATACCAGGTGAGAATTATGAGTAATAAGCCATCAATGTCCCAAAAGAACCACAGAGCCCGGTGGCCTCGTTGCTTGGCACCCATGATTCTGTTACTAATGGCTCCCGATATTCAGGCGGAAAGCGGCCGAGCCGACTATGATCTCGACAACGATGGGCTGATCGAGATCAATGATCTAGCCGATCTCAATGAAATTCGCAATCACCTTGACGGTACCGCACTCTATGGCGAGAGTACTGGCTGTACTGGGGCCGGCGGATGTACGGGTTTTGAATTAACATCAGACCTAGACTTCGATACCAACGGCGATGGCGTGCTGAATGCCGGCGATACTTACTGGAACGATGGTGAAGGTTGGGAGCCGCTGGGTGATTTTTCCAACCGATTCATCGCCACCTTTGAGGGCAATGGTCATGTGATCTACAACCTGATGATCAATCGTTCCAGCGGGCGGTACTTTGGGTTGTTTGGTTTCACTGATGGCGCAACCATACAAAACCTTGGTCTGAGTGGTGATTCGATGTCTATTTCCGGCCAATATTATCAACATTATGTTGGTGGGCTGGTTGGTTATGTGCTTTCTTCGACTATCACCAACAGTTATGTCACTGGCGCTGTTTCTGCAGAAGATTACGTTGGTGGGCTGGTCGGTTTAGCTTCTTTTTCGACCATCGAGACCAGTTTTGCCACTGGCACTGTCATTGGCGGCGGTGATTATGTTGGCGGGCTGGTTGGTTTCGCTCAAAAGTCGACCATCAACGGTAGTTTTGCTACTGGCGCTGTTCCCGGTGGCCATTTTCGTGTTGGTGGTCTGGTTGGTTTCGTTCAATCTTCGACCATCAACAGTAGTTTTGCCACCGGCGCTGTTAACGGTTTTCAATATGTTGGCGGACTGGTTGGTCGCGCTTATGATTCTGCCAACATCACAAACAGTTTTGCCACCGGCGCTGTTTCCGGCCTTTATAATGTTGGCGGGCTGGTCGGTCTCGATTATTTTACTGCCAACATCACCAGCAGTCATTGGGCCACCGATACCAGCGGCCAAGACACAAGCGCTGGTGGCACTAGCTTCACCCTGGCCAAGCTGCAATGCCCTACGGCCCCCGACGATACTGCCTGTGCCGAGGATGGGATTAGTATCCTGTATGCGACTTGGGATCCAACGGTTTGGGATTTCGGCACCAGCAACCAATTACCGGGTCTTGTGATCAATGGCTTAGTTTATAGGGATGGCGATGCAGACGGGCAATTGGATAAGAAGAAACTCGATGACTTCAACGGCGACAGCAAATCCGACATTCTTATCCGCAACATCAGCACCGGCCATCTCTATATGTACGAGATGGATGCCAATATTCGCACCGGCAAGAACATAGGTGGTCTTAGCACCGACTGGAGCGTCAAAGGACTAGGTGATTTTGGAGCAGACGGCAAGGCCGACATCTTGATCCGCCATACCAGTGGTCACCTCTATATGTATGAGATGGATGGCAATATCCGCACTGGCAAGAATATAGGTGGTCTTGGTACAACCTGGTCAGTGGAAGGTACAGGTGACTTTGGAGGAGACGGAAAGGATGACATCCTGATCCGCCATAGCAGTGGTCAGCTCTATATGTATGAGATGGATGGTAATGTCCGTACCGGTAGTAACATAGGC
>JAAETJ010000613.1 GCA_024228495.1 bacterium | reverse complement strand
GTCAATAGCTCCAACAGCACAAATAATCATGACAATGACAATGCGCGATAGTGATAGCAGCCCCTGCCCCTATGATCCACGCCAACAACTGGCAGCAATGTCGAGACGTTTCAGCGAAAGAGGTCTAACTGCGGTAATTGCGACCGAGCTGGAATTTTATCTGATCAAACCTACCGGGCCAAATAACCCACGCCCCGAACCATTCAGGGAAATTACCACCGGAAATCTCAATCATCTTGATCAGATGACAGAGTTTGAGCCGGTTCTGAATGAAATTCGTGCCGCCTGTGAAGCACAAATGGTAGTTGCAGATGTGATGATCGCGGAAGCTGGCATGTGCCAGTTTGAAATCAATTTCAAACACCTGGCCGATCCGCTTCGCGCCGGCGACCAGGCAATGTTGTTCAAACGGATTGTCAAAGGTTGTGCCAGGATGCATGGCATGGAAGCGACATTCATGGCCAAGCCATTTGGCGAGGATCTCGGCAGCGGGCTGCATGCCCATGTCAGTGTTGTGGACAAAGCAGGAAACAATATTTTCAATCCTGCCACAAACTCCACTGCTCCTGGCGACAATCTGCGCCACGCGACCGGTGGTCTGTTATCATCG
>JAAETJ010000612.1 GCA_024228495.1 bacterium | reverse complement strand
AGAGAGCTTTTGTCGATCAAATAAAAACCGGCGATGTGCTTGGATAGGTCCGGCCAAAGGGCCGGCGTTGCATATATTCGGCGCAGAGTCTCAATGATCTCAGGCTTTCCTTCGGCTTGCACCTTTTTGAGAAATTTTTGGAAATCCACATCCACCAGCCTGGAGATGACTTTGTCAATTCTTCCAGTCTTACCCTCCCAACAGTAATGAAGCTGGTCACCCTCGAAATACACGTCTTGGGGGTCAAGAATAAGCGTCTCCTGGGCAGGATCACCTTGGCGCATAAATTTTGACAACAAGACCAGATTCTGAAAGCTGGGCTGGTTCCTGGGATCGATCTCCAGGAAAAGAATCCGGTCACGATGATTCTCTAAACCATAGATGTAGGTGGCCAGGACTTGCTCGTCCAGCTCTGCGTCGGTAAACGGACGGCCATCTGCGGTAACCAGGGTGAACACGGAGTCTCCATAAGCTCCTGTTTTGCGTGCCGCCTGAATGCATTCCCTGAACCATCCATAATAGGTATCCCCACTCTGAGCCTCCAGTATTTTGGCATACAGATGGTCACCGGAGGCTTTAAACTCGTCAAAGCTTATGCCTCTTTGAGAATTGGCTCCGTAAACCAAAACATCAAAGGCCAGGTCCGGCTCAATAGTGAGATAATATCGATGCAGGATTTCGGCCATTTCCGCCGTAATCCATCCTGGCGGCATCCGTTTAACCAGATAATCCGGCCCTTCAGCCTTGAGGTGCTTCCTGGTCAGGGCATAGAGAACGCGGGAGGTGGCCCAAAGGATCTCTATAAGATATGGCGGCATATGAAGGGGAAGGGCCCAGGGAAAATCACCGGCGCCATAGATCGGTACAAACAGTCCTCTATCCGTAAGGCCTTTATAGTAGCCATTAACCACATCTTTGTTTTGGGCGATACTTTCATTTTTCTCCAGCGCCTGCTTGGTTTGCGCGATGCGTGTTCCTTCATCATACTTTTTTTCGATTTCCTGCAATGCTTCTT
>JAAETJ010000611.1 GCA_024228495.1 bacterium | reverse complement strand
TTCGCGAAGCAAAATAGTAAAACGGCAGGTAGGGTAGCTTCCCAAGGCAAAAGCCTGGGGGTTTCGAGGAACGAAAATTATGGAATTGAAAGCTCAAAACATCATCAAGGTCCAGCGATGGCGTGCTCTCCGCACCGCACGGAGGACTCCCCAAGCGTTCTCGGCCAACAAAGCGCTAAACACGGACCCACCTAGTCAGTGGCGGTTTCCAGGTTAGCGGTTTTGTTCTACTCTTTTATTAATCCAAGCTCAGTGGCTTCCTGCCGGTGGGCCGGTTACCGCAGCCGTTAGGCAATAATACAAATACTTGGAGATATCGAAATGCATAAAAGCCGCTTAGGTGCATTGGTAGTGGATTGCCAATCTGAAAGAATATTTGAATATGCCGAGTTCTGGGGGGCAGTTTTGGGATCTGAACCAGAATCCCAAGAAGGTCAAATCGACGAACGATATGTCCGACTAAACGGAGCACCTAGCGAAGCACAAGTGATTTTACAAAAAGTCGAGCATCCAAGCCGAGTTCATTTTGATATTGAAACAAATGACATCGAGGCCGAAGTCAATAGATTGCAATCTCTAGGAGCCGAGATTGTAGAAAGGATGGAGAAGTGGGTAATTATGGAAGCACCTAGTAAGCATCGATTCTGTGTTATAGGTCCAATACGCCCGGATTTCGAAGAAAAGGCAAATGTGTGGGAATAGCAAAAAAATTGCCTAACAAACGCATGCAGTCGGACCCAGCAAAGCTGGGCCGCTGATGCGGGGCGTTGGCCGGGTGAGTAAACATTAATGAGGCTAGGGTGGGTGGCGTTTGCAACGCCGGTGGCTTTAGCCAGCCAAAGCCCAGCGGCTTCGCGAAGCAAAATAGTAAAACGGCAGGTAGGGTAGCTTCCCAAGGCAAAAGCCTGGGGGTTTCGAGGAACGAAAATTATGGAATTGAAAGCTCAAAACATCATCAAGGTCCAGCGATGGCGTGCTCTCCGTAAAGCACGGAGGACTCCCCAAGCGTTCTCGGCCAACAAAG
>JAAETJ010000610.1 GCA_024228495.1 bacterium | reverse complement strand
TAGCCCTGACCGGTAACGGCTAAAGGCGAAGTGTCAGCCTGACCACTGACCCACCGCTGCTGGCGACGACCAGCCCCGAACAACAGGGCAATTGCATCTAATAGTTTTGGAAAACAGACTGTACACAAAATCTTTTAAGGCATTTTAGCACATTTGCGGAATAATAGAAAGTTGCATTGTTTCGTAAACTGTACAAGGCTCGACAAATATTCGGTATTTTTCAATTATTTTGTATGCAACCTCAATTGCCTTATAATCTTCTGCAAAATTGGCTTTTAGCTTACGATTAAGATGCAATTGCCCTGCCTCTCTGCCAAGCAGCCGTTGTGTACCTACATGAATGGTTCCTGCAACGTCCTTTGACAATCTGTATATTTCTTTGGGGTGCCACGCGGGGTGGATAGGTTTGAAAGCCTCAAATTTTGCTGATTTGGTATGAAATCCTTGCTTCTTCAGCAGTTCTTCAGTGTAGTCGAGATGCGCCTGGGTTGGTTTATAGTGACCGGAACCGGTATCCACTATTTTGAATTTTCCATCCTCAATCTGAAAAGTTCCTGCCCCCCACACATTTTCACCACCAGCCAGTTGAGTATGAGCACGATATTGATTAAACGGTTTGTTCGAGGTAGGGGTAGATTCGGTTGGCAGGTACCGAACATTGTTATCCTTGTCAACAACATACATATACCAGCCGTTCGACAATACTTCTCCATCTCTACCAACTACTTTCCCTCCTTTACCAGCCTTTAGTGTCCACGACGCATAATTCTCCGGATCCAGACCGTACCCATAGGCCCAATCTCTAATCTTAGTGATTAAAGTGTTTGGTTTTCCCTTCTCAGGTATTCCTAGACGAGTTCTACTTTGCTTAAGTTGACTTCGTTTATTGATTGCCCCCCGAATGGCCGGATTATTTGTATCAGCCCCTGTTTCAGCCCACGCTTGAGCCGCTTTTGTTCTTTTGCTAAGACTACCACGATTGGAATTACTCGTCAACGCCTGGCGGAGTTCATTCCCCGTTTTAGTAGTCCGGTTGCCATCGGTGAAGCTATCGAGATTTTTTAGCCGGGTAGTTGTCGCGGCATCGGCCGCATCACCCACATTTTTTCCCACCGCACCGGCCGCATCGTCCACTTTTTTTCCGGCGGCAACGGTAGCATCGACCGCATCACCGGCATAGCGGCTGGCCCCACGGAAGCGCTTGACAGCATTACCCATACCTCGAACCACAAAGGGCGATGCGGTACCGAGAAATATATCCGAGAAAATGAAGTAGGGGTTCCCCAATTCATCATTCCACGGCCTGAAATTGACCACATTATCAATAATGTGCATGGCCCGGCCGCCGAGAAACTCTCCCAGGGCAATTTTTCCCACACCACTCCAACTGGCCCCACCAGCAGGCAACATCGGGGCCATCACCGCTGCAATAGATCCTGATACACCCCCACGAAAGGCCATATCAGCCACATTCCAGCCATTGACATTGGTCCAGGGATTTGCATTGCCTTGCTGATAATTATTATAAACCTCTACCCCATAGCCAAGGCCGGTGCCAAGGGCCGCTCCAGCCCCAATAAATGCCAGCGCGCCTCCCCCGGTAGCAAGTGTGGCCGCTCCCATTACAGCCAAGCCCGCGACATATCGACCAGTCTCTTCACTTTTTATAAAATTGCCCAAACCGACCTTCTCTAATATATCGCTTGCGCCGGTTAGTTGCAGCGCATAGTCAGTCCCACCATCGGCTGCACTCTTCCAATCGCCACGTTCCACGCCACTCCACATCCGCCTTAGAGAATCAGACACCTCGGCTCGTTTACGTGAGCCGTAATCACTAGCGGCATATACGACCGGGGCGGCTTTGGCCAGAGTATTTCCTAAAGCCTGCGCTCCGCCATTGTTCCACCAGTTGTGGGCGCTGTCGGTAACCTGGTTGGCTGTCTCTTGCACGGCCTCACGAGCGCTGTCGGCCAAACCGCTGGCCGAATCTTGCACCGCCTGCCCGGCATTGTCCAGCCAGCCTTCAACCGAATCAGGCACATAGTCGCCTAACCAACTGGGGAAGCGGCCGCTGGGGTCAACCCTATTGACCGGGTTGTTAAAGGCGTAGCTGTAACGATGTACCGACTGTGGCACGGTCGGCAGGGCCGGGAAGGTATCGGGGGTTAAGAAGCGGCCGGCTACGCACTTAAGACGCGACAGTATTAGCCCTTGACCAAATAATATTAAGGTATAAACTACTGCTCTAAAATGTACAAAAACGAAGGAGCAGAAATGAGTATAGCTGCAAGTGTTCGCAAACGAGACAGCAAAGTGCTGACCAACATAGCTGAGTATGGAAAACAGTCACTGCGAAAAATAGCACAAGCAACGGGCTTGTCAAAAGATAGTGTAGCCCGCAGTATAGAAGCAACATCTAAAAGGGACGAGTATCCCGAATCGGCAATGTGGGAAAGTGAGGCAGGGCAAGAATGGTTGCGGCGAATGGTGATCGCAATGATGTATGAGTTCGGACTGAAGGGCAATCAGGGAGCAGAGCGGATGTCAGAGTTTCTGAAGCGTATCCGGGTGGAAAAACATGTAGGTGTCTCACCAACAGCATTGAGAACGATGATCAGAGTAATAGAGGAAGAACTGGTCAGATATCAGTGGGAGCAAGAGACTGGGCGAAAAGAAGGAGAAGTTCGGCAGATAGTAGTAGCCGGGGATGAGACGTGGTTGGGAGAGAAGATGTTGCTAGTGTTGATGGACTTAGGTTCGGGATATTTGGTGATGGAAGAAGAAGCGAAAAACCGAAGCTATGAAACCTGGCAGAGCAAAAGTAAAGGCAGATTGCAGGAAAAGGGCTTGGAGGTGAAGCATTTTGTAAGTGACAGAGCCAAGGCTTTGATAAAACTGGGCACATCCGGTTTTGGCAGTCTGGCCGGGGCAGATATATTTCATGCCCAGTACGATGTCAGCAAATGGTTGGGGCGTTCCTTGTCCGGTAAGAAGGGGGTAGCTAGCAAGCAATTGAAGGAAGCGGAGGAAAAGAAGGTCGAATTAGAGAAAAAGGAGAGCAAGGCAGAGAAAATAGAGGAACAAGAGGAGCAAATAAGACAGTGTGAGAAGAAATTGAAGGGGATAGAGGAGAGTAAAGAGGCTTATGATAAAGCACAACTGACAGTCTCAGCCGCAGTGCATGCTTTTTCGGTGTCAGATAATGCCCCCCAAACTTCCAAACAAGTAGAGGGCCGCCTGGAAGAGCAAGCCAAGCAATTTGTAGCTATAGCCGAGCAGCAATCGGTGGTGGATAACAAGGATGCGCTGGGCAAATTCAGGCGGCAAATAGAAGATGTGTCCAGCGTGGTGGACGCTTGGTGGCAGTGGACCACTGAAAGTTTGGCTGAGTTCAAACCGACCGCAAAACTCAAACAATGGTTGTTGGACATTCTGTTGCCGGTCATCTACTGGCATCATCAACTTCTCAAAACACAGAACCCTGAAATGAAGAAGTTGTATGAACAAGCTTGGCGAGAAGCCCAAGCTACTTATGCAGCTCATCCAATGACAAAGTTAATGTCACAGGATGAACTGAACCACTGGCGCAGTTGGGGTGAATGGGCCAGCAACAACTTCCATCGGGCTTCATCAGCCGTGGAGGGTAGAAACGGAGTGTTGTCCAAAAGCTACCAAAATGGTCGAGGCTTGAGTAACAACAGACTGGCTGCCTCAACTACCATCCACAATTACGACACCCATCGTCGTGATGGCAGCACCCCGGCTGAACGACTTTACGACCAGCAATTCCCTGATTTGTTCGAATGGTTACTTGGACAAATGGGGGATTTGCCTCTTCCTCGCAAATCCCGGCAGTACCTCGTACCCAATCCTTTGCCTGTCTGTACTGTCTCGCCTTAAGTGCGTAGCCGTAAAAGTCAAGTAGAAAATTTAAACGTTAAAAAAGCGATATAAAGACAACCTCAACCAAGCCTGCCCATTGTCAAATTTAAAAAATGGGGACAGAAAAAAGGGCTATGGTAGTCCATATCCTGAACCTTGGGGGTGACCAAGTCTGCCCCACAGCGGGATCAGGGGACTGCTGGGTTAAAGCCGATTAACTTATCGGCCCTCCTTAGGGCGAAAAGGCTCATTGCGGTGTAGCAGCCCGACAAAGAGGCCAATGCCCTTGCGAGCGGACAAAACCAGAGCTCGCTTGTGTTGATGTTTAGGAACTTCGTGATATTTTTTGTGATAGAACTGGGCGTATTCTGAGATGTTGTGGCGCATCTTATCTGAGGCTTGAATAGAAAAGTAACGCAGATAAGAGTTACCGGACTTGGCCAATTTACGGTCTTCAGCTTCAAAGTCACCGGAAGAGTTACGAGGCCACCACAGGCCGGCCAGCTTGGCCACGGCATCTTCGGCATCGCGCAAGGTGCGGGGTCGATAGCGTTTGCGCTTTTTGTCCCATTTGGGAGCTTGCAAAAAGCGGTTGGTGTCGCCGATTTCGGCCCCGATGCCGCTGGCCAGAATGAGGCCGACCCCGGGAATGGTGGTCAGCTTCTGGATGGCCGGATAATTAGCCAACGCAGCCTCAATCTTGGTTTCGACCTGTTGGCACTGTTGCTCCAGAAAACGGATATGGGCCATCGTGAAGTCGAGCACCTCCTGGACGGGTAGAGCCAGGTCGGGGTCGAGGGGGAAGCTCTGGCGGACAGTTTCTTGGAGCTTGAAAGCATTGTTGGCCGGGTCAGGCAGTTTGTTGTGACTGAGTTCGACCAGCACTTCGGCCAGTTGCTCGACCGGCAGGGCAGCCAAGGCTGTCAGATCGATTTCCTGGCTCAAAATGCGGCTGCTGGTGACCCCAAAAGTGTTAGAAAAGGGTTCGATCCGGCTGAAAGCGCTGGCTTTGAGAAAAAGTAAGGCCAAAAAGTAGTTCTTTTCGCGGGTCAGGTCTTGGGCCAGGTGGAAGCGGTAGCGGGTGTAAAAACGCAGAGACATCGTCGAGAGAGGTTGCCAGGCCACCTCCGGGCGGCGAGTGCGGGTCCGTTCGGCGATGTAGAAAGGGTCTTTCTGGTCCGACTTATCATCCTCGGGGAAAGACTTCTTGAACCACTTGACCCAGCGAGGATTGAGCAAGTATAGCTCCAGGTCGTGTTGCTTGAGGTGGGGATCATTGGCCAATTGCTGGAAAAAGGGAAACCAGTAATAGCCGGTCGCCTCGCCGGAAATGTTCAGCCCGTCAAACTCGAAACGCTCCATCGCCTCTAGCAGCAAGGCTTTGGCTTGCTCATAACCAGGTAGCGAATTGGCGAAAGGCAGATGAGCCTCCAGTAAGTCACCCTGGGGCATAAGTAGACACAGGTCGGCCCGTTTCTGGCTGAAATCAAGGCCGACTTGCAAACGATTGGTCATAAAGTACCTCCTTACGGTCTAATAGTGAGCGAACTGATCGGGTCGGCCGGCCCACGTCGGAGCGGCAGCCTTGCGGCAAATAAGCCCTCACCTTCTCCGCCGAACGCCCACTGCGGTCTGCTACCCCGCAGCACGGCGGGGACTGGGGCATTGTGCGTGTCAGACGTTATCCTCCGACGTGACCAGGAGACAAACTCTCTCAGACGTGACCTGGTTCTGGTGCCAGGTCCGGCAAGGAATGACAGACTTACCCGGTCGGTTCACCGTTTGACTTTATGTCAAACCGCTTTATTGTCGCCGATTAACCCCTGTCACGCAACTTGCCCCGACCTTTATTTTATACAAGGATTGAAACTAAAACCCTCGGTAGCATGAAGTCTTACCGTATCTGGGTCAGAATAATTGCCTCAATGAAGAGAGGATTGAAACTCAATGTATAAACCACTTGGTCAGCATCTAGCAGGTGTCAGAATAATTGCCTCAATGAAGAGAGGATTGAAACCAATACTTGGTAGCAGTGAGCTATTTTCCCATTCTCAAAGTCAGAATAATTGCCTCAATGAAGAGAGGATTGAAACTTATTATAATGCGACGCCTTTCTACGCCGCTGTTTATGGTCAGAATAATTGCCTCAATGAAGAGAGGATTGAAACATGAAGTTCTCGGGTTCGTTATAGCCTCTCGAACTCCAGGTCAGAATAATTGCCTCAATGAAGAGAGGATTGAAACGAAT
>JAAETJ010000609.1 GCA_024228495.1 bacterium | reverse complement strand
GTGCCCGCTTGACGGTACCAGGAACGCTCGACCGGTACCGAACCAGCCATGGTGTGGTAGGGTGCCTCGCAACGCCCTACTCGATTGTAGCGGATACCTCCAATTACAACCGTTGGTACATCGATATCCAGTGCCTGCAGGGTTATGCGGTGGGTCTCACGCTCGCTTTCCCGGCACTGGTCAGACGTCTCCCGCTCAATCTCCGCGTAGTCCACTGCCTTGCCACCACCAGTACGATCAGTGTCGCCTTCATCGAATCAAGTGTCTCCCGCCAGGTATCAACCAGTCCCATGAACTCTTCTGGAACATCAAGTACGATCTTGACCATGTAAAAACTCCGCGTCTGCTATCAGGTAATGGCTTCGCACCTTCTTGTATCAGAAATAGCGAGAGATGTTCAGCATGGAAACCACACCCCTGCGCTTCTGCTGGACGTGGACGTAACGCCAACAAGCGCGCTAAATTAAACAAAGCGTTCTCAGGGGCAGCAGGCGCAGCAACCACTTTTTCCAGCTTCGCCACGGCAGCCGGCCAAAGGTCCAATCCAACTTCAGTTTGTTCATACAAGGCGAGTGCATCCAGGATTTCAACCCGGGTGTCACCCGGGGCTGCGCCGCGCGCATCGGATAATACCGATCAAGCGCTGTGAGGCCGCCCCAAATATAAGTAAGCCACTGCCAGGTTGATCTTTGCCGGTAAGTAACCCGGATCAGCGTTTACAGCCCTTTGTAAATAGTCTGTCGCCTCGCGAAGAAAACCCTGTGCTGTGCCGCTTGCTGCTTGTCTAAGCATTTTTATCGACAACCCGCCGCGGCGAAGAAGAAATTTCACCCGGGTTTCGGCGTCCATTAATAGAGGCGTCCAGTAAAAATATGCTCTTTCCGGCTCCATTGCCTGCCGGGCTATCTGTAAATAGCAATAGCCAAGATTGTTGAGCACCTCGCGTCCTGGAAATGTTTTCTGAAATGCGCGCAGGAAGTAAATGGCATCATCGCAATAGTCGAAGTGGCTGAGCCGAACGCCATACTCAAACAGGACAATCTTGTCCTTTAGATCACCGAGGCGCCATAGCAGCAGTTCTGCCCGTTTTTTGATCGTAGGATGCTTGCCATTTGCGCGCCTGTGAGTCTGGTGCATCCAGTATTCGAAAAACTGGGGCTTGCCATCTATTGTTCGAATCAGGCGGTCGACCGGATAACCCGCCAATGCGGCATAAATAAAGCCCGCGTCGTCTGCGGCGAGCTCTTTTTCAATTGACTTTGACTGCTCTTTTCGCAAGACCTGCGCAATATTCTCCGCACCACGGATGTTAGCAACGAAGGCGAAGACTTCTCGGTGCCAGAAGTCATCACGCGCTAAGTGTGCCAATTCGTGTCCCATTACGAAGGCCAGACGCGCTTCGGCTTCGCCTTGACTCGTTTGCCGGTGACAGATGGCAATAGCTTTACGTGAAAGGACAATGTGCCCATCCGGCAAAGCAATGGCCCAGGGATCAGCTTTGCTATCGACAACAACGAGTTTTGGAAGGCGCCTGGTGTTCTTATCCGCTACAGCACGCACACGCTCGAAAACTCGATGGGCTCTGGCAACCTCTGAATCGATTGTCGGTAAAACCTCCCCATATGAGTCGATATAGAAGGAGACGGAACCTCCGGGATGATCTACCGCAGCTGTTATGATGTCATTCCAGAATAACCCGCTGATAATTAGAAATAATGTGGATACTACAAGGGCTGATAGCAAATAACGGTTCATAGTGAACTCGGTGCAAGGCGCCCCATAATCATAAGAAGAGTCCGGCTCAGGATTGTATGGGCTTCGGAGTCGCTACGACTGCTTAACTCAGCAAGTAAGGGTTGAATGCGGTCGAGTGCCGCCACCGCTTCCTGCGCGGACGCCTCAGTGTCAGATCGTTCATTCAAACTGCTACGCAAATCTGCCAGGATCTGCAGTTGTGCGTCCCAATCAAACGAAGTCTGTTGCGACCACACCATTGCCCATAGCAGGACTGTCCAACGGCCGAGTGCATAGTAATCCCGCCATTCGCTTTTTTGCCAGGTTAAACCGCTGGGCGGTAACAAGTGTTCCAGAAATGTCATCCCGTCAGTTTGCAGTAGTTTTTTCTGGCCGGCCCATATTCCCGCACCAAACGCTAGCGAGGAAGTAGCACTTTTTGTGTCAATGAAGCCGAGGGCTGCTTTTTCCCAGGGAAGTGGAAGATCGCTGACGATGCTTGACAGTGGAGCGCCTTTGACATGAATCGCAATCTAATAATTTTCATTAATCTGAGCGTCAAGGTCAGAGGGAGTGGGCGAAAAAACCAGGAAACCTGCAATAGCCACAGCAGCCGGCATGGCGACCTTCCAATGACCTGAAAGTGCGGCTAGAGCATGCGGAATCTGTGACCAGTTAATCCTTTGATTTTTCTTTGTTTTAAGCTCATTGGCATTTAGATAAGATGTGATCTCCAGCCAATGATGGTAACAGTCGGAACAACGGTTAAGTTGGATCAACATTAATTTCCGCCTTCGGCCTCGATGGCGGTTATCAATGAAAGCGGCCAACTCCTCGTCGCCGGGACATTTCTCAGACTTTGCCAAATTGCTTGCACCAAGACCCCATAGTGCGATTACCCGTTCCTCTCTCAAGCATCCCCTCGTTTTTTATACCTAAAATATTTAAAGAACACCAAACATTTCCTTGAATACACGTTGCTCATTAAGCATTTCACTAAATCGTTCCATCAGCGGGCGTAGCCTCTCAGTTGGCATATTCGGGATCAACTCATAGAGCATACAGCCTTGGCGAAACAACGAATGCACACGCTTTTTGACGGTGTTGGATTTGAGCAAGCGATCATAGCCCAAGCTCTCCCCGGCCGCTCCCAGCAAAGTCAGCAGAGCGGTGGCGAATGCGCTGATCAGAAACAATCGGTCCCGCCGCTGAGTAGAACCAATCCGCGTCTGGCTCACCCCCATGCCAAAACGCGCGTCTTTGCAGTCACGAAAACCTGGCTCTATCGTCCAGCGTTTGGCATAACCATCGATCACGGCTCGTGCCTTTATTTCAGCATCACTCGATACCAGACACCAAGGCGCTTTCATCCCTTTGGCATGAACACACACTACTGTCGCCACTTCATAGCCATCACGCGTAATCAAGGCATGACGCAGTAACTTGGCCCGCCCCCCTTTGCCTACCCATTGCGCAGCCGTTCGGCTCTCCCCCTGGGCTGAAGTCACGGTGATATTGCCGCGAATCCGAATGATAAACACAAAACCCAAGGTGTGACTTAGAAAAGCAAATAACTTTTGATCACCAAAACCACGGTCCGCTAATAGGGTTACCTTGACCCCCGCCGGCAACACTTCCTTGAAACGGACCAGTAATTCGTCCTCATAATTATTCCTTTGGCCCTTGAGACGCGATTTGCGCACGCTTTTCCACAGCAGCGGCGTTGCCCGTCCATGGCGGGTTATCAT
>JAAETJ010000608.1 GCA_024228495.1 bacterium | reverse complement strand
CTCGGAGACGCTTCAATATTGAGCAGTTGAAGGAGCAGTATGCCGAACGTCAGTTGCCCAAACGAGATACAGAGCGCCAAAGTGGATGGGTGTGTAATTCATATTTAGGGAGTTATCCCCAATAATACAGGTAACTCGTCTTGATAATATAGGTAACTTGGATGTAAATTTCAAAAATAACGTTATTTAGAATTTGCAACTGGCTTCCAGAGATAATTTGTCATAACGAATACTGTGTGCGTATAAAAAAGTTATGAATTTATCAGGTTTTACAGGCAAAATGGCTTGATACAAACACCATTGGGTGTGTAATCCATAATTAGGGACTATGTCCGCCAATGACGGGCAATAATGGTGTAAATGAAATTTGGTCAGATAGCCTTGCGTGAGGATAATGGGAGTGGAAGCAAAAACCAAAACCAGAAGGAGGCTATCTGATGGAAATAGTAATGCAAAAAAACACAGGTATAAAATCAGCGTGGGTAGAATTAGAACAGTTTGTCTTGAGGCGGGCAGAACAATGGCAGAGCGGTGCAGAACCGCCAGAATTCGCCAGTTACGAACATGAATTGCACGAGCAATTGATGAAATTGGAACGGGAATTGATAGCTACAGAATTAGAACGATACGATGTGGCTGCCAAAGAGATAGAAGTGGAGGGGGAGCGGTATCGGCGAATTATATCGTCGGGCAAGAACTACCTGTCAACCGCTGGAGAGGTGCGGGTAGAACGTCACTTGTACCGCCGAGTAGGAGGCACCCAGGAGCGGTGCATCTGCCCGATGGAGTTGGGGGCGGGTATTATGGGAGGATATGCTACGCCCCGAGCGGCCCGCCAAATGAATTTTGCAGCGGCTCATTTACCGCCACGAGAAGCGGCTGAGTTGTTTGTAGAAATGGGGGGAATGAAGCCCTCGCACAACACCATTGACCATCAGCCTAAAATAATCGCACAGGTGTGGGAAACCAACCGTCGGCAATGGGAGGATATTGTGCGCCAAACAGAAGCGGTACCACCCCAAGCCACTGTGATAGCGGTCTCTCTGGATGGGATCATGGCCCCGATGCGTCAAGCTGATGGCACCAAGAAAGAGGCCACAGCAGGCAAACAAGCCAGTGGGCCGCTGGGGTATCGGGAAATTGGCTGCGGTTCAGTGGCTTTGTATGACCAAGAAGGTCAACGGCTCCACACCGTACGCTACGGGCGGATGCCGGAATATAAGAAAGCCACCTTGCGCCAACAATTGACGGCTGAATGCCAACATATCCTCCACCAAGCCCCCCACTTAAAGGTAGTCAAACTGGCCGATGGTGCTCCTGACAACTGGGACTATCTCTCCCATCTGGACTTGGGTTTGTCTCCATCTGCTCAAACTGACCTCGAACAGATTGAAATTGTTGACTTCTGTCACGCGGCTGACCACTTGAAACGTGGCTGTGATGCCATTTGGCCGCACGATCCTGACCAAAGTAAAGCCAAATTTGAAACCTTACGTACCGCTTTGAAAGAAGTAGAGGGTGGTGCCGCTAAGGTTATTGGCTCTTTCCGCTATTATCGTGGTCGTCTTTCTGGCAAGAGCAAAGAGGCTCTCCAAACTGAATTGACCTACTTCCTCAACCAACAAGCCCGCATGGATTATGCCATCTATCTCCAGCAAGGCTTACCCATTGCCAGCGGGGTCATTGAAGCCACCTGTAAAACTCTGGTCACCCAACGGATGAAATGCTCT
>JAAETJ010000607.1 GCA_024228495.1 bacterium | reverse complement strand
GGTTGTATGCCTCGCACTCGCTGGCCACCACCAGAGGGGATCGACAGCTCATGACGCTCATTGCCTGTCTGAAATGCACAGCTGCCTACCTCATTCTGGTCTGGACGAAGATCGGCATTATTCCTGCTCGGCTTTTGTATAAGTTTGATCAAAGTCAAGACACTGCCAGCACCGTACCTTGTGTCCCAAATCAACAAATATCTTCAGGACAGTGCCTCAGATCAAACCCGGTGATGATCAAGCAGGTCATTACATCCGGTCACACACCTCACGCCCCGCGCCACTTTCCCCATAATGTAACGGTCGCTCAAGGCATATAACCCGCGGTAATGGTGCG
This sequence comes from bacterium, assembly GCA_024228495.1. GTDB lineage: Bacteria > Pseudomonadota > Alphaproteobacteria > Rhizobiales > JAKIUO01 > JAKIUO01. The sequence goes on along the minus strand of JAAETJ010000607.1, from coordinate 928 downwards.
TGTGGATATTGGCTTTGGTAGAGGAGGTGACGGTCGAGTAGTGATCCATCAACCATTCAAGATAGAACAACCCTTGATTGATGACATTCTCATTGCTGGCCTGCTTATATACGAAAATGCCAAGTGTATCCATACACCCGCCATAGGTAGTTGAAAATTCCGAAGCCAGAAAACGAACGCCAAGCAGGGATTCCATGTTGCGCTCAAACAAGTCTTGCAGGCTCTTTTCCAGCCCGACATTGCCGCCACCCAATTCTGTGAACGCATTATTAGCCGTATGAAAAAGTTTAATGTCGCCCAAAATCGCCCGGTTTAACGCCAGAAATATTGACGAAATCGCACTCGATTGGCTCTATATTGGCACTAGGGCCATTGCCCACCGGCATAAGGAATCTGCTAAGCGCTTGAAATATATGGTAGCGGAGGAGAGATTTGAACTCCCGACACGCGGATTATGATTGTGCCTAGGAACCTCTGCAGGCTCTTTCATACCGTTGCACCCTGCCCCACTGGCTTTTTGATATCAATGCTCTAAGTGCCCCAGACTGTTTCAAGGTCTTTCATTCAAACGCAGCCCTTTCGGCACCCATATGACACCCAGTCCACACTATCCCTAACAACAAGCGTAGTACGATTTCGCCATAAACTCTTGCTACGTGCCAAAAAGGAAAACTAGCTGCAAGGGATTATCGTTATAAAAATTAATGCTCGATGTAGAAAGCGTCGATCCACGGCGCATTATATCCGCTTCGACCATCATCTATGGTAACTCCCCAGCTTGTTTCCCTGTCAACGCCGGAGTAAAAATGCACCGGCGGGGCGGCGTAAAAGTGCACCACTTGTGGGGTTTGTAAGATTGACATTGTGAGGTTGTGCATGGGGCGTGGGATGGCGTTGCGCGTAAGGAGCCCATAGGGCGACTGGAGTG
>JAAETJ010000606.1 GCA_024228495.1 bacterium | reverse complement strand
TCACGGACAGAAAGCCGCTCTTGGCTCGGTTGGCTGCTTCAGCGATTCGTTTCTCTTTGGTTGCTTCGGCTGATTTTTTCTCTAATTCGATGGCTTGCTGTTGTAAACGTTGGGTTAAACCCCTTAAGCGAAGATGCGTAATCACCCGCGCTGCCACTTCCCCTTGATGTAAGGGTTTGGTGATATAATCAACGGCCCCCGCCGCAAAGGCTTTCACCTTATCTTCCGGATCATTCAACGCCGTCATAAAAATGACCGGTATCTCGCGCGTCTCTTCATCAGCTTTCAAACGTCGACACGTTTCAAACCCATCCCAGCCTGGCATCCTCACATCAAGCAAAATCAGGTTGGGCTTCAACAATCGCGCGCGTTTCAAGCCAAGTTCTCCATTGATGGCTGAAACGATGCCAAAGCCAAGTTCCTCTAAATACCCAATCACAACACCTACACTGCTTTTATCATCATCAATGATAAGAATAATAGATTGGGTAACATCACGTTCCCACTCAGGATTTTTCATGCGAGAGATGTGCCTCCACGAAGCGAATCATGTTGTGTTCGTCGCCCATATTCGCAAATTGGATCATTTTCTGAGCAAAGGCGGTGTATGTGTGATCCTGGTTCGCAAGCTGCTCCATCATGATCTTGATCTGGCTGATAAAACCCACCGTCACCAACTCATACAACGCTTCTAAGGTGTCCACAGGTGGTGGGATCAGCGCGTCACCATCGCGCGTTTGGGCTGTGTGCAGAGTCTCATCGACACGCTCTTCGTACTCCCACTCCAGGTTCATCAATGCTTGCAGAAGATCCAACAATTTGTGTTCATCAACCGGCTTGGGTAAGAAGCTGTCACAACCGGCCAGCCGGCTTTCTTCGACATTCATCTCAAACACACTGGCTGAGATGGCGATGATGGGGGTGTCTTTGATCTCGGGGATCCGGCGGATGTGGGCGGCGGCTTCAAATCCAGTCATCACGGGCATCACCAGGTCGGTCACGATCAGATCCGGCTGTGTTTGACGTGCTTGTTCAACTTCATCCTGTCCATCGACGGCTACGATGGTGGTAAAGCCCAGCGGTTCCAGAAAATCTCGCAACACCAGGCAATTGACTTCTTTGTCATCCACAATCAGGATGGTGCGTCTTGCGCCTTTGTACCCACGAATGCGGCGTTCACGCTCGGCTTCGCTGGGGCGAACCGCCGCGGCCACGATGGGGAAGATGGCCTCAAACCAGAAGGTACTGCCGTGACCTTCCTGGCTGGTGACG
>JAAETJ010000605.1 GCA_024228495.1 bacterium | reverse complement strand
TAGATGCACGAGCCGACCACGAGCCGCTTCGACCTGCGCCAACCCAAAACCTTCTCGCTCCAACCCGTCTTCTTCTATCATTTGGGTCGAGGGGAAACTATCGAGATTGCCTGAAAGCCTGCCGGGGATCATCACCAGCTCACAAAGACGTGCCACCGTGCGAGCCAGTAACCCAGCCCCATATTTTGCCAGGATAGCCTCGACAAGAGGATGATCCCTCCGGCGTGACAAAGGCCCGGTTTCGCAAGACCGTCCCTTCCAAACCGCCAGAGAGGCGTCATCTTTTCTTGTGATTCCGGTGATATGCGTGAACATTTCGCGATCACTTATCGCAGGCAAAAAAGCTGGATCAACGGCACCAAGAGCGCTCCAGTCTGTTTGCAGAATATTATTTACAAAACGGGAGGCAAGCGTATTTGTGTTGTCGGACCAATCTTCCAGATCCTCAAGCGATTGCCGTCCCCTCCAAACCTCGACCGGCTCGCCAAAAACCTGTTTTTGTAGTAAAGTTTCAAGCTCAACCAGCAGCTCTCGCACTGCTGATCTATCCAGAGCGGGGCGCGCTCCAATTTCAAATGCCTGCTTTGAAGCAAAAAGCTGTTTTTCCATTACCCTTGGGAGTTTCATGAGAGATTTGACTTCCATCCGGTCATCAAGCCCCAAACGGCTCTCTACATATTCCGGCCAGTCCAGAGCAATGCGAAGCATATGCTCGCGCGCCGTTTCCAGTTCGACAATCATGTTGCGGGCAACCAGCCGGTCCTTGTAGCCGGTGTATTCCATCGCGCGCTCACACGCCAATGCCGCAGCACAAGACTGCGCCATTGCACAGATGGAAAAAACAAGAGCTGTTATCTGCACGACCTCATTGCCGGTTTTCCCAACAAGCAGACGTGAAACGTGAAGAGGGCGAGAAGAGGTTATGACCGCTCTGTCAATGACAGGGCCATCGCAATAAAGATCAATATCAAGCCCCCCCTCTATACTCATTTTTCAACCCCGTTAACTGGGAAGACCTGCAAAGCCAGACCCTTGTTTACAGAAAAACATAGCATGTCCGCCAACAATCGCAAAGTTTTAATGCACTTATCGCAAAATGAGGAAGGTGTTATTACAATTTTGCATGATAGCAACTACCCGCCTGAAGCTAACCAATAAGCACATTCAAACAACTACGAAACACGACCTTTGTCTTTTTTGAACTTTCCACGGATGAAGTCTCTGCGGGCAATCTCGGGAGGATTATCACAGTCCGGTTGACGTTTGCCAGCAGCCTCTACCTTGCCTGCCTCTTTTTCAGAATGATGGATCTCAGCCATTTCTTCGCCATCAACGAAACGCTCCAGACGCTTCTCATCCAGCCGATCTTCAGGATCAACCGGTGTCATGAGTTTTTTCATGAATACATGCGCCGTCAATCGGGCGTGTTCATGTGATTTGAAGTCGACCATGGGCGAGTGAATGGCCATTGACTGACAAACACCAATCCCCTCATATTCATTGACCAAAAACTTTTGGTCTCCAGAGGGAAACTCATGATCCTGCCGATCTCCAATCTTTAAGCCGCTCCAGTCATCCCCCTCCTTTGGAAATATGACAAGACTCATCAACCAAGGGCAGATGATAACACCCATGGGTCGCTCGTCATAAATCTGAAAGCAAACCGTCTCGACCTCTATATGCGTATTGAGAAGCGGCAGCCCTATCATATCTTCTTTCAGAACCCTGTTAAAAAAAACATCCAGTTGTACGGCAATTTCTTTTAGCCTGTTCATTTTTTCTCCAGGTCTGGAAAATATTCCTTAATATCGATATTTTCCGCTCCCCCCATGATGGCGCTCAATCCATCAAGAGCCTTGTTGATTGTCGCAGCCTCTTCTTTGCTCAGCACTTCCCTGGCCGAACCAAGAAAATTGAGAACCCATGTTCCTTCAGGTTGAGAGCCTATGAGCATCATATTGATATTCTCTTCACCATTTCGCCCCTTGCAACGGGAAACGAATTCCCCGGCCTCAATGATCTTCACCGGAACACCTACGCACATTCGCCATCTTCCTCCAGCATGGCCTGATTGGCCCAGTAGGCCTTTAGCGGCTTGTCACGTTTTTTCAACTCGAAACCTATATCCTCAAGCTCTTTGACCAACATGATCACCATTTCCTCAAGCCCGGCTTCCGCCTTCGGGCTAAGGCCTAGCCTGTTCTGCAGAGAATGAGGTACCATGCCAATGATCGTTACGTGCTCGGGCTGAGCGCCATTCAACTGCAACAGACCCAGCAGATCCGACACACCCAATTGATGATTGGAGATTTTGGTTTGAAAAAAAGCCGGCACCTGATCATCCTTCAGCCGAATCAATGTGCCGAATGAAGAAGGAGCATTGATGGCATCAGCAATGATCAGATGTTTTCGTCCCCGCATGGGGTCGAAAAGCTCACTACCGGTGGTACCACCATCCATTATCTCAATGCCAGGAGGAATATGGTAGCGGCACTCAAGTTCTTCAACAGCCCGAACTCCGACCCCCTCGTCCTGCATGAGCACATTACCCATGCCAATGACAAGAATGCCGGGACTGGAGGAGGAAGCATTATTAGTCACATCTGTCAAAGTGCTTTTACCCTGACAATCTCCTGTTCTTCGGTATCCACCATGTGAATGGCGCAAGCTATACAGGGATCAAAAGAATGCACCGTCCGCAAAACTTCCAGCGGCTTTTCGGGATCGGCTACAGGATTGTCCATCAGTGAGGCCTCATATGGACCAATTTGATCATCGGCATCGCGAGGCCCGGCATTCCAGGTACTTGGTACAACGGCCTGATAATTCTTGATCTTGCCGTCTTCAATAACCACCCAGTGCGATAGTGTCCCGCGCGGCGCTTCATGAAAGCCAACACCTTCGATAGTCCCCTTGGGAAATTCCGGTCTATTAAAAGTATCCGTATCGCCAGTTCCAATATTGTCGACAAGCTTCTGCCATTGGTCACGCAACGTATCAATCATCACGGCACAGCGTACCGCGCGAGCCGCATGGCGTCCAATCGTAGAGTTAAGCGCTGAGAGCGGAATATCCGGGTTCTGGGAAACAGCCTTGATCGTACCAACTGCCTGATCGAGATATTTTTTGTACCTCTTGTCGCCAGCAGCAACCGAAACCAGAACATTTGCCAAAGGTCCGACTTCGCAACGCTTGCCATAAAATGTCGGAGCCTTGACCCAGGAATACTGACCATCATCCTGAAAATCGGTGTACTGTGGTTCGGTCTCCCCCTTGAAGGGATGCAAGGCCTTATCACCTTCATACCAGGAATGCTTGGCGCTTTCCGCCACTCCATCGCGGAAGTATTTGTCATTGAATGTTGTAATTGGCTTGTAACTTGCCAGATCACCATTATCAACATAGCCCCCCACCAGATCGAACTTAGTGCCTTTGCTATCTTGAGGACAATCAGGTACAGACAGATAGTTGGTAACGCCGCCACCATAGCCGGTCCAGTCGAGATAAAAAGCACCAATTGCTGGCACATCGGTGATATAGGCCGATTTAACAAACGGCTCCAACTTGTCGATAAAGCCCTTGATCAGCATCAACCGTTCAATATTGAGCACTGATGGCGCATCGTGACCAATAGAGTTGCTGACCCCGCCAACTGCGACATTCTGGATATGTGGGCTTTTGCCACCTAGAACAGCAACGATCTTGTTGGCGTAATTCTGCACATCCAGAGCCTGCAGGTAATGGGCAACGGCCAGCAGATTGACTTCCGGCGGCAGCTTCATGGCCGGATGGCCCCAGTAACCACTGGCAAAGGGGCCGAGCTGACCGCTGCCAACAAATGTCTTGAGCCGATCCTGCACGGCTTTCATTTCGTGAACGCCGTTCAACGACCAGTCAGACAGACTTTCCGCCAACTTGGAGGCTTCCTTGGGGTCGGCGCTAAGCGCAGAGACCACATCGACCCAATCGACGGCCGACAGGTGATAGAAATGAACGATATGATCCTGAATGGCATGGGCCGTCTGGATGATATTGCGGACCAGCTGAGCATTGACCGGTACTTCCATCTGAAGTGCATTTTCAACAGCCCTTACCGATGTAATAGCATGTACCGTGGTACAAACGCCGCAAAAACGCTGGGTATAGGTCCAGGCTTCACGCGGGTCTCGTCCCACCAGAATTTGTTCAATGCCGCGCCACATCTGACCCGAAGACCAAGACTTGGTTACCTTACCATCATTCACTTCAACATCTATGCGCAGATGTCCCTCAATACGGGTGATTGGATCCACTGTAATACGTGTCACTATATTTTCTCCTCATCCTTCGAAGGATTGTTGTTTGATTGCTTATTGCTTGTTCAGTTTTATCCAATATCAGGCATGCTTCGCCCCGTGCAGAACTGGCAGTTTTTTGACGAAAAACAGATAAAGCATGATCTCCAGCGAAATTATGCCCAGAGTGATCATAATCTCGGGAGCGGAAGGAAAATAAGTATATCCCGGCCCTGGATTAAAGGTGATCAGGAAAGCATCAAATCTGTAAGCAGCTCCCGCAAACAACATACACACGGCGGCCACTAGCAATTGCGAGGCATTGCGATTTGCTCCTGGTACCATCAACAGGAAGATTGGCAGAATAAACAACGCCATCTCAACAATGAAAAACAGGCTGCTACTGCCACCGGCAAAGATCAGCCCCAACTTTCCTTGCCCCGCCAGCACACCAATACGAATGACGACAAAAGCCACAAGCAGCCACTTGATGATCCGCCCCAAACCCACCAGCAACGTGTTCTCATCGTCCTGATGCAGCCCTGCAGTTGTCAGCGAAGCTTCGAAAACAACAATGGAAAAGCCCATGATCAAAGCACTAAGTATGGCCAAAAGAGGCTGGAAATGCCATGTCTGCCATAAGGGGTCGACCTTATGTCCCATGGAAATCAGCAGTGATCCAAGCGATGACTGATGCATGGTCGGGAGCAGAATACCAAGAGCAATAAACAAGAACAGTACCTTGTTCAAAGACCTCAAAAGTTTTTTCGACCCGATCCGCTCCAAAAATGCCGGAGCAAATTCAATGGTGAGAATAAGGATATAGGTCGCGACGCACAGGCCAACCTCAAGCATAACCGAATTGAAATTCCAATTCCATGGCAAGAAGATTTCATAGAACTGCCAGAATTTGCCCATATCAAAAAAAGCACCAAAACCACCAAGCGCGTAGCCCAGCAGGCTGGTTAATATAGCAGGGCGCATCAGCGGATGATACTGGCCCCGGTTCATGACATAGACCGTTATGGCAAGAGCATAGCCGCCACAAGCCAGAGCAGTGCCGATGACCACATCATAAACCACCCAGATACCCCAGGCGAAACCGCCATTGAGATTGCTAACCGCTCCCATGCCACCAACAACAAAGCGCTGGTACATGAAGTAGAGACTGACCAAAAAAATAGCTAGAAGAAGCATGAACGGGAAGGTAATCAGCCTTTGACGAAGAACCTTGTGTGCACTCATGACATTCCCCCTTCATCATCATCGTGATCGGTATTTCTTTTTACAACATAAGTCAGTCCGGCAAGCGCTATAGCCGGAAGCGCCAGATAGCTGTACAGCGTATGCTGAACAGTTTCTGAAACGGATGCAGCTGACCGTTCTTCAAGCGGCGGCATACCCAGTTGATCGAAGGGAATGGCTGAAATATGCATGACATTCGTACCGCCAGCCTCCTTTTCCCCCCAGATATGCTTTTGATAGTTAGGCACGGTTTTTTCGTGCATGCTGTCTGGCTTGCTGACGTCTCCACGCGGATAGGTATAGACCTCCCCAGACTTGAGCGTCATGCGCCGCTTGGCTTCGGCCAGCAACGCCTTGCGACTACCAAACAGGGTCGCGCCAGTGGGGCAGACTTCGGCACAACCGGTCATCTGACCATTGTTGATCCGCTCTACACCCGACTGATTGCACATCTGGCATTTATGAATTGAACCAAATACCTTATTATAATCAAATTGCGGCACGTTATAAGGACAGGCAACCATGCAGTTGCGACATCCTATGCAGCTATCGGGATGATGGGTAACAATTCCGGTCTTGGGATCGCGGCGCATGGAGGTAGTTGGGCAGGCCGAGACACAACCAGGGTCAACACAATGCATGCAACTACGCTTTTCAAAGCAGAAGCCATCCTTGATCCGATCCTTGTTCACCGCCTTACCGCTTCGATAGACCTTGATGACATTGAAAGTGTCAGCAGAAAGATCCCGAGCGCTATCCCAGGGATTGTCTGGATCACTGTGCGCCGGTACCCGGCTATTTACCTCCTTGCATTTGGCAACACACGCCTTGCATCCTACACAAAGGGTCGAGTCAAACAACATGCCGACAGCTTCTTCAGCCGGCTCCAGATTTGGTCTGGCTTGCGCCATCCCAACACTGCAAACGGCGGCAGCACTACCGCCCAATGCAGCTTTTAAGAAATCTCTGCGTTCCATAGTGCCCCCTCAGCCTTCACTGTTTTCGTCAGTTGTGTCTTTTTTGCTCAATCGGGAAGCAGCCACAGCGGTGGCTCCAATGGCGACACCAACAGCGGCTCCAGCAGCAGCGGCGGCGGTAATGCTAACACCCGAACTATCTTCACGATCTGCGATATCAGGAAAAGCATTGGGCGGGGTATGTGTCTTGACATCGGCCAGAGAGAATAACGGCTTCTCAAATCCGACACCCTCTTCAGAACAGCCAAAACACGGGTGCCCAACACCAACGGGCCACACTTGTCCGCCAATATTATTATATTCAAGACTGGGACAGTTATTATAGGTTTCCGGCCCCTTGCAGCCCATCTTGTAGAGGCAATAGCCTTTTTTATGCCCCTCATCACCAAACTCGGTAGCGAAACGCCCGGCATCAAAATGGGGACGCCGGTAACAGTTTTCATGAATGAGGCGACCATAAGCCCACTTGGGACGGGCCTTATCATCTATCGGTGGCAGCTTGCCGTAAGTCACGAAATAAAGAACCGTGCCAAGGAAATTGGCCGGATTTGGCGGACAACCGGGGATGGTCAGAACCGTCTTGTCTTTTAGAACCTGAGGAGCGCCAGTGGCACCTGTTGGATTTGGCGAAGCAGACTGCACGCCACCCCAGCTAGCACAGGAACCGAAGGCCACAATAGCCGCAGCGTGTTCGGCGGCTTCATGAGTGAGCTCCAGCATGGTTTCGCCAGCGATCTTGCAATAAACTCCATTGTCTTTAACAGGAATAGCACCCTCGATGACCAGTAGATATTTGCCTTTGTTTGCGGCCATGCTCTTCTTTTTTATATCCTCAACCTGGTGACCGGCACCAGTATCCAGTGTCTGGTGATAGTCAACAGAGATGAGATCGAGAATCAGATGTTCGAGACTGGGTTGTTCCGAACGTAAAAGAGATTCCGTTGGGCCAGTACATTCCTGACCATGCAACCAGATCACCGGCGGGCGTTTCGCGGGCTGTGCCACAGCCTTTGCCATGGCCATGGCTCCTTTGGTCGATAGCCCTAGTGAGGCAGCCACGCCTGTACAATATTGCAAAAAAACCCGACGTGACACGCCCAGCCTTTTTTCAATTATTGAAAAATCGAAACCACCACTATCCAAGCTGTCTTTTGACATACAAACCCCTCCAGATTAATCGTTCTTGTCCAACATCATTTTTGTTCTTATCCAAGTGCTGGCAGCGGGCATATTAACCAGCATCCTTAACAAGTTGTTAGAGCATAATCCATGCCATACGCCTTTATCTCTTTATATTCATGGTGTTAGGCATATTTCAGGGTTTTTAAGATTATAAAAAGCGGAAGCCAAAAAGACAGCAGAAAAGAAATATTGGAAGGGTTTATTGCAGGTTATAATCACATTCTCTTCGTAAAACACTCGGTCAGGACCTTTCGGTATTCCCCCCATTTTTAGCGAGGGTTATTGCTAGAACCTGACTTGTCATGCGGTGCTTGCCAGCTTTGCTGCTGGTGATATGCCACCCATATAGTCGGTGATATATCCCGGACAAATATCGCTTTGTGAATCGCTCTGTTGAAGTTAATTGTAGGAAATTAGCACAGCTGCTGGCGAGACGATGGACAGCTTGAAATGCGTCAAAATCCCCCGAACGGACGCTTTAATGGCGTCTCAACATAGATGTTGACTTTCCTCGCACAATTGAGGAAACTGCGTCAAATCAAAAAAGGCTTGAACCGAGCCGCCAATCTGGACATGAGTCAGTGAGGTCAACATCCGTCAGCGAGTTTCGCTCACGGATGGGTTTTTGTTTGGAGAATTTGTAAATGTCGAATGAGCTGAAACTCGCAGATTGTGTTAACAAGACCTGTCCCTGGTCCGGCAAGCCGGTCAGCGCCGAGAGTTTGATGCTTTATCGTGGCAATGTCATCGGCTTTTGCAACACAGACTGTCGCGGCAAGTTTCAAAAAGCCGTAGCGCTTTTTGACTCGTTAATCGAGTTCAAAAAGCAATAATTAACAAGGTAAAACCTGCCAACGAGCTGGCTTTACCAAAAAGAGAAAAAGCTCCGACCAACGAGTGGCAAAAATGACCGCCCACCGCGTTTAACGCGCCCCTCGGAGGTCTGAGCGTAGCCAAAAAGCCGTGAAAGAAGAATAGCCGACCCAAGAGAGACAAGGGCGACCGCCCATCGCGCTTTGCGCGCTCCCTCGAAGGCCCAACGACAGCTGGAATAGCCGTGAGAGATATAAATGTTCGAAACCCTATCTGACCGCCTTAGTGGCGTATTTGACAAGCTGACCGGTCGCGGCGCCCTTTCTGACAAGGACGTCAAGGCCGCCATGCGCGAAGTCAGGCGGGCTTTGCTCGAAGCCGATGTGGCGCTGGAAGTCGTCAGGGATTTCATCGAAAAAGTATCAGAGCGGGCGATTGGCCAGGAAGTCGTCAAATCGATCACGCCGGGGCAAATGGTCGTCAAGATCGTTAATGACGAACTCGTCAAGGTGCTCGGCGAAACGGCCGTCCCCATTGATCTGAACGCCGCCGCCCCCGTCCCCATCATGATGGTCGGCCTGCAAGGCTCGGGTAAAACCACCAGCACCGCCAAAATCGCCAAGCGCCTCAAGGAAAAAGACAGCAAAAAGGTGCTGATGGCATCGCTGGATACAAGACGCCCGGCCGCGCAACAACAGCTTAAGGTGCTCGGTGAACAGCTCGACGTTGAGACCTTGCCGATTATCGATGGCCAGACCCCGCAGCAGATCGCCAAGCGCGCCCTGCAATTTGCGAAGCTTTCAGGCTTTGATGTGCTCATGCTTGATACGGCGGGCCGGTTGCATATTGACGAGACCTTGATGGGCGAGGTTGCCGAGGTTCGCGACATTGCCAATCCACAAGAGATATTGCTGGTTGCGGACGCACTAACCGGACAAGACGCCGTTAATCTGGCGCGTTCCTTTGACGAGCGCATTGGTATTACCGGCCTGATGCTGACCAGAATTGATGGCGATGGACGTGGCGGCGCGGCTCTATCCATGCGCGCTGTTACCGGCAAGCCGATCAAGCTACTTGGCACCGGCGAAAAAATTGACGAACTGGAAGATTTTCATCCCGAGCGTATTGCCAACCGTATATTGGGCATGGGCGATGTGGTCTCGCTGGTAGAAAAAGCCGCCGAGACCATCGATGCTGAAAAAGCTGAGAAGATCGCGGCCAAAATGCAAAAAGGCGCCTTTGATCTCGATGATCTTTCTGAGCAGCTCAAACAGATGCAGCGCATGGGCGGTATGTCGGGTGTCATGGGTATGTTGCCCGGTGTCGGCAAAATGAAAAAGCAGATGGCTGGCGCCAATCTCGATGACAACCTGCTGGGCCGCCAGCAGGCCATTATCTCAAGCATGACGCGCAAGGAACGCAAGCGCCCCAAATTACTCAACGCCTCACGCAAACGCCGGATCGCGGCTGGCTCTGGCACCTCAGTGCAGGAGATAAACAAGCTGGTGAAAATGCATCGCCAGATGGCCGACATGATGAAGAAACTGGGCAAACGCAAGGGCGGACTTGCCGGACTGTTTGGCGGCGGCGGCATGCCCGATATGCCCCCTGATGCTAGTGGTGGAGGTGCTTTGCCGCCAGGTGGAATGCCGGGGCAGCTTCCTGGACTTGGCGGCGGCCTGCCTCCAGGCATCGGACTGCCGGGTCTTGGCGGGCCGGGGTTACCCGGATTACCGCGAGGTAAAAAGAAGAAATAGGTCATGAGTAAATTAAGCGAGCTGACAGACAAGCGCAAACAGGCGCATTCCAAACTGATCACACTGAAATCGAAGGTCTATGCGGCGTTTCTTGATATGGAAAACGCTGCCTTTGCAGATGGCTCACTGCCAAAAAAAACCAAAGAGCTTATCGCCATCGGCATATCTCTTTATATAGATTGCGAATCCTGTATGCAGTGGCACATCGAACAAGCCAAAATATCAGGAGCAAATTTTGAGGAAATACTGGAAGCCGTAGAAGTTGGAATCGAAATGGGAGGTGGACCAGCAACCGTATCGGCCCGCTTCGCCCTTGAGGTTATGGAGGATCTGTTTAATGAGGAATAAAGAATACTCACAGCGTTGAATCAAATTCATCGTCATTCCCGCCTTCGCGGAGATGACGATCGGTATATATTTTGGCAATTTATGAAAAATTTTGGGTTATGTACCCTTCGAAACGAATGAACACAACGAATTGTAACTAAAGGAAAACTTGAAAATGGCTTTGAAAATCAGACTGGCTCGTGGTGGCTCCAAGAAGCGCCCTTATTACCGCATCGTTATTGCTGATATCCGCATGCCCAGAGATGGTCGCTTTATTGAAAAAGTCGGCTCATGGAACCCTATGCTGGCAAAAGATGATAAAAACCGCGTGACCCTTGAAATCGAGCGCATCAAGTACTGGATGTCCGTTGGTGCCATCCCTACCGATCGTGTTGCACGCTTTTTGGATGCAGCTGGTCTCATGAAGCGCGTCGCCAGCAACAACCCGAACAAAGCAAAACCAGGAAAAAAACGCGTTGAACGCGAAGAAGAGAAAAAAGCCGCTCTAGAAGCCGCTGCCGAAGCTGCCAGCGAGTAGACATTTTGTCTGCAAGAAAATCAAAAAGACTATGCTTGGGGATCATCACCGGCGTCCATGGCATCCATGGCGAGGTGGTGATCAAAAGCTACACGGCGGATCCGCTGGATATTAAATCCTACGGACCGCTTAGTGATGAACGCGACGAACGCCAGTTCGAATTCGGCAAGGTACGTATCTCCCAAAAAGGTGTGGTGGCCCGCCTCAAGGGCATCGCTGATCGCAACAGCGCCGAAACCCTCAAAGGCACCGCGCTGTTTGTGGAGCATGCGCAGCTGCCAAAACCCAGGGATGAGGATGAGTTTTATTTCACCGATCTCATTGGACTGAAAGTTGTCCTTGCTGATGGCACGGACTGTGGCACGGTCACCGGTGTGTATAATTTTGGCGCCGGAGATCTCATCGAAATTCAAGCTAACCAAACCCCTAAATCGAGCAAAAGACCCGCGAGTGAGGTCTACCTATTTGACAAAAAAACGATCCCTGAGATCGATATTGCCGCTGGGCATATTGTATTCAACCCTCCGATAATGATTGAAACCCCTGACGAGTAAGACTATCCTTTGGCAAGTATGGGGGTGCTTTCTATTTTGTGCTATTTTGGAGTGCTACTATGAAGACGGACGTTCGATTTACCCCCCGCGCATTAATAATTTTTACTGGGCTCTTGTCGGCACTGTTCATCGCGACCAGCAGTGTGGTTTTTGTTCATACCAATACAGCCAACGCTCAAACGCGAAGCTTTGACCAACGCCTCGTCAAATTAAAAACTGATATCGATCGGTTGATTAAAAAAGGCCGTTATGTACCGGCATTGGTCAAGGCGAAACTTTATGTGCGACTGATGGCCAGAAAAGTCGGCACACGCCACCCCAACTATGCGCGCGCCCTGCAATTGCAGGCAAAGGTCTATCGCTATTTAAAGCGCCCTGCTGAAGCCCAAAAATTTGAAATACGGGCTGCCACGATATTGAAAAATCACGCCATTTTTATCGCCAAACAAAGCGCTGACATCAGGTCGGCAAGGACGAAAGCAAACAAGTTTGAATGGGAAATGCATGCAAAAATGCTGCGCGAGCGCCGCGCGCAACAACAGGCCACCTTACCTAAAAAGCGTGCGTTGCACTCTGTGCAAAAAAATACCGCTAAACCCGGCGGATCCTATAAACGAAAAATGCGAACCTCGCGCACGACGCGCAGCCAACCAAAACCCGTCATGCGCCGAAAGAAAGCCACTTCAAAAGAGAGAACTGTCTCAAAATCAATCGCACCGCCCGCGCCAATCGCTACCCCTTCGCCTCCAATTGCTCTCCCTCGCTCAGATATTGGGGGAACATCGGGCAGCACGGCGCCTGCTGACGACGACGCAAGCTTTGACTTGTTTGCAGAATCTGGAGACGAGGAGGCTCGTAGCACCACTCCCAAGCAACCAGTCAAAACGAAAACCAGCCCCGGTGCTGCTGTTGCTGTTGGCAACGAGAATCACACCGTTGTAAAAGTCTATTTCGCGACAGATCGACAGCGCACGGCAAGCACAAAACTG
>JAAETJ010000604.1 GCA_024228495.1 bacterium | reverse complement strand
CCACAATCATCACTGTGCGTGTTGTCCGGTGGCAAAAATAAACCGCTCGCACTGCTCGAACGCATCACACACCATTCCATGCATGTCATTTGTCCATTATTATCAGCACGTATTGGCGACAATAACCTCGAGAGATCAAAGCACCACCTATCAATGAGCATAGGATGACTTGGCGAGTCGAATTGTTATATTTAGAGGGTAAAAAATAACTCATACTAGGCATGCTCTTCTGGATCCTAACCATACATAAATAAGAGGTTCACGAGCGCTATCCTAACTGGACATTAGCTAGGGTCGAGACTCATTCAGATCCAGTAGCATATGAGGGCGGCGAGGCATAAAGCGGCCATGAAGTTGCTTGCGTTCTTGTCATATCTTGTTGCGATCCGCCGAAAATCCTTGAGTCTTCCAAACATGCGCTCAATGACATTGCGGTTTCGGTAGCGGCTCTTATCGAAGGCATAAGGCTGCTTTCGATTGGCCTTGTTGGGGATGACCGGTTGGATACGCAATTGTCTCAGCCGGGCGCGGTAGTGGTCTGCATCATAAGCCTTGTCGGCCAGCAGATAGCGGGCATCAGGCAGATGGTCGGCCAACATCACAGCCCCTTTGATGTCGGCTGTCTGCCCCGGTGTGAGATAGAATGCCAGAGGACGGCAATTCGCATCACTTATGGCGTGAACCTTGGTGTTGCGCCCACCTTTTGTGCGTCCAATGGCTTGAACAAAGGCCCCCCTTTTCCGCCACCGGCACAGCGGTGCGCCTTGATATGGGTGCTATCGATGGATATCTCATCAGATGAACCGGCCAGGGCAGCAGTCAGTTCGCGGAAGATGTATTGCCAGTGCCCTTTTTGGGACCAGCGGTTATAGCGGTTGTAAACCGTGGTTGACGGGCCGTATTGAGATGGACAATCCTGCCATCGGCAACCCGATTGCAGAACATGAATGATGCCGCTGATTATGCGCCGGTCATCCTCCCGGCGCCTGCCCGCAGCACGGTAAGGCAAATGCGGCTGAATCTGCTCAAACTGCTCGTCTGAAAGCCAAAAAATACCCTTCATAGCTCGAAACCTCCCAAATCAAGTCCCAAGCCATTGAATCAGCTAAGTGTTAATGAGTTCTGACCCTAGTCGTGGCTCGTTTGAGCCCAACGCTATGTCAGACGCTGTGGAGAAGAGTTTGGTTCAAAAGAAATCAATTAAATT
>JAAETJ010000603.1 GCA_024228495.1 bacterium | reverse complement strand
TCACAATCCACGGTTTGTCAAGTTCAAGGATCCGGTAGAGGCCTTGTCAGGTGGACAGAGGCAATCAGTGGCAATTGCCAGGGCAATTTTATTCAACGCCCGTATTCTGATCATGGATGAACCAACCGCAGCGCTTGGGCCCGAAGAAACAGCACAGGTTGGGGAGCTCATCATAGAGCTCAAGAAAGATGGCATTGGTATTTTCCTGATAAGTCACGACATCGAAGATGTATTTGAACTGGCTGACCGTGTGGCGGTGATGAAAAACGGACAAATCGTCGGCTCGGCAAAAACAAATGATGTGACCAAAGACGAAGTGCTGGGCATGATCATTGCAGGCAAATGTCCCGAGCAGGCAATAGCGGGACCGGGAGCTATCGCGGGTTGATGGAAATGACCAATCGAAACTATTGCGGATAAAGTAGCTGATGTATCTGGGTCTGGATATTGGAACATCAGGTGTAAAAGCCCTGTTGATCGACGAAAATCAGACAATTGTTGCTTCCGCAAATGCGGCATTGGATGTGACGCGGCCGTATTCCGGCTGG
>JAAETJ010000602.1 GCA_024228495.1 bacterium | reverse complement strand
AGTACATTAGTGACGCATTACCAAACGCAATACTCAACGCATGACATGTGACTAACTACGCACTACATAGATCCGGCAACGCTAAACAAAAGGCCGGAGAACAGGATCGACTAACGCATGGCAGTAGTCTTTTTTGTAGCTATACGAGCGACTTTTTTAGGAGCAGCTTTTTTAGCGGCGGGCTTGCGAGCAACGGTTTTCTTTGGCGCAGCTTTACGAGCGACTTTTTTAGGAGCAGCTTTTTTGGCGGCGGGCTTGCGAGCAACGGTTTTCTTTGGCGCAGCTTTACGAGCGACTTTTTTAGGAGCAGCTTTTTTAGCGGCGGGCTTGCTAGCTGCTGTCTTTTTGGCAGGGGTCTTTTTGGAGACTATTTTCTTGGCAGCGACTTTTTTAACAGATAACTTCTTTGCTATAGCTTTTTTTACTGCTGTTTTACTTGTAGCACGTTTAACAATGGTAGATTTCTTGGTGGCGGCTTTAACAGCGCCTTTAGCGATGGTCTTGGTCATGATGTCCCTCATATACAATATAATAAATTTACGTAACAAATTGATTTTAAAAATATAAATCGTTAAATTTGCTACATGACTGATTGTGGTGCTGATTAATGCAAGACAGTTAGATCCGACCTGGAAAGAGGTTCTAAAGTTGTGCTCGCCCTACTCGCGCTCCGTTCCGATAAAAATAATATTGTCATAGTACGGTTAATTCAAAGTAAAAAAATACATAAAAAACAAAAGGATAGAATTGTTAACTTATAAAGCTCGTTTATTCATAAGTGTTAATAGGGCTGGTAATAAGTATTACTGGAATATTTACAAAAGATCCGTATTTTCGCCATTTCATCATATAAACCAGTGTTTTATAGGTGCTTCGGCGAGATAAGGTGAAAATCAAAAACGAATCACCTGCCTGGCGAGCGCAAATAGGTGCATGCTTTTTGGCTCCTCACAGAGATTTTTGGAGAGAAGTATCAGATTAATTGAATAATTAAGCCGCTCCACGCTTATTTGCTTGATAAAGCTTGTGCTTTTTTGATAGCGGGTAGCAATTGGCGTTCAATAATTTCAGCATTGACGGGGCCGGGGATTTTGTAGCGAATGATGCCTTTGCCATCGATGACAAAGGTTTCGGGGACGCCGTAAACACCAAAGTCAATGCCGACACGGCCGCGGCGGTCCATGCCAACAGCTTTATAAGGATTGCCAAAGCGCGCCAGGAACTTGCGTCCGGCCGAAGCGGTGTCTTTATAGTTGAGGCCATAGATCGAAATGCTGGAGCGCTTGGCCAAGCGGTCGAGAAATCTGTGTTCGGCGCGGCAGGAAAGACACCAGCTTGCCCAGACATTGACAATGCTGACTTCGCCATTGGCAAGTGTACTTGAGGAAAAGGTCGCCATGGGCTTGTCATCAGGACCGTTTAGCCCGTCCATTTTTTCCAGCGTAAAGTCGATTTTTTTACCGATCAGTGCCGAGGGGATATGTTTGGGACCATTGGGATTGAATTTAAGACCCCAGATAAACAGCGCTGCTAACGCACCCAAAAAGATCAGCGGTAAAAAAACGATGAACTTTGATCTCTTTACGGACAGGGCCGCGACGATCAATCCAGCTGAAAACACTATGGCACCAACAATAAAAAGAAATTGGCTATTTTCAATCAACCCATTGAAGAGGCCGATTGAAGCACCCATAGCGAGCAATAATACCGCATTTATGGGCTTGATATAATTGTTATTTTTATCGCTGGTGGATGTTGTGCCGATGTCTTGCATAAAGTAGACCCTATTGCTTGTCGTTCTGCTCGCCGAGTTCGTTGAGGAGCTGATTTTGTTTGCGCTCATCGTGGAAGATCCACAATGTCAGGGCAGTTACAAAAAAGCCAACGAGGAGGTAGCAGGCATATATAAAGTCGGCATGTTTCCAAGCTTCCAGTTCACTCATCAAATCGTCTTTCTTATATAAAATGTATAGTGCGGTCTTTTTTAGCTATCGATTGGCCCGTTCTACCCGGCGCAATTGCATGGCCTCAACCTTGCGGCGAAGCACCTCGGCGCGCATGGCTTTAAGGTGCAGCACAATAAACAAAAGCGTAAAGCCAAGCCACATGACCAGCAGCGGGGTCAAAATGTCGGCATGAATGGTAATGCCAGATGGTTTGATGCTGGCGGGCTGATGCAAAGAATTCCACCAGACGACGGAAAACTTGATAATTGGCAGATTGATGGCGCCAACAACCGCGAGGATGGCAGCGGCACGTCCGGCCCGTGAATGATCGTCAATGGCTTCCCAGATGGCCATCAACCCAAGATAGAGGAAAAGCAGGACCAGCATGCTCGTGAGGCGTGCATCCCATACCCAGTATGTGCCCCACATGGGTTTGCCCCACAAGGAGCCTGTGACCAATGCCAGGAAGGTGAAAACCGCGCCAATGGGCAAGGCCGCCTTGGCGGCAACATCCGCCAGGGGGTGACGCCAGATCAGCGAGCCAATGGAGGCGACGGCTATCAGCGCATAGATCATCATCGCCAATGAGGCCATTGGCACATGAATGAACATGATCTTGACCGTGTGGCCCTGCTGATAATCAAAGGGGGCCTTGAACCAGGCCAGATAAAAGCCATAAATGAGTACAAGGGCGCTGGCACCCATCAGCCACGGCAGGATTTTACGCGAGAAGCGCATGAACCTGGTGGGGTTGGCGAGATATTCGATCAGCTCGTTAAGCTTGGCCAGCAGGCTATTGGCTGTTTGTGTATTTTCCATAGGGGATATCTAGGTTATTTTGCGTGCCTTGGCAAATTCGAGTCGATTAATGATCGGTTTGAACACTGGTTTCAACATGGTTGGCTAATGTGACGAGATCGTGGGAAGGTCAGGACACGTTATCGTGATCAGCAACTATCAGGCATTGCGCCCCGCAATCAGCCAATAGAACAGACCGCCTGCAAATCCAGCGGTCGCGAATATGGTCAAGGCATGCACATTAAACCCGGTATCACCCGTGCTGGCCAAAAGGGGCAGGGCGGCGACGGATATTCCGCCGGTGATCAGATAAAAAAGCACATTGCGGACCTGAATTACCTCGGCGATAATCACCGCAAGCAGTGCTGGCAATATGGTCAGGACCGGCGTTACCACCATCAAAAAGGACGCGCCGCCAAATAGCAGGGACAATAGATTGACGATAGTGCCCATTTCGTCATCTGGTTGATACTCGCCGCGCAATTCTTCGCCCATGGAGTAAGACCCCAGCAGTAGCAAAATGATCAAGGCAAGCGCAACGGCAAGAGTAAAGGCAATGATTACCCACAGGGCGCGCCCAAGCAGTGCGGCTATGGTGCGTTTTTTTTCGGTCATGTTATTTGCCCGCATTTTAGAAGTTTGAAAAAACCTGCGTTCTTTTGCGTTTGCGGCCCAACCAGAGCAGGATTAGCCCGAACAGGGCAAACAGCGCCCAGCTTGGCCAAAGCAGGAGGGCGGTGATAAACGGATCCCAAATGAGCGGATGAATATGAGTTTCCACGGATTTTTGCGCGGCCTCGATACTGACTTTGTGGAATTCATACCATTGCTGACCAAGCGAGGTGATGACCATTTTGTTGATGGCCAGAGATTTAGTGGCATCAATGACCAGCGTGATGACCGCTGCGAGCAGAAACCAGACACCTATAATACGTATTATTATCACGCGAATCGCTCTCCAGATTATGGCCCGCACATCAAAAGCAAGACGAGGGCGCTCGTTTCATGGCTCAGTTTAAAGCAGTATGCTGGATTTTTGTGCTAATTATTAATTAATCAGGCAATATCATGTATAATTTTTTTTGCATAGTTTAGCATGAGAATCAATCTGGCGATGAACCCTGCGACGACATGGCCATTCTTGGGCCGCACTTATCACGGGCCGCGCTTTCGCCGTGTGGAGGCAGTCCAGATTTTCTTGTCGTCATTCACGGCAGTTCGTACCAAACGAGCTTGCTCTTTGAGCGATCAATTGAAGAGCTGTTAAATGTCAACAAGCTTGTGTCCCTGACCTGGTTATGTTACCGCCTGCCGGTAGACAATTTGTTCTTTTTCGCCGTGAGGTGATCGGGCAAACAGGAGAGGTGGCCGAGTGGTCGAAGGCGCACGCCTGGAAAGTGTGTAGGCGGGTAACCGTCTCGAGGGTTCGAATCCCTCTCTCTCCGCCACAATTATTTAAATAACTAGAAAAAACAACTAGTTACAAACGTCAAAATTCCCTATTTTTATGCGGTGATACACAAGAGTGAGTCACCCTTTTGATGAAAATACCTTCTCACCTATTGAAAAGTCGGCACGGAATCTACTATTTTGGAGCTAGAATTCCGAAATCTATGCTGGATGGGGAAGCGAATAAGCACAGAGAAAAACGTCGCTCCCTCAGGACCAGAGACCTAAAGACGGCAATTTTCTTGGCACAGGT
>JAAETJ010000601.1 GCA_024228495.1 bacterium | reverse complement strand
TGATGAAAAGGTCCCTGATCTTCGGGAAGGACAGCGCGCACATAACCCACAAATAGGCCATTTCTACCATAGCGTTCAGGCCGATATCCGAACCTGGTAGAGCCTTTTCGGAGGTTGACGAAACCATTTTTTTGCATTGCTTGCACCACTTGGCTTCTGTTACCTCTTTGGAAATGATGGTTTTCGCAGCAGGCGGGGGAATATCTTCCACTATGCGTCCGCTATCTGTTTTACCTTTCTTATCGCTCAGGTCATTGTCGCAGCAAGGGCATGATGCAAGGGGGGTGAAATGCATCTTGTCCGGTTTGAGGTTAGATTTTCCAGAGTTACCACAACCGGTTCTCTTTGTACGTTTTTTCTTTTTACCCTTTGTTGCTGACTTCGGGTAGCCGTCCTTGTCCCATTCCGGTTTCTTTGAGGTCGGTTGGTTGACGTGCTTGTTGATGTCCTTGATCTTTTTGTCGACCTTTTCTTTGTCGGTCTCGCCTTGCAGTTTGGCGAGCTGTTGCTTAAGGTCGGAGATTTGCTTGTCTTTTTCTTCAAGCCGTATGCGCGTCTCCTCGCGTTGTTTGAGGATTATTGCAATGAGTTTGCTCTTGGGTAGGATCGAAAGCTCCACCTTGTCTGGCTCGGGTTCTCCTCTGTCTTTTACGGTGGGGGCTATCATGATGTTACTCCATCTCCACCGCTTCGGTCGCCATGATCGCCGCCAACAGGGCGAGCCGTTCAGCAGGGGGGAGTGCCTGGTAATTCCTTGCCCAACGTTCGGCCTTGCGTTTGATGCGTTGGCGGTCGGTAAAATCTTTTCCCGCGTAGGTGGCCCAGTGCGCGTGGTTAATGTCGTAGTTGTACCAGAGTTTCTCCGTGCGTGGGCCGCCCCAGGTCATGGCCTGTAGTTCCACGAAGTTCCAATCTTCCAGCATGTCATCATACAGAGCGGATGGGTAGCCGGAGAGTATGACCCGACACGGCAGGGACTTGAGCAGCTCTAGCAGATCCAAATGATCCTGTCTCTTGTACTCATGGCGGTAGCGGCGTTTCGAGGTCCGTGTCTCTAGCAGGTAGGGCGGGTCGCAATAGATCAGTTCTGAACCTGCATAGTCATATTCGCGCAGGTAGCGGTGGGCACAGGC
>JAAETJ010000600.1 GCA_024228495.1 bacterium | reverse complement strand
GCTAGATTTAAACAGCCAGGTCATCGAAGTGGCTGACGGCGAAATAGCCGTTCCCATCTACTATATGCAAAACAAAGAGATGCAGATCGGGGACGCTCTTAGAATTCAAAACGATCAGGCACAATTAGAATTCAGAGTGGTCAGTTTTGTCCGTGACGTACAGATGAATCCCTCCATCATCAGCTCCAAACGTTTTGTCGTCAGCGGCAATGATTTTGAAGCCCTCAAAGAGAACTTTGGCAGCCTTGAATACCAGATTGGCTTTCAGCTAAACGATTTGAGCCAGCTAGCCGACTTCGGCAGCTCCTATAAATTATCCAGCCTGCCGCAAAAGGGACCGCCTATTGATTATGATTTGCTTACAACGCTCAATGCTTTGACAGATGGCCTGATCGCGGGCGTGATTATATTTATCAGCCTTTTACTCAATGTCGTCGCCCTGCTCTGCCTGCGGTTTACCATATTGGCAACCATTGAAGAAGATTACAAAGAAATTGGCGTCATGAAGGCGATTGGCATTCTACAGCCCGATATTAAAAAGATATACCTGTCTAAATATTTTGTGATGGCCGCCAGCGCGTCTGTCACTGGCTACATACTCTCACTGTTTTTGAGCAGGCTGTTCTCGGCCAATATTATGCTCTATATTGGCTCTGCTCCCAAAACTGCTGGGCATCTAATCGCCCCATTCTTGGCGGCCGCGTTGATATTTTTCATTGTCCTCTTTTATTGTATGTTGACGTTGCGGCGGTTTGACAGGATAACGGCCGTTCAGGCCCTGCGC
>JAAETJ010000599.1 GCA_024228495.1 bacterium | reverse complement strand
GCTGCACAAATGGTGTTCAGGGCGCCAACCAGAAATGCCCGGCCATAGCTGTCATCAGCTGTATAGTCGATTAAGGAAACACTGATTGGAAAACCGGCGCGCTGTTGAAGAAAATCGAAACCAGAGTCAACGCCGAGCGCCTCAAGCTTAGTCTGGGTCGAGATCATCAGCGCATAAATTGCCCACACGACAAGCGCCATGAAAAAGAACTGGAGCAAAAAAGAACGTAGTCGGTCCGGCGAAACCGGCCTGTAGCGCAGGAGTTTAAGTTTCTCTGGCAGTCGCATAAGAAAGATAATCTGACTGAATTGTTAGAGAAAATGGGCGGGCATTGAAACGCCCGCCTGAAATCAACAATACCGGATCAACGGAATGCCGGTGCATAAAGCAGACCGCCATCCCTGGGCAAAGCATTAACACCGCGCTTTAGTTTGAGAGGTGTGCCCTGACCAAGATTGCGCTCAAAGATTTCGCCGTAATTACCAAGTTTCGTAATGGCCTTGAGCATCCAGTCTTTCTCCAGACCGATATAAACGCCGTATTCGCCCGACGTTCCCAGCAAACGCTTGATTGTCGGATTTTTCGAATTGACAGCCATATCTGCGGCATTTGCGGAGGTAACGCCAAGTTCCTCGGCAGTGATCAGGCCATTGACAACCCAGGTGACGAGATCTTTCCATTTATTATCACCGTGGCGCACCAGGGGAGACACAGGCTCTTTAGAGATCAGCTCTTTCAAGATGAGATGATCGCCCGGTTTTTTCATGGTTGTTCGAAAGGCCGCCAGCTGGCTGGAATCTGTCGTAAGAGCATCACACCGTCCCGATTTATAGGCATTGACGGCTTCTTTTTTACCTTCAAAGACAACGGCTTCCATTTCAATGTTATTTGCCAGCGCAAAGTCAGCCAGATTGAGTTCCGTTGT
>JAAETJ010000598.1 GCA_024228495.1 bacterium | reverse complement strand
TCTTTGACATCGATGAGTTCAGCTGTTTTTAAGATATCGTTTATGCTGATATCGGCGCCAAAGGGTTCTTTTTTCAACCCGAAGAAGCTGCGGTAATTATTGTTGATCATCGTATCTCCTTTTTGAAGACCACAGTTTTCCGCCCCCATATTCAGTAAGTTGGGTATGGGAGTGGATTTGGGGGTTATTGTTTTTATCTCGTTTGATACGGCAATTGACACTGAGATTGACTGCGACCAGCATGCCGAAAGACTTATTTTGATATTTGACTTCAACTTGTTGGGGGTCACTGTCATGGTAGAGCAGTTCCACCCGTTTTCCGATCAGAGCTACCGGGCCCTCAAACAGCCGTCCGTTGAGGGTGATTGTGCGGTCTTTGTTGACCTTTCTGCGAGCCACTTTGCGAAAGTAGTCGTACAGGTTATCCGGAGCCCCCCTCAGACACTGCAGGTTGGCCGCAAAGCGTTCAAGGGGGCTTTGCTTGGTGCTGGAGTGTTTTCTTTGATGGTAAATGTTGCTCAGCCAGCCATCAAAGGCTTCATTGAGTTCATTTAACGTTTGACCTTTAAAGCCGGGTAAAAACTGCCCGCGCACGGTTCTAAAGAAGCGCTCGATTTTGCCACGTCCCTGGGGTGTATAGGGTTTGGAATGAATCAGCGCGATAGCTAATGAGGCGCAGACATATTCCAGGTGCCGGCTGCGGAAGGCGGCGCCATTGTCCACATAAAGCTTGCGTGGCAACCCGCGTTTAGCCAGGGCACTTTCAAAGGCATCCAGATAACAGACCAG
>JAAETJ010000597.1 GCA_024228495.1 bacterium | reverse complement strand
AAATTTCTACATGACGTGAATGGATTCACTAATGCCGCAGGCGCATGGATGCGCAGGAGCGGCCAATATCAAAAACTCGTTTTAAGCGTTGCGCCCAGTTCATTGAACCTCGGCGTTCTTCGGGTGATTTATCCTGGGTATCGTCACTCACCTTGATCTTCCTACCCTTACCCTGCTTACCAGGCGTCACCAGAGCGCGATGTTTGCTATTGGGTGCGAACACTCCATGATAGCGAGATGGTTCGTTCGATCAATTCAAAGCTGATGTTAAAGTCAATATCTTAAACAGCCTTAAAAACTAGTTATTCAATAAACCCCAGTTTTTTTGAAATGCGCAGGCAGGCTTGCGTGAGCGTTGGTGCCCAAAGTAGAAGGTTTGCCAAATCAACCCGGTAGGTTGGGCCCCAAATGCTAAGTGCGCCAGCGACGCGGCCTTGATGGTCCAGCACGGGGGCAGCGATGGAATAAATCTGCAACGCTTCTTCCCGGTCACTAACGGCAAAGCCCTGAGCCTTTGCTTTTTTAAGCTCTGCTTCAAACGCTTTGCAATTATCAATGGTAAATTCCGTGATGGCTGGGAAATTCAGATCGCCTAAAAGCGTGCTTTGCGATGTTTCGTTTAAAAAGGCCGCAATTACTTTCCCCGCGGCCGTGCAATGAGCGGGCCTTCTGCAGCCAATAGTTGGCATGACCGGCATGGATTTATAACCATCTATACTGCGCACATAACCAACCTCGACACCTTCCAGAACTGATAGGCAGACATGCTGTTCTGTCTTTGTCAGAAGTTGTTCCATCTCGGCACTGGCGGCTTGGGGCAAATCGAAATTGTTAAGTGACCTTGAAGCCCAGTCGACCACCTTTAACCCCATGCGATAAGCGCCCGCCTGATCGTCATAATGAATAAGATGCTCTGCCGCTAGTAGATGCAAAATCCGGTGGGCGGTGCTTTTGGCAAAGTCTGCTTTAACGACAATGTCGCTAAAGCGTACAGGCGCCCCCGCTTGGCCCAAAATATCCATCACTTTGATGCATTTTGACAGGATTGAACTTTGCGGAGGCTTCGCCATTTACTACCACCGATCACTTTTAGTATTCATATGATTTTCTGGTAATCTGATGTCAAACCGTTCGCGAATTTGGGCATCCAACTTTGGATCAATATGGCTGGGGTAGTGGGTGGATAGGGTTTCACGAACCTGCGTTTTGGCATGTGCAACGATATCTTCTGCACCATTTTCTTGCCATTCAGTAGGGGTCGTGCGGTCTGCTATGGCGGGGTAGTGATATTCACTTTCCATTAGGCCAACGGTTTGTTCGTGACCTAAATAATGTCCCGGCCCGCTTAGGATGACATTTTTGATAACTTCAGTTGAAAGGGTATCTTCTGTCACTTCAATGCCGCGAATCAAGCGCTGTACGTTCCCCAGCATATCATTATCAATCACCAGACTTTCAAGTGCGAAGCCCAGTAAACTTGCGTGCATGCCAGCAGATTCATGCACCATATTGGCACCTGCTAATCCCGCTAGCGCCGTCGTGTAGGCTTTTTCAGCACCGGACTGTGCGTCCGGTAATTTGGAATCCGACATGCCAGCAGGTACTGAACAGGGCAGGCCGTAAAAGTCACCCATCTGGGCTACGGCGGACGCTAGTAATGCTTGTTCGCCGCTGCCGCCGCTCATAGCGCCTGTTCGCAAATCAGCTACAAAAGGCCATGCGGCAAAGTTGCAAGGATGGCCAGGGGCCAGCGCATTTGCATAAGTTAAGCCCGCCAACACTTCGGCTACGACTTGCACAATCGTGCCAGCTAATGCTGCTGGCGATGTGGCACCCGCTTGCGGGGCGGATGCGATCATAAGGGGCATGCCTTGGCGGATCGCTTCTTCTTTAATCAACAATCGATCATTGGAAAAACGAAGTGGCGGCACACCAGCGCCTTGCATCATATGACAAGTCGGTTGTTTTTTAAAACGACCTTCACCGCCTAGCGCCATATCAAACATGGATGTGACGTTTTTAATGCTTTCAATAGACCCTAACGATATACCCCAAGGCTTTGTGGTGCCTGTCATCAGAGCATAAGCCGTATTAATATCAAGGCTGTCTACGTCTGTTATCTCTCTGGCGATCAATGGGCGATAGCACCAGTGAATATTGGGTAGGGTGTCGATAAGCCTTGCGGAATCATATAAATCCCCCAAGTTGGGGTTCCTGTATTTGCCTGTTTCAAAATCAAGAATTTCAACAGCCCCACCAGCTGTTCCGTAATGAACGCCTTTATTGGATATTTCAATGCTGTTATCCGGATCAAGCCCATGCAAGGTCCAGCTTTTTGTTGTTTTATCGAGCATGTCTTCGATAAGGGCTGGCGGAAATAAGATACGCCCTTCGGAAGTCAAACTGCCGCCCATTTCAATAATTTTTTTGGTGCCGTCCGTCATGTCGCCAATTAGGCCCATGCCAACCGTTTCCAATATATGAAGGGCGGACTTGTGAATGCGCTGAACGTCTAGCTCGCTTAAAGGTTT
>JAAETJ010000596.1 GCA_024228495.1 bacterium | reverse complement strand
TGGGTTGCAAAAGAAGTGGCTAGTCTAACCTTCGGGAGGACGGTCACCACTTTGTGATTCATGACTGGGGTGAAGTCGTAACAAGGTAGCCGTAGGGGAACCTGCGGCTGGATCACCTCCTTAAAAATATACGACTCATCGTGGTATGGGTGCTCACACAAATTACCTGATCAACCAATCCTGGAATTGCTAGGTTTTGAATTCCCCCTTGTTATACCTTAGGCGGGGCAAGACCTTACCTACACCGGGTCTGTAGCTCAGTTGGTTAGAGCGCACCCCTGATAAGGGTGAGGTCGGTGGTTCAAATCCACCCAGACCCACCATTTTTGCGCTATTTTTGCCCAGCTCGAACCAAGCTTCCAGCTCACGTGCATAAGCACGCTACGCTGAAACCTTGATTCGACCTGAACAAAACTAGAGCAAAAATGAAAAAGGGAATAGCGAAGCTTATCTATCCTGCTAAGGATTTCTTTAACGCAGGATTTTTTCCGTCAGGCAAGGCGCATTTGACGCGCGCGCCGGGAGCATAGGGTTGCCTATGTGACCAAGCGCGGGGCAAATGCAACGCAGGCTGGCGGAAAAAAGACAAGTTAAAGGGGCCATAGCTCAGCTGGGAGAGCGCCTGCCTTGCACGCAGGAGGTCGGCGGTTCGATCCCGCCTGGCGCCACCGACAATTTGCCTGGCTCGCCCGAAGCTTCCGGCGCACGTGCACTAGCACGCTACGCTGAAACCTTCGACCGACCCAAACAAATTGGTGATAACAGTAATTTCCAGGGGTTAGAACTGAATGATCTGCGGATTATTCAGTTCTGGCACTAACCAGACGTCCCTTCGGGAACGACGTTCTTCAACAATTTGAATCTGTAATAAAGAAGTAAAGCAATACAACAGAATTTTTGAGTTCTCTTGTTGTGTTGTTTAATGTTGCATCATGTACAGCGCGACATATAACTTTTGGACTTTTGATACAGATAAAGTGAAGTCTCTTTAGCCGGAGGCCATCCGCGTCAGTATCAGCAACGAATGCAGTTGTTCCATTTTCGTTGTTTGGCCTATAAATCAGCGTTTCATACAAAAGACGCTGAAAGATCAATCGGAATCATAATCTTTCGGGATTTTGGCGCTGATATTTTTTCGTCAATCACAATTAATCGTGGCTGGCGATGAGATTTTTCGCAAATGCAAGGCGCAATGCGAACGAGCAAGGGAGCGTGGTTAACCCACGTGACCGCCGCGAGTGAACATTGCTACGCCGCAGTTGTGGAAAAGATCGAGCCAGAGAGGTTGTTTGGGGTTATATGGTCAAGTGAATAAGCGCATACGGTGGATGCCTAGGCGGTAGTAGGCGATGAAGGACGTGGAAATCTGCGATAAGCCTCGGTTAGCTGATAAACAAGCTTTGATCCGGGGATCTCCGAATGGGAAAACCCACCCTGCTTGCAGGGTATCGTTAACTGAATACATAGGTTAACGAGGCGAACCTGGGGAACTGAAACATCTAAGTACCCAGAGGAAAAGAAATCAACCGAGATTCCC
>JAAETJ010000595.1 GCA_024228495.1 bacterium | reverse complement strand
TCCAAGAAAGGCTAATGATGAACCGCCTTGCTAAGTTTCAGCGCTTTTGGTTGCGACAATACAGAGATCGCCCCTTATCACTGGTTCCGGCGATTTGGACCCATATTCGGGTCGGATACGAAACTGATCAGTCCCAGCTTGTGCGTAATCCAAGAAAGCCTGATGACGAACCATTTTGCAAAGTTTCAGCGCTTTTGGTTGCGACAATACCGAGATCGCCGGCAATCAGTGATTCCGGCGATTCGGGCTTGTATTCGTGTCGGATATGAAACTGATAGAGACCAGATTTTGCGTAGCCCAAGAGACATAATAACGAATCGCCCTGCAAAATTTCAGCGCTTTTGATTTCGACAATACCGAGATATGCAATTACCCTTGTCGATTTCTCTCAACACACGGAATCTTCTACACGCTATTTATTTTACACGCTGAAAACAGCCAGATGACATGTGACGCGTGACACCGTAACGGAATGGAGTGCCTAACTCAGAAAGGCACCGCATATAAGGTGGCCGGCCCTGAGGCGCCGGGGCAAAAAGGGTGTCAAACGTTTCACCAGCGGCTGCGTTTCACCAGTGCTG
>JAAETJ010000594.1 GCA_024228495.1 bacterium | reverse complement strand
TTGGCGTTTAATATCGTCTGGCTGGTCGACTTGTTCCAAGGTATGACCTTAATGACCACGCTGCCCACCGGAAGGACGATTGCTTTTTTTACGGCGGATTTTGGGTTCCGGTTTGTTGTCGCCGTCAATGGAAGGGGGCTTATGGCTGTTGCGGCTGTTTTTCGCTAGCCTTGATTCCAGTTCTTCAACCCGTCCCTCTAGTTTGTTCAGACGCTTAAACAACTGTTCGATAGCTACCTGTAGCTTGATCACCTCTCTGGCTTCAGCCAATGAAGTGACATCTTCTGCTTTGGGTATGTTGCTCAGGTCCAGTTCCACGGGACCCTATACTACATTGATTTTTTTGAATTGCCCAGCCGTTATATGACTAATTTGCTAAAATTCCTTTAAAATGCCTGAGTAGTTACATGATTTATAAGAAAAATCATGCATACTCAATGTCCACTCAATGGGTTAGGGCGCTACGGGACGGATTGCACGGTTGTGGCGGCGCAGGGTGGCTTAACTAATAATTCGCCATGCTTAGGCACGCACAAGTATCCCGGCATATTTTTGACTCGGCATCCTCATGATAGCGTACTTTTGATTGTTAGCGAACTCTAGGAGGTTGTCCGAGAATAGGAGCCGTAGCGAGGGAAAGCCCTTTTGAGCCAGATTTTTCGATCATTTAAGGCGAATAGTGGTGACTATTTAACGAAAATGATCGGGAAATCTGGCCAAAAGGGCTTTTCCGCAGTAGGCTCTCTATTCTCGGACAGGCTCCTAGTATCCAGTAATCTCGCCACCTTTTGAAATACAGCATAAAATTTACTAATCATGCAGAAAATTCTTTAGCAAATACCGATGATAGCCAACGATTTCAAGCCAATTGGATTGTCTCAAGGTACTGACCACAAAGTTTAAAGTCTAGAATTCCTAGAGAAAAAAGGGGGGCAGGCTCGAATGGCACTAACTTAAGGCGAAAGATTTATAATATCATGACCTTACATCTGGATCGACGCGACGAATATTTCTATGAACAACGACTCTGTTCGAGTATCTCACGCAATAGCGTTTGTTCATCACTGCCCTTACCTTCACAGAGCGCCGTTGCGGCATTGAACAACGCCCCGCTGGCGAGACAGAAAGGCCCCACCAACCGACAGACCGGAAAGACCAGACCTGGCTTCTGACTGTTGGGTTGCGCATTGGCGGCTTGGTTTTCCTGCGTATCCGCCAAGGTGAGCGTGGCACCATCGACCAAGCGCACCCGGCGGCCTTGCCAATGCCACCAGTAAGGCGCGGCCTCGGCGATCATTCCACCGACTTCGCTTGCCAGTGTCGTAATCATCGGTGTCGGCAGCCGCGAACGCGCCTGACAGTAGGCACTGGTGCTGGTACTGCAAGGCGACAGGCCGCCCACAAGCCGCTTGAGCGCGGCATCGTTGACCGCTTGGCCTGCCGTTGTCTTTTGACATCTGATCGCAGGCCCTTTTTCCTCAGACCAGACAACCCCTTGATCTTTTGCTTTGTCAAAAATAGACTATATATTCTCTAATTGTTTTCTTTGTGTGCTACAACAGCAACAGTGCAACAGATCACAGGCCAGGCAGTTAAGCCCGCGCTGGCTGGAATCTGCACCGCCTACGAACGACGGCGCCCCAAGAAGACCCTCGTCTACCTGCTGGTACAGGAGCAGTTGCCGGAGCTACTTTCACCGTCATGCAGGTGATTAGCCGCGCCATTTCGACCTTTCTGACCTAGCAAGCGGGTTTGTGAAATGCACCGAGGCTCAAACCGGCGCCAAGCCGGTATTCCACCCTGTGCGCGCGCGCCAACGAAGAGCTGCAGACGCTACTCAACCAAATAATCAAGCGTATAATGAAGCTATTGACACACCTTGGCTATCTGACTGAAGAGGAGGGTATGACTTACATGGCCGAAACTGATGATCCGGATAGCGCCATGACGCCGCTGCAATCGGCAGCCTGCACCTACCGCATTGCACTCGTACTCCGCGC
>JAAETJ010000593.1 GCA_024228495.1 bacterium | reverse complement strand
GCCCTGATTGATGAACTGACCCTCACCACGACCGGAGAAACCTTACTGCCCGCGATCAATGAGGGCATCATTGTGCCCCTGAGTGATCAATATCGGCTGGTGCATTTACAGGAGCAGGATCGGGAAGAACTTGATTTTGGGGTGAGTTACAAGTTTCAACACGACCGGGTGCAACAAGCGGCCTATGCTTTGCTGACGGATGAGGAAAAGACGGCCCTGCACCTCAAGATCGCCCGTTTGCTGCAAGCGCATACGCCCGCAGAACACCTTGAGGAAAGATTGATCGAAATTGTCCGCCATTTTAATGAGGGACGCGGGCTGATTGTAGCTGAACAGGAGCGGAAAAACCTCTCCCTTTTGAATATACAAGCCAGTAAAAAGGCAAAAAAATCAAATGCGTATCGGCCTGCTTTTGAATATGCAAAGATAGCCAAAGTGCTGTTACCAAACAATGCCTGGCGTACGGCTTACGATCACTGTTTCGAGGTTCATCAAGAATACGCCGAGACCGCTTTTTTGAGTGGAGAATTAGAAATTGCCAGCGAGATCATCCAACTCCTTCTTGATGAGGCAAAAACAACGCTGGAGAAAGCCAGGATCTATCAAATGCAAGTACGCCAGTATGTTATCTCAGGCGAAAATGAAACGGCCGTCCAGACGGGACTTCAAGCGTTGTCACTGTTGGGGATCAAACTAAGTTTGAAACCAGGTACCCTGTCAGTCCTGAAAGAAATCGCCCTGACAAAATGGAACCTAGGCAGGCGAAGCGTGGAAAGCCTGATTGACATGCCTCTCATGGATGATATTGAAAAGCAAATTGCGATGAGAGTCATGATCGAACTTGCTCACCCGGCCTATATGCTTGGATATGAGAATCTGTTGGCAGTGCTCGCTTTCAAACAAACAAATTACGCTTTACGCTTTGGTAATAGCCCTGAAGCAGCCTATTCTTATATTGTGTATGCCCTTCTCTTGAATGGAGCACTCGGGGATCTAAGAGCATCTTATGAATTTGGAAAACTGGCGCTAAGACTCAACGAAAAACTGGGCGATCTGGAATTTCGTTGCCGAATTAACGTAACCCACACTACTGTCGTACACAGTTGGAACCATCATTGGAAGACAACGTTCCCCTTCTATAAGAATGCGATAGAAGCTGGTTTGCAGTCGGGAGACTTGTTCTTTATCGGATACGCAGGGTATCTCATGCCGAAATTGAATACCAGCTTATCCTTAGAAGAGTCATGCAAACTTGGAGAACAGAATCTACAGATTGTTTCAGCTTCAAAGTATCAAGACTCCTTGGACGTGGTGACTGCCCTTCAACAATACCGATTCAATCTGATGGGTAAAACCAAAGATCGCTCGACATTGAGCGACTCTGTCTTTGATGAGGGCGAATTTTTAACCATAATGCGACAACGCGGGTTTGTGATGGGTGCCGCATGGCTCCTGAACGCAAAGCTAGAGTTATCTTACCTGTATGAAGACTTTGACGAGGCAATGAAGCTAATTCCGGAGATTGACGAGGTTGTCCAAACCCTACTTGCAGTGCCCGCTTTTATGGAGTATTTCTTCTACAGCTTTATGACTCATGCCGCTGCCCGGCCCGAAATGAATAAGAAAGCGCAGCGTCGAGCTCTAAGACGGATGAAGAAAGAGTATAAACAGATGAGGAAGTGGCACGATCATTATTCGGTCAATTCGTATCATTTTGTCTATATGATGGAAGCCGAATTCGCCCAAATTAAGAATGATCGCCAGGCAGCCATCGCTTGCCTGAAAAAAGCCATAGAAGCCGCGACAGAAAATGACTTTTTGCAGTTTAAAGCGTTGGCCAACAAACTGTTGGGGAAATTATATCTCAGCTTGAATGAAAAAAGAGTGGCCAGCTTATATCTGACGGACGCCTACTATGACTATCACGTCTGGGGGGCCAGCCGGATGCTGGAGTTTCTCACAGAACGGTATGAAACCTATATCGATCAGGGAGCCTTACAACGCCAGTCCGGGTCCCATCAAACTCAGACACTCTCTGGTACATCTGGCAGCCAAAGTGATACTGGAGAAACGGGGGCCATCGATCTGGGCGCCGTCACCAAAGCAGCCCAAGCCATTTCCGGTGAAGTTGTGCTGGATAAGCTGTTGACAAAGCTGATGCAGACGGTGCGCGAGAACGCCGGCGCGGAAAAGGCCCTGCTCCTGTTAGCCCAGGGCCCGGACAACGAGCTACTCATTCAAGCGCAGAGCCTGGCAGAAAACACCATTGAAGTCATGCTCGCTAAAAAACCGGAAGAGAGCGGCCAACTCTCTTTGGGAATCGTCAACTATGTGGCCCGCAGTTTGGAGCAGGTCGTGTTGGGTGACGCGTTTTTAGAAAAGAGTTTTGCCAGTGACCCCTATATTCAAACCCAGCAGCCAAAATCGGTGCTGGGTATGCCTGTTCTCAATCAGGGCAACCTGGTCGGGCTCCTGTATTTGGAGAATAATGTCGCGGCGTACGCCTTTACCCCGGATCGGCTGGAGGTGTTACAAATCCTGGCCTCTCAAGCGGCCATTGCCCTGGAAAATGCCCGGCTTCACACCGATTTACAGGCCAGTGAGAAAAAATATCGCACACTCTTTGAAGACTCTAAAGACGTGATCTTCATTTCCAGTCTTGACGGACAAATTGTTGACGTCAATCCGGCGTGTGAAACGCTCCTGGGTTATACTCCTCAAGAGGCTCTGCAACTCCACGCGCCTACTGTCTACGCCCATCCAGCCGACCGAGTTCATTTTCAGAAAGCCATCGCCCAATACGGCGCGGTGCAAGATTTTGAGGTCACGCTGCGGCACAAAGACGGTCATGACATTGAGGCAGTGATCAGCGCCACACCACGCCAGGCGGAAGATGGCGCCATTTTAGGCTACCAGGGTATTATGCGCGACATCACCGCCCAAAAAGAAGCAGACGCGGAACGGCTGCGGGCCCTGGAACTCCAAAAAGCCAAAGAAGCGGCCGAATTGGCCAACCGAGCCAAGAGCGACTTTCTGTCTAGCATGAGCCACGAACTGCGCACCCCGCTCAATGCCATCCTGGGCTATGCCCACATCCTCAAGCGGCGCGTAGCGCACCGCGGCCCCCTGATCGAGGGCCTGGACGTCATCTCCCAGAGCGGCGCACACCTGCTGACCCTGATCACTGATGTCCTGGATCTGGCCAAAATCGAAGCCGGCAAGCTGGAACTCCACCCTGCGCCCGTCACCCTGCCCACGTTTCTGCGCCAGGTGACGGGCATCATGCGCGCCCGGGCCGAGGCCAAAGAGCTCTCGCTGACCTACGAAGCGCTCTCCCCCTTACCTGCCACCGTGCTGACCGACGAGACGCGTCTGCGACAAGTCTTGCTCAACCTGCTGGGCAACGCGGTCAAGTTCACCGACCGGGGACACGTGGCCCTGACGGTCGCGATCATTGATGAGGCGGAAACCGAGGGCGGAGAACCGCAGGTCACCCTGCGCTGCCAGGTTGAGGATACGGGGGTCGGCATCGCCCCGGGGCAATCGGAGCGGATCTTCCGGGCGTTTGAGCAGGTGGGCGAGGCTGGCAAGCGGGCCAAAGGGACCGGCCTGGGCCTGGCCCTCAGCCAGGAGATTCTGTCTATGATGGGCAGCCGCTTGCAGGTGAAAAGCACGCCAGGACACGGCAGCACGTTCTGGTGTGACGTGGTCTTGCCGGTGGCAGCGGCGGACGAACGCGAGCGGCTGGCTCCGGCCCATAACATCACCGGGTACGAGGGGGCGCCGCGCCGCGTGTTGGTCGCGGACGACAAGCCCTACAACCGCCTGATGCTGCGGGATATCTTGGAGCCGCTGGGCTTTGAGGTCAGCGCGGCTGGCGATGGACAGCAGGCGCTGGACAGG
Organism: bacterium; assembly: GCA_024228495.1. Taxonomy (GTDB): domain Bacteria; phylum Pseudomonadota; class Alphaproteobacteria; order Rhizobiales; family JAKIUO01; genus JAKIUO01. Next base: position 89 of record JAAETJ010000593.1, on the reverse strand, counting down.
GCGCGTGAGGCACACCCCGATGTCATCTTGATGGATCTGGTGATGCCGGTGAAGACGGGCTTCGTGGCGACTCAGGAACTCAGGCAGCG
>JAAETJ010000592.1 GCA_024228495.1 bacterium | reverse complement strand
TTATGCAAATTTATTTCAAGGGGTGACGGACTGAGCGTACAGATGAAATGCCTCTTTATTTTGTGTTATGCATGTTGCGTCCACAAGAAACGCATTATTTTGTTCCAAAATAATACTACATATTTTCTTTACAAAGTTTTCACTTCCGCTAGGAACCTTTACTGCGTAACCACGAGGACCTTTACTGCGTAACCACGAGAGCATCGCATTCATACTAACACACCTTATTCGTATTCATAACGTAAAAGAATATTATACACATTTCTTCCCCGTTACCTGACACGTGAGCAAACAATGCACCAAACCCATTAATGAAAATTCTCCCAAATATCTGCTAAACCACTCCAAAACATAATCTACAGGTTCCCGCCTCGACAATAAGATGCTTTCCGCCTAATCCAAGCAATCCAAGGGCCTCCAGTGTTGCGGGCTGTATCGGTCTAAAAAATAAGCACAGCGCACTATCACAATCCCAAGTAACGGGACACAAAGGGACTTTTGTTGCACTGTTCGCTCAACATACGGTGCCATACCCTCCCAACTGGCCCACCGGCCGTGAGTTCGAACCAGATCCACCGCCGCCCCGAGGCGAAGAGCCTCTGAAGCGGCCCCCGCCCGAAACGAGTGCCAGCTGTAATTGCCTTTAATGTTGCTGGCTTTCAGTGCGTCCTTTAATGCATCCCGGGCTATGGTGTATGTGAGACGACTTGCATTGTGTGCGTGCCCCGTCATCCTCTTGCTGACATGCCGAACTATACGAAAGACGGGACCCGTGTGTCCTATTGTCAACTGTGCCGCGCCCAGATAACTGTGCAAAACTCTAGCGACACAGAAGCTGCCTCCTGTTTTTGTTATCAATGTATGCTGGCCGTTCCGGTCGCGGTCCGTCTTTGCCCCTCGAATACGGAGCTCTATGCAGTCCTTGGACTCAATCACATCGCAGAGATTGAGACCTACACATTCATTAATTCTCAAGCAGCCCATAAAACACAAAGATATCATGCTTGCCAAACGAAGATTGGGTAAAGAAGGGTTTGTCTGAAGATAAGTGAGAAGCTTTTGAACTTGGGACTTTGAAAATGCAGATTTACGTTTAGCTGGCAAACCAGAACGCCGTGCGTTGGCTGTGACAAGGGCCACCACCACCGAATTGGCCGGGTTAGGACAGATATTATGAAGCGAAAAGAATAATTTGAGAGCAGCCGCCGCTTGTGCGACGCTTTTATGACTTTTGACCCTTGTAAGGAAAGTAGCGACAACGATTGGCGTAATGACTTTAAACCCTTTTTGGGCTACCCAACTTTGCCAATCTTCGACCCATGGCCGGTATGCCTTCCAAGTATTTGACGCTCTACTAGTACAAATGCTCGCAGAGAGCCGGCTCGAAATTCCCATGAAATTGCACGATCGCAAAAACTTGCGCCCTTCCTTCTTCGCTTGCTCATTCTTGGCAAAATCTGAAACTGCTTGTACACTGTGTACGCAGCCGGTGTCAGATACATACATTATGCGGGAGCCGAAGGGGCTCGCTCTGTTTCTTTTTAAAATGAAAATTACTTATAAGAGGCCATACTTATATGGGCGTTACGAACTACTGTACTTTTACGGGCATGCAGTAGCCAAGGCTCGTAGGGCCACCTCGACCTTCACCATACAGTCACCATACAGCTCATCCAGAACCACAGAGCTTCGTTCGGGGCCGAAGAGGCTCGTCCATGGCCGAAGAGGCCTTCACTAAAGCCGAAGAGGCTCGTACCAGGGCCGAAGAGGCCATCACCAGAGCCGAAGAGGCTCATACCAGGGCCGAAGAGGCCATCACCAGGGCCGAAGAGGCTCATACCAGTGCTGAAGGGCACATACCTGGCACTCATACCAGGGCCTTCACCAGAGCCCCAAGGCTCG
>JAAETJ010000591.1 GCA_024228495.1 bacterium | reverse complement strand
CCATCGTTCCTCAATGTATGTTTCGTGCCGAATTGGCTTATAACTTACAGTCAAGCAAGCACAGCATGGCTGGTCACTCATCACCCTTTTGATTTGTTCAGGTGTCATTGTCTTGCAGCTTTTCTGCCTCTGTGAGTGCTGCTTTATATCCGCAAGTGCAGTTTCCCGTATGAACAATGTCGCCAAATTTGTGCATATTGTCTGTTCCAAGACTCACGCCCTTAATTGCCTTGCAAATCCGCTTATGCTCACCATACCGATCAAGCGCTTTACGAAGCCGGGTGTTTTGTTGTTCGAGTTCAATGATTTTCTCAAGGAACACTTCATCGCGAGCAGTCAACCGCTCGTTCTCTGCGATTAGCCCCTCAACATATTGAACTTCATAGATGCGTTTCTCAGCCATCACACTACCTCCGCTTTCAGGATCTTGTTTCGTAGAAAGAGCATTTCTTCTCTTTGTCGTGGACAAAATCCAATGCCGTGCGGGCGCGATAGGACATCCACTGTCCGCTACCGTCTCCCCTGGAAATTTGCTTTAGAGCGTCCATCATTATTTGAGCGTTAGCGTCTAACCTCGCAATTTCGTCCTCGAAATCCCGGCAAAATTATCGCGGTTGCTGAATGAATACTCATTTCTCAGTGCGGCCTCGATTATCTCAACAGGAATGCGCTT
>JAAETJ010000590.1 GCA_024228495.1 bacterium | reverse complement strand
CACAGATCCCAAATCAGCCGCCCGCACGACAATTTGATCATACCCTTGAGTTGCCAGCAAATCTGGCTCGTCAAACCACCAGGAGGTCATTGCTACCCGCTCAGAAATACCTGCATCCAATGAGCGTGTGCTAAAGCCATCACGAATACCACTGATGTGAGTCAAGAAATCTTCAGACTCACCACGTGGTAGTGTGACTGTTAGAAAAACCTCACGCCCGATGAGATCATCATATGATTCGCCAGTGGCGAGTAGTTGGTCGGCCAATCCCGAAACCAAAAGCAACCCTTCCCCTGATGCCATAGGATCTTGACCTGCGAGCAAATCAGATTCCCCTGGAGGGCCAAATGAAAAGGGTGTGCCACCATCACCCGCCACAAAAACTGGCAAAGTAGTATCGTCCGTAGTCAAGACAATATCCATGCCAGATGGTAACGAAAGCCCCGGAGAAACGCTCACCACATTCGGTATTTGAGCGAACTCTTTTACGAGGTCAGGGGTTAATGGCGTTTCTGGCGCAATGTCAGCAAAGGGGTCAAAATCATCTCGTTCGCCAAATGATGGGCTGACAAAGATGTTTTCTAGCCCGACTGATTCGAAGTTGCGCTGCACTTCGCGCTGTACACCAACGCCTAATGAAACCATTGCCACCAGTGTAATGATGCCAATTAGCACGCCAGCCGCTGTCAAAATGTTACGAATGCGTCGACGACCCAAATTACGCAATGCGGTTTGCATAATATCGCGGAATTTCAGCCTGCGATTCTTTGATTTCATGACCTGATTGGCTGCGTCAGAAGCCGTGGTTGCCTTTTCCATAGGTGTCGCAGATTCTACGATTTCAGCTATTTTTCCATCCCGTAATTTGACGATGCGGTCTGCGTAAGCTGCAACTTCTTCATCGTGGGTAACCACAATCAAGGTGATGCCTTGGTCACGGTTGAGGTTTTTGAGTAGTGACATCACCTCTTCCCCTGTGACGGAGTCGAGGTTGCCTGTTGGCTCATCTGCAAGGATGAGCGCAGGTTTGTGGATGAGGGCGCGGGCAATTGCCACGCGCTGCTGCTCGCCGCCGGATAGTTCGGTTGGGTAATGGTCGAGGCGATGCCCCAAGCCAACTTGCCTCAATATTTCGGTGGCACGTTGATCGCGGATTGCGGGGGCAATTCCTGACAGCATCAATGGAATGGCGACATTTTCTAGAGCTGTTAGTTTTGGCAGCAAATTGAAGCTTTGGAAGATAAAGCCAACACGGTCACGACGGTGTGCGGTGCGTTCTTTTTCTTTGGCCGTGTGTAAGGCTGTGCCATTTAGCCATAACTCGCCCGCAGATGGGCGGTCTAGCCCACCGAGTAGGTTGAGCAAAGTGGATTTGCCAGAGCCTGATGGGCCAACCAAAGCGACAAATTCACCTGCTTCCATGGTTAGATCAATGCCCCGTAGGGCGTGGACTTCGTTATCGCCTCGTTGGAACTGTCTTGACAATCCTGTAAGGCGGATAGGT
>JAAETJ010000589.1 GCA_024228495.1 bacterium | reverse complement strand
TGTGTCCAGTGAATTAATGTATGCAATTTTGGCTATGGATGCTTACAATCAGGGATATGGTGCTGGAATTAAGCATAACAAAACCCGGATCGGGACGGCGTCACTAACTACTGATTCAACGCGAGAATTTCGAGATCCCGATGCGCCGGAAGGAACCACCACCCCTGATGAAGTCGTCGATTTCTACGCCGCTGCCTATAGCTATAACGGCCAGACGGTTATTTCCTACCGGGGGACCGATGACCCTCTGCCGGACGTCAATTACCGTTATTCCCTCGGCATGGGCCTGCCAGGAGCTGCTCAGGATGCCATGGCGCTTCAATTTTACAAGCAGGTGGCAGGTAAGGAGTCGATGGGCGAAGACCCCAGAGATTCAAATATTGGTGCTGAAATTACGGGGACAGTAACCGAAATTACATGTTTTTTTATGATTTGGGCCCATCGTCGGCGAATTGGGTAGCGTGATGAGGCAGACCAGAAACAACAAGACGGGTAATTCGAGCCGTGGGATTACGATATCGTCGTTGTTGGTTATTTGTAATAATTTCGGTTACCGTCACCATATTCAGAGCATGCGGCCCGGATAGCCCGGGTTGCAGCGAGGGAAAGTGGATTGATTGACCAAATTGACGAAATCGAAGTCGTGACGCGCGACGAGGCTACCTGGTATTTTGAGATTACTCCGCTTGCCAGAGTGCCTGTCCTGGTCGATGGTGAAGTGGTGTTGGCGGATACCCGGGACATATGCTCTTACTATGACGGGTTGACCGAGAATAAACACTGGTTTCCTGAAGAGAGCCACGAAACGCGATACATGCGGCATATCGTAGGTGGTTTTCTCGATGGCATTGCCGTTTGGCTACGCAAGAACTATCGACCCGAAGGTCAGAAACCCGAACCAGTAATGCGTTATGAAGAACACCGCGCTCGCAAAGTGCTGCAATGGCTGGAACCGCATTGGGACAGCAAAAAAAGTATGGGCTACACGTCTTTGGCGCTGGCTTGCGCGATTGATATTGCCACTGATCGAGAAATGGGAAAAAATTGGGGGAAGCTTGCGCCAAAGATTGTCAATTGGGCTGCGCGAAAATCCGAGAAACCAGTGATGAAAGCCACGGCGCCAATGCCCCTGTCGTGAAAACGTCCATTCGCGCCAACTTCATGTAGTCCACCGGGCGGTCAAAAAAAAGGCAGCCTAAAGCGGGTTAGGCGGGGTCCACCAATACATTGAAAACTGAGTTAAAAGTATCAAAATTGACAGGAATATTTTTACCATAATCAGAGTTATCATTCGGCAATCTTTAAATCAACAGGTCCTGATCCTCGGTATTAAATCTTTGAGTTCTCGAACCCTCGCCCAAGTGGTCTCCACCCAACCGCCGCAAGCAATAGTGCCCCGGAACCTGCCACCAAAAACGGTGTGAGAAGGGCTACCTCTCGTGTAGATACGCTCTGGGTAATTCTCACGATCAACCCTGATATGATCAAACCAACTGGCATCATGCCCCATGCCATCAGACGGTACAGGCTGTTAACTCGACCCAACAGCTGATTGGGAATTATACGCTGCCGATAAGATACCGTCACGGTGTTCCAAACGAGGCCGGAGAATTCCAATAATGCTAACACGATTGCCAGTGACAATGCGCCCGGAGCGTAGGCAATAGCAAAAAACGCGGGAGCAGAGGCTAACAACATCCACTGGGCTGTTCGTGCCGGGCCAATCCTTCGAATAATGTGTTCGCCATACCAGCCGCCAAGTATACCGCCAATTGCGCCGGCAGTTAGAACCAGTCCATATGTTTGCGCTACAAACCCAAGGTTCTCCTGAACATGCAAAATCAGAGCAATCAACACTATCTGAAAGAGCAAGTTCCAAAACCCCGTCAATAAAGCCAGCGTGCGTAACAGTGGGGCATCTTTCACGAATCTAAACCCTTCCATCAATTCCCTGCGCCAGTTTCGATTTACCCCAGATTCAGGTTTGAAATCGCCTGACAACCGCCACACAATCCAGACAGCCGCAACAAAGGCGACTGCATTAACAGCAAACGGTAGTGGCAAGGCAATTCCAATCAGGAAAGCTCCAAAAGCCGGACCTATCAATGCATTGCCGACAAGTTCAACCGCCCAAAGGCGACCATTTGCCTTTTCCAAGTTGTCATGCGAAACTATTGATGGAAGCATTGTTTGCGCTGCATTATCGCGAAAGACCTCTGCGATGCCAATTAGAAATGCCGCAATCAGGATCGTAGCAAAAAGAGCGGGATTGGATACACCCTCGGATGGAGGTTGCTCAATA
>JAAETJ010000588.1 GCA_024228495.1 bacterium | reverse complement strand
GCGCGAATTTTGGCAATACCGGTGCTCGTAACTATCAAGGTGGTTACCAGGGCAATGGTCGGGGATATGGCCAGGGAATTGCACAAGGCAATACGCAGGGTAACGCTCAGGGTAACGCACGCGGCAATTTTGGCTTTGGCGGTAATATGAGTGGCAACGCTTCGGGTCAGGGTACCGGACAAGGCGCTGGACAAGGCGCTGGACAAGGTTTCAATAGAGGTAATTTTGGGCCGTTTGGAAATAATCCGGGGCAATTTCATATGCCAGCCCCGGTTGCACCTCCAAAGGCTCCAATTGTAGCACCAAAAGCGGCTTCAAAAGTTGCGCTCCCCGTAGCTCCCAAGGCTGCAGAAGTCAAGAAGGCTCCAGAAGCCAAAAAGGCGCAAGCGGCACCACAAGCTCAGCAAACACAAGGTCGTAACTGGGTGCCAGGCTGGCTCAAATGGCCTGGCCGCAATGGGCAGACACAGGGCAATATCAACAATGCTCCTGGCGCAGCGCCTGCACCGCAGACAGCTCCGGCCCCGCAAAGACGGGTTCAGGGTCCAGCAGGACCCGGCTATCGAATGCCGCCTCAGGGCTATCGGATGCCTCAAAACCAGATGCCGCCCTGGATGAGAAGGAATATGCAACGACCTCCACAGGGTCCAGCATTTAACGGCCACTGGATGCCGCATCCCGGCATGAGAATGCCACAACGGCCCATGCATACCATGCCACCACGTGGTTCTTCGGGGCGACCCAATATGGGCAGACCTCCGGTTATGCCTGGACAGGGTATGACTCCTGCAACGCCACAAGCACCAAAGGCTCCCATTGCGGGTGCTGCCGCTGCACAAACTGGTGCACCAGAGCCGGGCAATCGTCCCGACTGGACGTTTAAAAAGCCAACTGTTCCTGATTGGGTCAAAAATCCACAAATGCCAAAAGTGCCTGAGTGGGTCAAAAAGCCGACCATGCCGAAAATGCCTGAATGGGCCAAGAAACCGGCGATGCCTGATTGGGTCAAAAAGAAACTGGGTATGCCTGACGCAAAAGGCGCGCCAGTAGCGCCTCCTACCAGTGGGTCGAGCGCTGGGGCTCCTGCAGCCAGTGTACCAAATCCAGCAGCGCAGCAAAACTGGGCCCCAACTCCTCCTCCGTGGATGAGAAATAATACCGGTGGCCAAGGTCGTGGTGCCGGTCAAATGGGTGGTCAGACATTCGGGTCGGCTTCGACGGCCGGTCAAGCCAATACCGCGACGAAAACAGCTCCCTGGTGGGGCGGTGTCGTCACGAATGGAGGAAAAGGAAAGTAGCAGGGTGACATGCTATCATATCGTTTGATTTCATTTTTGATTGCCGTTGTACTGCCGATGGGTAGTCATGATGTGATCGCGAGCGATGATAATCCTTGGAGCATGGATGAGCCGGGGGAGGGACAGCATTCCTATTACGATTTGAATGGAACGAGTTCAGGTAGTTTCGTTGGAGGCAATCAGGGGATCGGTAACAAGATTGCCCCCCATGTCCCAATGAAAGGTGATCGCGCGAACGAAAGCACCATCCGCAAGACGCTTCCAGGTGGGGAGCGTAAGGGATGGCAGAGTGCACCAGGGAAGGCACATCGCGATGAAATTTATGGCTACGCTGGCCCCCAATCGGGACCTCAGGCCTGGCCGCCAATAACAGAGCAACTGCCAACTGCCAGAATTGGTCGAGGTATGGAATTTGGTGGCAAGATATTTGGAGCGTTTCCCCCAACGGGAGAGCGCACAAAAAAAAGACATATGCAGAAATTTCCGAACATTCAAGGCAATGTTCAAGGAGTTCAAGGGCAACGGGCTGGCGCATTTGCAAATGTTCTGCCGCCGCCCATACCAGATGCAGCGCCAAGCGGGAGAATTCTGCCCTATCCCTATGTGGAATATGGAAGAGAGCAAGGGTGTGGCATGCGAATTGCTCCGAATGTGTGCAATGGTCAGCTGAGAACTCGTGGCTTGAACTACGGGTTCAGAGGCGGGCCGACATTATCAAATCCGGGCATACCTCCAGGGGTATTTGGGCCGGGCTTCATGTGGTGAGCAAGGCCATGTGAGAGTGTACAAAGTTTTGCCAACAATGTGTAGTTGGCCTTCAGGGATCGTTTGGTTTTCCCTCACCGAACGAAAACTTTAATCAGATGAGGGGAAATGTGGAGAGTGATTATGAAAAAACTACTGACAAGTGCTGCTGTTGTCGCCATGCTCGGCATGGGCGCAGCTTTCGTTCCTGTTGACAATGCCCAAGCCCAGTGGTGGCCCGGTGGCGGCGGAAATAACTGGAATATGCCTGGCTGGAACAATGGTCCAAACTGGGGTAATAATGGCTGGAACAACGGTAATGGCTGGGGCAATAATGGCCGCGGCTGGGGTAATGGCAATGGCTGGGGTAACGGTCAGGGCAATGGCTGGGGTACCGGCAATGGTTCAGGCTCCGGCAACTTCAACTTCGGCTTCTCAGGTAATAGCAATATGCGCGGAAGCGGCCAGGGCTATAATGGCTACAATGGTAGCGGATATGGGCAGGGCAATGGCTATAATGGCTATAACGGCTATAATGGCTATAATGGCGGTTATAACGGCTACAATGGTTATGGTGGCGTTCCTTACGGCTATTATCGCGGTCCACAGGCAGCTCCTGTTGCACCAGCACCGGTGGCACCAGTGGCCCCGGCCCCGGCCCCGGCCCCGGCACCAGCTCCAAAAGCCAACTAAATACCAGTTGACGAATGATGGTAGTGGGAAGGAGACTTTCCACTACCATTTTTTTGTTTTTCTGGTTTATGATCTCGTTATGAATCGTCAATTTTTCTCGCTCTTATTTGTCGTTATTTTCTTCTGCTCGCAAAGTGCTCGAGCGGACCAGTCTTCCTTTGTCGCCGATGCAGTGCAAAAAGCCCCGGGGCAAGAAGTACGCCGTGGAAAATTATATGTCTCGCCGTTGGGCACCCGTTTCGAATTCACGGTCGAGAAGCAAAAAGTTATTCAGATTATCCAGCCTTCTCGCGGCCTGTTCTGGCTGTTGTTTCCCGACACAAAAACCTATTTCGAAGTCAAAACACCCCCCGCTCGCAAGCAGATATCAGGCCGGAACAAATCACCTTGCGATATCACCGATAAGCAAAAATGCCGTAAAGAGGGCTTGGTTAAATTTGGCAAAATGTCCCTCGAGCGTTGGGTTGTGGGGAATCGCGCTAACAATAAGGCGATCGAGGTTTGGTGGGATCCGGTTCGTCATATGTATATCAAGCAGCTGTTTCCCAATGGCAGCAAGATGATCGCCAGCATGAGCGGTTCGCGTCAGTTTGAGGGGTTGCTGGTCGAGCAATGGAAGATGACCGTGACGCTTGCCAATGGCTCGAAAAATTACAGTTATATGCTGTTTGCGCCTGATCTTGGATTTCCGATCATGGAGCAGGGCAGCAAGGGGCTGGTCAAAGAATTACACAATGTCAAACCCTATCCCCAGGATGCAGCTTTATATGATCTTCCAGACGGCTATAAAAAAATCGGTGCGCCACTTAAAAGACCGCGATAGGATCGGCCTGAAAAAAGGCTGAATGTCCCTGGCTGTCCAATAATCACTAAGTTTACCAGGTATATCTATTTCAAATTTCCCCCCTGTATTTACGGTTTGCAGCTGTTTTCTAGTAAGCAAAGTATTATCTGCGGTTTATTTTGATTATATCGGGGTAATTTCATATAAAATTTATAATTAGAGTGGATAGTCAATATATATCATGTGGTTGCATGATCAGTATATTTTGTTGCAGCTGGCTGAAATAAGGAACTTCAGGGGCTGTTTATTGTAAAGGGGTAGTAATTAAATGGCTCGTTATATTTGGTCAGGTTTCGAAGAAACACAACTGACAGCCAAATCCGCTGAAGCTGAAACACTTCTGCATATGGGATTGACTTATTCAACCGGACGCGATGTTGAGACCGATCTGGTTGCCGCTCACAAATGGTTTAATCTGGCAGCGCTCAAGGGATCCCAGCGTGCGCGCACCTATCGCATGGAAATCGCATCAGAACTTAGCCGTACGGATTTGCGCATGGCCCAACGTCAGGCGCGCGAATGGCTTCGCAAGCACTAGTTCAAAATCATCTAGTCGCCAGCACAATTAAAGAAGAGTGATGTCAGGCACCGCCAGGTGGTTTTCGACGCGCTTTTGATATTGCCGCCAACCTTGTCGGTAAACCCCTTGATTTTGCCACCTGTTTTTTTGATGGCCTTGCCCGTATTCTTGATGACCTTTTTGGTATCTTTGCCAGCAGATTTGAGACCTTTTGAGGTCGCTTTGGTTGCCTGCTTGGTAAACTCTATCAAGGTTTTTGGTTCGCCCTTGGTCTGGTTTGCTTCTGGAGCTTCAATTGGCCCAGTCGTTGTAGTATTGCTTGGATCTGGCGTCTGATCTGACCCCGAAACTTCATATCGTACCAAAACGCCAGAACAGGTGGCCGATTGTGCTGTGGCGCTACAGCTGTCATGTCCGTGGTCTTTGGCAATATTCATGATGCAAAGAAACTGTTGTCCCTGGCTCTGTCCGCCTTTGGTGGTGATCCGGCAAACATAGATTTCATCAGGATTGGAGCATTTGATACAATAATCTTGCTGATTGACTGCAAGCGCTGGCGAAAAGCCTCCCAGCAGCCACGCAAACACCATCAAGATAATTTTTTCTGCATATGTCCTGCGCATGTCCGCCAACCCTTTTTATTCGAAATCTTTATTTCACTCAATATATTCGCGTCGAGTCGCAGAAATATGTCAATCACTAAATATTAGTCTGTTGACCTGATCAAGGCGGAACGGGGCATAGGTCCCGACCATTGATTTGCCAATTGTACCTCTGAAATAGAGTGTGCTAATTCTCACCAATGATAAACCTCCGGCTCTGCCGGAGGACCCCTGATGTTTTACATTTAAGAAAGATCTCCAAGAGTGCTTCAACCGCTCGAAGTACGACCAAGGAGATCTTTCATGTCGAAGATGACAAATCATTTAAACCATAGTGTGTGGGATT
>JAAETJ010000587.1 GCA_024228495.1 bacterium | reverse complement strand
TGCTGGCGAGGTTAAGCAGTTGGCCAACCAGACTGCCAAGGCAACTGGTGAGATTTCCCAGCAAATAACTGATATTCAGAACGCCACCAAGTTGGCATCCGGCTCTATGGATAATGTTACAGAGGCCATCAGCAAGGTTGAAGAAATCTCCACGGCCATTGCAGCGGCTATGGAAGAGCAAAGTGCCGCCACGCAGGAAATCGCTTCCAGCGTCAATCAGGCGGCAGTCGGCACCCAGCAGGTCAATGACAATATCGCATCGGTGAGCGAGGCTTCACAAGAAGCTGGAGCCGCTTCTGGTCAGGTGATGTCGGCAGCGGGCGAACTATCTCAGCAGGCGGAACTCCTAAAGGGTGAAGTTGATAAATTCATTGCTCAGGTACGCGCCGGGTAGTTTTTCAGGGGGAAAGTCTGGACTCGTATCGGCATCCAAATGCGTACCTATGACGGATCGTTGACCACAATCACCTTGAACTCGGGCGCAAATGTCAGCGCCACCGCTGATACTTTTATCGATGTCTTGACCTTTGCAGGTTCAAGCGGTGCTGTAACCGGTGCCAATGTTGACAACTTCGAAGAGGTTGTCATTGGATCGGGTTCGACAATATCGTTCAGCGACGACATACTAGCTGCACCAACGACGACTGTTACCAATGGCGGTGTTCTTGATGCCACCGGTGGCGGGCTGGCCTTGACCGGCAACCTGGCCAATGACGGTACTGTCACCATGCAGGACGGCATAGCCGGTGATGAGGTTGGAGTTAGCGGCGATTATGCCGGCACGGGTGAGTTGCGGGTTGATGTCAATCTTGCCACCTACACATCCGATGTGCTGGCCGTTGATGGTGATGTTACCGGCGGCACGACAACAATATCCCCGTTAGCACGGCTTCTCACGCAGCGACCTGAAAGAAACTGACGCATGGTAAGCGGAATTACGGTTCACATGGCAGTAACCAAATATGATAGAAATCAGTGTTTTACCGTGCCTCTTTTTCTTGGCTTCAGGAGGCTTTTGAGGCGTTTTTCGAGGTTTGTCAGAAAGCTGTCGGAGCCGATGGGGCGGAACTAGACACCTAAACTCCCCCCAATAGACAATATACCTTGCCAGCCTTCCTTCATCCGCTTACATCCTGACGTTATGAAACTTTTTAAATCCTTTGCAACGGTCGGCGGCTTTACGCTGGCCAGCCGTGTTCTTGGTTTTGTCCGCGATATTATGATCGCCATGGTGCTTGGCACCGGTCCGGTCGCAGAAGCCTTTGTGGTGGCATTTCGTTTTCCAAACCTGTTTCGCCGCCTGTTTGCTGAAGGGGCGTTTAACTCTGCGTTTATTCCCTTGTTCGCCAGGTGTCTGGAAGGAGAGGGCAAGGCCGAGGCGAAACAATTTGCGCAAGAAGCGATGGCGGTACTGATCTTTGGATTGCTGGTGGTCACTGCGATTGCCGAAATATTCATGCCCTGGTTGATGGTTGGATTGGCTGGTGGCTTCGTATCTGACAAGGAAAAGTTTGATCTCGCCGTTTTGCTGACGCGCATCACTATGCCCTATTTGTTGTTTGTGTCCCTGCTGGCGCTATTTTCGGGCATACTAAACGCCTTTCATAAATTTGCTGCCGCTGCCGCTGCACCGGTTATTCTAAATGTCGTGTTCATCGCGGTGCTGGCCGGAATATCATATATGAGCCTTGGCAATACCCGCGAAGCCGGGGTGGTACTTTCCTGGTCGGTCTCGATTGCCGGCCTGCTACAGTTGCTTGCCGTGATGGTGGCTGCCAAACGCATTGGCATGGCTTTAAAGCTGCGAACGCCGCGCCTAACACCGGGCGTCCGGCGCTTGTTCAGGCTTGGTATTCCGGGTGTTATTTCTGGCGGCATCGTGCAGATCAATATCGTCATTGGCACGCTGATTGCCTCCATGCAGGATCAGGCGGTGGCATGGCTTTATTATGCTGACCGGCTCTATCAATTACCCCTGGGTGTGGTGGGAATCGCCATTGGCGTAGTGTTGCTGCCCGATATTTCGCGGCTGTTGCGCGCCGGGAAGGAGCGCGAGGCGCATGACAGCCAGAACCGTTCTCTCGAATATTCATTATTGCTGACGCTGCCCGCCTCGATTGCGCTGGCGGTCATGCCACTGCCGCTTATCCAGGTCTTGTTCGAGCGCGGCCACTTCAGTTCCAATGATACGCAAATGGTGGGCATGGCGTTGATGGCGTTTGCTTTTGGACTGCCAGCTTTCGTGCTGATAAAGGTTTTCCAGCCTGGCTTTTTTGCCCGTGAAGATACCAAGACTCCGATGATTTATGCTGGTATTTCCATGTTTGTGAATGTGGTGGTTAGTTTCGCGCTGTTCGGGGCCATGGGTCATATTGGTATCGCCATCGCCACCACTATTGCTGGCTGGGTTAATGCCGGTTTGCTCTGGATGACCTTGAAAAAACGAGGTCATTATGCCCTAGATGCACCAGCCAAACGGGCCATCCCGCGTATTTTTGTCGCCAGTTTGATAATGGGAGTGTCTCTTCTCGTAATGCTGCCTTATCTGGCTTCTTATCTGGCACGTAGCCAATCCTTCCTGACGCAGGCGGGTGCTCTGGCGTGCCTGGTGTTTGCCGGCATGATCATTTATTTTACGGTCGCAGCCCTGATCGGCGCCTTTAACATTGGCGCTCTAAAGCGTAAGCTTTTGCGGCGAAAGAATGGGGTAGTCTAATAGCTAGCCCTCTTCTTTGTCATCTCCGTTGTCGGCGCTACCTATAAGGGCGGCGGCCTCTTTCGCGGCATCCATGGTGCTTTGCGTCAGGTTCCCTGCCGTCTCGGCCACACCGGTGACCGCGTCGCCGGCAACTGATGCGGTTGTCTTGGCGGTGTCCATCGTGCCCCCGGCTACATCAACAGCGGTGTCTGCGGCGCTTGAGGCAGCACTTCCCGCCACATCAACGGCTTTTTTGGCCATATCTCCGGCAACAGAGGCCGTTGCTTTTGCGGCGTCCATCGCACCGCCGGCTAGATCAACAGCGGCGTCTGCGGCGTCTGAGGCAGCACTTCCTGCCACATCAACGGCTTTTTCGCCGATGTCTCCAGCAACAGAGGCCGTTGCTTTTGCGGTGTCCATCGCGCCCCCTGCTAGATCAACAGCGGCGTCTGCGGCGCTTGAGGCAGCACTTCCTGCCACATCAACGGCTTTTTCGCCGATGTCTCCAGCAACAGAGGCCGTTACTTTTGCAGCGTCCACTGCACCGCCCGCAACATCACCTGCCGTGCTGGCAACCGATGCGGCGCCTTTGGTTCCCGCAACGACAGCAGCTCCGGTGAGAGCGGCTGCGCCCCCCGCGATAGTGGCTGCGGATTTAAGATTGGATATGAGACGTTTTTCCCGGCACGTGCTGATACCAACGCTGATTAGCAGTACGATCATCAACAGAGCGAACATGTTAAAGCCAATAAGCTCGCCTTGGCCGCTATCTCCCATCATCAATAGGAAATTGCTGTCAGGTATGTTCATGGTAACACCAAATGTTGCAAAATCCGGATTGGTGGTCATAGCGAGATTGCCAAGGGCGTAGATATGATAGGAAAGAAATCCAGTGGTCAGCACGGGAATTTGAGCCAGCCAGAATATGACATTAGCCGTGGTTGATCCGGTGCGCCGTTCTAGCAGCCAAAAACTGCACATGATGCCATACAGAAAAAACAGTCCTCCAAGGCTGGTCAGGAACAGCTCTAAATAGCTACTTCCCCCGGCGTTAAGGTCGCCGAATTTAGTATAGACTGCTAATAGTCCATAGACAGATCCAACCATCGCCACGATTGCCAAAATTCTGCGAAGCCATGTTTGCATGATATCCTCCCCGGTATTTCAATTGTTTTTTACCAAGCTAGTTTACGCGCTATTTTCAAGATCATCAAGCAAGAGGGGAGGCATCACTTCAATGCAGGTCTTGCAACAAGGGGGCGAGCGCGCCATAACACTGCTCAAAGGAGCAGTTATATGAAACAGAATGAGCGGGTTTTTTCCGGTGTGCAGCCAACCGGAAATCTGCATTTGGGGAATTACCTGGGGGCTATCAAGCGTTTTGTGGCCTTGCAAGAAGAGCATGAGTGTCTCTATTGCGTGGTCGATCTACATGCCATCACGGTCTGGCAGGATCCTGATATTCTGGCTCATAATATCCGCGAAGTGGCCGCCGCTTTCATCGCCTCGGGGATTGATCCCACCAGGCAGATCATTTTCAATCAAAGTCAGGTATCTGGTCACGCGGAACTTGCATGGATTTTTAATTGTGTGGCGCGCATGGGGTGGCTGAACCGCATGACCCAATTCAAAGAAAAAGCTGGCAAGCACAAGGAAAACGCCTCGGTGGGACTGTTTTCCTATCCAAATCTCATGGCTGCAGATATCTTATTGTATCGTGCCACGCATGTGCCGGTGGGCGCTGACCAGAAGCAGCATTTGGAACTGGCCCGTGATATTGCTCAAAAGTTCAATACTGATTTTGCCTCCAGCATTGAAAAATGCGGGCATGAAGAAGGCTTTTTTCCCTTGCCCAAGCCTTTGATCGCAGGACCGGCGACGAGGGTCATGTCGCTGCGCAATGGCATGGAGAAAATGAGCAAATCTGCACCCTCTGATATGACACGTATCAATTTGACTGATGACCGGGACCTGATCGCCAAAAAGATCAAAAAGGCCAAAACCGACCCAGAATCCTTGCCGTCAGAAGAAGCTGGGCTTGCTGATCGGCCAGAGGCCGCCAATCTTGTTGGTATTTACGCTGCGCTTGCTGAAATGGACGTGGAGGACGTCTTGGCACAGTATAGGGGACAAGGGTTTGGTGTCTTTAAACCAGCCCTTATCGATCTCGCAGTTGAGAAGCTCTCGCCGATTAGTATCGAGATGCAAAAACTGATGGGAGAGGCCGGAGAGATCGACGCGTTTCTAATCGATGGCGCCAATAGGGCCCGCGAAATCGCTGATCCCGTCATGGCCAAGGTTAAAGAAATCGTCGGCTTTATCGGCAAATAAAAACCGGCGAGATGAAAGCTATCTCGCCGGTTCTTGAAAAAATGCTTGTTGAGACGATTAACTCAAATCCGTGAAGTCGGAATTGGCACATCCATCAACGGAACCGCCCGCCCCTGTGTTGAGGACAGAGGGTGTTTCTGTGAGGCGGGGGCGCAGATAATAGTGATCTGACAAGGTCATGGAGTTTACATATTCTCCAAGCGGGGACGTGTATTGGTAGGATACTTCTGCAAAAACCAGGCTTGTTCCCTTGATCGTCAAGAGCGGTTTGTTATCATTATCAAGTGGCAGTGGTACGACGTCCATGTGGGCATAGCTTTTGACGCCACCATTGACATAGTTGGCGCTCCAGTCCACGCGTCCCGTATCATCACCGGCATGACAGATGCTTGACACGGTAATGCGTAGATTATCGACGCCGTAAGGCTTCAGATAGGTGCTGGCAGCATCGAAAATATTGTCCATCTGCCCCGATATGTCGGCTGATTGAGCTACGAGGTCGGCGGTTGCGCCTGCGAGGTCCGTGACCCGGCGGTCGGCTGACAAAGCGTGATGCAGCTCAACACTGCCCATATACAAGGTGACCATGATAGGGGCGATCAAGGCAAATTCCAGAGCCGCTACGCCTTTGTTGTCGCGCTTCAAGCGAGCAATGAACTGCGTATATGCGTTGATCGCTGTTTTGGGTGATTTCTTGAAAAACACGTCTATACTCCTTGAGCGTGGGGCTCGATTAACTTTTTCAAATTCATTTTCAGGTTCGCTTTGCGCTGGTCCGTTGAAGGGGGGCAATCGCACCCCTATTAGAACGGTTCGTTGCGAAACACCGAGATGGCATTGATCATGCGATGGTGAGGTCCCGCATTGGCGAGGCCAACGATGGGAAGCTGGGCCAGAAGTTTCATTTTGTAATAGGCGCGAACCACCACTACCTTGAGACCGGAGCCAAGACTATATTCGTTATCCCCCGTGAACACGCCATCATCATCATGCATTTCGGCGGGATCGGTTGAAATTATATCAAAGTCATCATATGAGCGTACATCGATCACCAGTTGCTCAGTGGTTTTGCAATCTGAAATCAGCACCGTATTGTCGCAGACAAGATCTTTGAACTGGTTTGCCGACAGATTGGCGACCTGGGCCTGTCCGGTACGGATCTGGCGAGAGGCATCGCGGACGGCATTTTCAAGATCGAGTGTTGTCAAATGGACAAGCGCGGTTTCCAAAAGGGCCACAATGAGGATCAAAAATGGCGCAGCAATAATGCCAAATTCAATCGCTGTGACGCCCTCCTCATCGCGGCGCAGTCTGCCAACGAGACGCGCAAGCATGGATTTTGGTTGCCGTATGGTTTTGTCGCTCTCAATTGACATACGCGTTTGATCCCTTAATGGATAGAATATGGAATAAGTTTGTTCACCTATGCACGATAGGCACCAGTCTATTGATAAATGGTTGCAAAAAATGATTAATTAGCTAAAACAGCGTTGTTTTGCGGTGTTTTCAAACGATTAGGGTTGATGCGAATGGTTACTCAATTATTATTTCAAAATGGCGTCGTTTTTTTTGGCGGTTATTCGTCGAAATGAACCAGCAACGCCAAAAGGCTTATCGCAGAGGAATGCAAGCGGAAACTGTTGCTGCGATCTTTTTGATGGCGTCGGGCTACCGGATATTGGAGCGCCGTTACAAAACGCCGGTCGGCGAGGTTGATCTGATTGCCGCCAATGCACGAAGGCTGGCCTTTGTCGAAGTCAAAGGGCGAGCAGAACTTGATGAAGCGCTTGGTGCCGTGTCCATGCGCCAGCAACAAAGGATCAGGCGCGCCGCCAGCCACTGGCTCGGGAAACAAAGAGTGCAGCCCGTCGGTGAAATTGGCTTTGACGTCATCGCCATACTCCCCTGGAAACTGCCCCGGCATCAAAAAGATGCTTTTTCCCATATACTCTCTTGACGCCGCTTTGCAGTCACTGGCAAATATCTGATCCAGAGACAGATCTTGTTCACTTTATCGAAAAGACCAAAGGGAAATAGATGGCTTACCATATCGGCGTCCAGATGGACCCGGTCGACAACATCGACATTGAGGGCGACAGCACCTTTGCGCTGATGCTTGAAGCGCAAGAGCGCGGCCATAAGCTGTTCTATTATCAGCCTGACCAGCTATCGATGATAGGTGATCAGCTTGCCGCAAGGGGCCGCGACATAGAGGTATTTGACAAGGTAGGGGCACATTACAAGGCGGGTAATCTCACGAAGATTGATCTGGCTACGCTTGACGTGGTGCTGTTGCGTCAGGACCCACCCTTTGACATGCATTATATCACCACGACCCATCTGTTAGAGCGCATCCATCCCAAAACACTGGTGGTCAACGATCCGTTTCATGTGCGTAATGCGCCTGAAAAACTTTTTGTAATGGAATATGCCGATTTGATGCCAGCAACCTTGATCACCCGTCAACTGGCCGATGTGAAGGCTTTTCGGGACGAGCACAAGAATATCATCATTAAGCCCCTTTATGGCAATGGCGGCGCTGGCGTGTTTCTTTTGCGCGATGGGGATACTAACCTGGGAGCGCTTGCAGAGATGTTTGACGAAATGTTTCGTGAACCCTATATCGTACAGCAATATCTCCCCGATGTGCGGGCCGGAGACAAGCGCATCATTCTGGTCGACGGCGAACCTGTGGGGGGGTTGAACCGGATACCGGCCAAAGACGAAACACGCTCCAACATGCATGTGGGTGGGCGCCCTGAATTGATCGAGCTCACCGCGCGGGACCGCGAGATTTGCGAGGCCATTGGGCCAGAGCTGAAGCGCCGTGGTCTGCTATTCACCGGTATTGATGTGATCGGCGATAAAATGACCGAGATCAATGTCACTTCACCTACCGGTATTCGCGAGATAGCTCGTTTTGGCGGTGCCGATATCGCGGCGTTGATCTGGGATGCCATTGAAGACAAGCTCACTGGATAGTTTGTTTATGCTCCGCTTCCAAGAGCCCCCGAGAAATCGATTGACGCAGGCTGCTGGATTGATTCTTCTGGCTACATGGTTCGCGAGAACTATCCAGAGCAGGAACAGTGTGAAGAGCTGGAGCAGATCACGCGAAGGCCGAGTGAGAACCATGGCGTTGCCCGGCGGGCTAATGCCACAAGCTCATCAGCAATGGTCGCACGCGTTGTCGCGAAGGAAAGCTTTCCTTGTCGGAAATGATGTTGATCATGGTGCTGTTCCATACCAGTTCATTCAAGAATTTCAAATGCTTCTATATTTATGGCATCGGTCAAATGTACCGAGACTATTTCTCTGATATTCCCTCCTATGAATGATTTGTAGTGCTGCAAGGTCGTCTATTTTTACCTTTGTCGGTTTTGCTGCACATGCTTTTGGGACAAGGTGAAAAGACCGGACTTTATGTGGTCGATAGCTGCCCCCTGAAGGTCTGTCGCAACAAGAGAATTTTCAGAAACAGGGTTTTTAAGGGGCTGGCAGCGCGCGGAAAATCGACAGTGGGTTGGTTCTTTGGCTTCAAATTGCACATCATAATCAACAATAAGGGGGAGCTTTTAGCCCTCCATATCACACCGGGGAACGTGGATGACCGTGCCCCTTTGTTGAAAATGGCTGACGGATTGATGGGAATATTGCTGGCCGACAAGGGCTATATTTCAAAGGAAAAATTCAAAAGCTCTGGAAAAAAGGACTGCATATTCTTGTAGGTATTCACAAAAATATGAAGAATTACCTACTGTCGCTTTATAACAAGCTACTGATATGAAAGAGGTTTATCGTAGAAACTGTCTTTGGTGTACTCTAGAGCGATATGGGGCTGGAGCATTCGAGGCATCGCTCATCGGCAAATGCACTCGTCCATATCATCTCCTGCCTCGTCGCCTATTGTCTAAAAAACAACAAGCCTAAAATGACTTTCTTTAAAAGCAAAACTCTAGAGGCTTATCCAATAATTGGGGTTAGTAAGGTTTTTTGTCGTCCTTTTGCCCCACTTTTTGCCCATAGTTACCAAACCGAATAACCATTTTCAAGTTCGCTCACCTAATGCTTCCCCAATTGGCTGGTTTATTGATATGCTGGAGGAAGATCCGTTGCACCAACGCCAATCAGTAAAGAATTTTATGTCTGTCAGTGATATCGAACGCGGCCTTGTTGCCCGCTATATTTTACGTATTTTGAGCCGTGGAGACCTGCCTTTGCGGGCCTCCCGGCATATGCTCGGCTGGTTAAAAGAGCGCGGTGATAGCCTTAATTTCCAAATGCCAAAGCCCCTCAACAAGGCGATTGGCAACATGTATTCGCCCAAATTTCGTGTCGCCGAGCTAGAGCGCGAATATAGCAATCATCGCGCCGCTATTCTGGCCATGTTGAAAAAAGCCGCCTCAGAGACGCCCGAACCCCAGCCTTTGACCAAAAATGTCAAAATGCTGGTAAAAGCACTCAACCTGCCACCATCTGCCGCCAAGATCGCTACCCTTATTGCCTGTTATACACGTTTTGAGCAGGTGGAATATCTGTGCGATGCAGCAACCGAGGTCGCGGGGCCTCTGTCCCGTACGGCAGCGCTTTTAACTGGTGAAGACAGCCGCACCATCGAGCAGTTGATGTCACCGCCTGGCGAGATCGTTTCAACGGGGTTGTTGCAGATAAAAGACCATGGCGAACAACTGGCAGGCACAACCGGGCGCTATGCGGTGCCGTGGCGCATTGATCTGTGCCTTGACCAGAATTATCGCGGTTTCAAGGAAATGCGGCAGATGCTGCTGGGGTCGACCCTGTCCTCTAGCCTCGAGTTGTCCGACTATAATCATATTGCCACCGACCGCGATCTCATTGCCGGGGTATTGAAGGGCGCTGCCAAAAGCCGTGCCAAGGGCGTCAATATATTGATTTACGGCCCTGCCGGATCTGGCAAAACCGAACTGACCAAAATGGCCGCGCAAGCAGCCAGGCTATCGCTCTATGCGGCCGGTGAGGTCAGCGCGTCCATTGATGGTGAATCCGATCGTTCGGAACGTTTGTCGGATCTGGTGTTCGCGCTGCGCTTGCTGGCTGGCGCGCACGGCACCGCAGTGTTGTTTGACGAGATGGAAGATGTTGCCTGGCAGCTGATCAAACGCGGCGGCTCAAAACTCTATCTCAACCGCATCCTTGAAAATAACCCCGTGCCAGTTTTGTGGACTTCCAATCATATTGGTGAGGTGGACCCGGCCGTCCTGCGCCGCATGACGCTGGCCATTGAACTTAAACAGCCACCGGCCAGTCAGCGCGCCCATATTTTACGCCGTCTCGACGAACGTATTGAAGTCGGTTTGTCGGACGAGGATATCGAGCAGTTGTCGCGTCAGATTGATGCGACGCCAGCAGTGCTCGAAAATGCGCTTAAAGCTGCGAAATTTTCTGGTGGTGGCCGCGAGGCTGTGGAGCGGGCGGCTGGCGGCATTGTGCGCGCTATCTCTGGTAATCGTGCCAGGAAAACCACTGCCTTGCCTGAGTTTGATCCAAAGCTCACACGTGCCAAACCAGATTTGGCTGGCCTCACCGCCCGCTTGAGTGAAATAGGTACGCTGGACTTTTCTTTGCTTTTGTCTGGTCCTCCTGGTACCGGCAAATCGGCCTATGGACGCTATCTGGCCAATCATCTTGGGCTCGAAGTTATTCATAAACGGGCCTCTGATATTCTGGGAGCCTTTGTCGGGGAAAGCGAAAAACATATTGCGGATGCGTTCGAGCAGTCGCGCGACCAAAAGGCCATGCTGATATTTGATGAAGCGGAAACCTTTTTGTTTGATCGCCGCGACGCTGTGCGTTCATGGGAAATTTCGCAGGTTAACGAGATGCTTACCTGGATGGAAGATCATCCCTATCCGATTATCTGTACCACCAATCTGATGGACCGCTTTGATCGCGCGAGCATGCGCCGTTTTACCTTCCATGTGAAGTATTCGTTTCTAGGCAAGGTCGAGCTGCCTCATGCCTATGAAGTGTTTTTTGGCTTCAAAGCCGTGCCCGGCGAAGGCATGACCTTCAAAAACCTGACCCCCGGCGACTTCGCGCAAGCAAGACGCCAGGCGCGAGTGCTCGGCATCATGGATAAACCGCTGGAGGTCATCGACCTGTTGAGCGAAATCTCCAAAACCAAACCCGGCAGCTTTTCCAATATCGGCTTTGTGCATTAGGGTGATCGTAGACCAAGTAGGAATGAAAGAATGACCGACTATTTCGTTGTTGTTGATGTTCGCGTAGATGATCCGGATCTCTATCGCGAGTATCAAACAATCGCTAAACAAGCAGTTGAGAAAAACGGTGGGAAATTTCTTGTAAGAGGCGGAGATTTTAAGGTCGTTGAAGGGAATTATTTCCAGCCACGTCGCTTGGTTTTGTTACAGTTTCCAAGTGAAGAACATTTTAAAAACTGGTACAGTAGCGACGACTATCAAAGAGCAAAAGCCGTACGTTTGCCGATCAGCGATATGACAATGATCGGTGTTGAAGGCGGTGGTGATTAGGGACACGATTTGGTGGTTAGGCTTTTGAAGGGGACATCAAATGTCAGACAATAAATATAAGGGGAGCTGCCTTTGTGGCAAGGTGCGCTTTGAAATCAGCGGAGAAATAAAAAGCATTATAATGTGCCATTGCTCGCAGTGCCGCAAAGCGCAAGGCAGCGCCTTTGCGACAAACGGGATTGTCGATGCGAAGCGCTTTGCCCTTGTTTGCGGGCAGGATGAATTAACGGGCTATGAAACAAGTCCAGGCAAAAAGAGATATTTCTGCAAGCATTGTGGGTCGCCAATTCTCAGTAAGGTCGAATCGAAACCTGATACGGTACGTGTACGTATTGGCACGATCAGCTCGGATATCGTTGAGCGACCAAGCGCACATATTTTTGTATCATCAAAAGCCAACTGGGAAGACATTGGTGATGACATTCCCCAGTTTGAAGCCTATGAACCCGGCAGATAACATCTCTGATCGAATGGGTTCCAAGGGCTCGCCCTTAGTGCCAGCTGCATAGCTGCCTTGCGGCGAACACGTTAGTTGTGCATTTTCCGACTATCACCCGGCGCCTCATCGCGTTCAATTTGATCATAGTCACGCATAACGTTGGCGATACGGATGCGGTAATTTTTAAAGATATTTTCGCGGCCCTTGCTTTGTGCCTCGCGGTGGGATTGGAGGGTTCGTCAGTCTTTGATAACCCCAATTGATTGGATAAGCCTCCAGAGTTTTGTTTTTAAAGAACCTGATTACCCCGACGTATCCGCATCCAAGCCGTAATTATTGGCTATCCACATGCAGGGGTAATCAGGAAAAAGTAAGTTCATATTGCCGCAAAAAAGGTGGCAAGAAAAAACCGGCAGCGCTGCTGTCAGCGACAAGAAAACCAGCAAGGCGAGAGATAAAAAATCAGACGCCGGAAAAGCTGACACCAAGAAGAAGGCTAAAAAAGACAAAAATAAAAAATCGTTGTTTTGGGCTGTTGGACCTTACAAAAGAAGATAAAAAAAGGAGGTGTGCGCCTCCTTTTTTATTGTTGCACACAATGCCAATATCGTATGACCTAAATACTTTGGAGGTGTATGGGTGTCATAGGAGGCGGTTTTATAAAAATCCTGCATACAGCGGACTGGCATATCGGGCATGAACTGGCGGGTTGGGCGCGCGAGCTTGAACAGGCGCGGGTTCTTGACGAGATCGCTTCACTGGTCATCGCCAACAAGGTTGATGCACTTGTGATTGCCGGTGATGTTTTCGATCATCAAAACCCGTCCAGTGCCATGTACAAAATGTTGTATGAGTTTTTTGATGAACTGGCGATCATGGTCCCTGATCTGCTTACCGTGATGATTGCGGGTAATCACGATAGCGCGGGGCGGCTGGAAGCCCCTGGACCATTGCTGAAACGTGCCAATGTGGTGGCAATCGGTTCCCTGCATCTGCTGGATGGCGCGCCCGATCTCCATCGCCATCTGATCCCCGTGCATAGAGGCGACGAGATCAGCGGCTATATTCTGGCCATTCCCTATCTGCGACCAGCGGACCTGCCAAGCTTTGCAGTGCCGCAAAAAGATAATGCCCCCTCCCCAATGGTGCAAGGTATCAAGCGACTTTACCGGCAGACTATCAAAGCATGCCGCAAGCAGATCGGTGATCTGCCCCTCGTGGTGACAGGGCATTTGCATGTTAAAGGTGCCAGCCTATCTGAATCATTGTCAGAGCGGCGCATCGTCATTGGCGGCGAGCATGCCGTGCCAGCAGATATTTTTGGCCGTGACGCGGACTATGTGGCGCTTGGTCATTTGCATCGGGCGCAAAGCCTTGGCGAACCATCTTCGACCAAGTCCGCCCCTAAAAAGAGCAAAGGGACCAAAGCGGCAAAGACCAAAAAGCCAGCACATGGTCTTGTTCGCTATGCCGGGTCTCCCATGCCATTGTCGGTGGTTGAGCGTAGCTATGAGCATGGCGTCAGCCTCGTCAAGCTGACCAAGAGCAAGTCCTCTTGCAAACATCTCAAGCTGTCACGCCCCGTACCATTTTTGCGGGTGCCCAAAAAAGGGCGTTTGAAGATCGAGGAGATCAGCGGCGCTCTTGAAGAGATGAGATTCAATCCAAAAGTGTCGCTGGAGCAAAGACCGTTTGTGCAGATAGCCTTGCAGATCGCGGGGCCTCAACCCGGTATTCGTGCCAAGTTAGATGAGATTTGTCTGGGCTTTGCTATTCGCGATGTCGCCCCAGACATTGCGTGGCCGGGGCAAAAGCGTGAGCCTAAAAACCTTGAAGCGGTAAAGCGGCTTGGTGAACTTCATCCAGATGATTTGTTTAAAGAGGCCTTTATCGAGTACTATGGCAGCGAACCAGAAGACGAACATATCGCTTGTTTTCACCAGCTCTTGAATGAGGTGGGCACATGAAAATTCTTGCCATACGGGGTCGCAATCTAGCGTCCCTGCAAGGAAATTTCGAACTTGATTTTAACTCAGAACCTTTGTTTGGCTGCGGGCTGTTCACGATTACTGGCGAAACAGGTGCGGGCAAATCGACCATTCTTGATGCCTTGTGTCTGGCGCTCTATGGCACCTATCCGCGTATTTCAGCACAAGGCAGCAAAAACAAGATCGAAAACACAAGAGGGGAAGCGATGGCAACCAGCGACCCGCGCTCTATTCTTCGTACGGGCTGTACGGAGGCATTCGCACAAGTGGATTTGATGATTGATGACAAGCATCTGCAGGTCAGCTGGCGGGTGCGCCGAGCCTTTGGTAAAACCAGCGGCAATCTGCTGGATTTTGAACGCGCCCTCATAGATTTGAAAGATAATAGCGTTTTGGCGTCCGGCAAGAAACGTGTCGATGCAGAAATCGCTTCGCGCCTTAAACTCACCTATGATCAATTCGGGCGCACGGTGCTGTTGGCGCAAAATGATTTTGATGCCTTTTTGCGCGCCTCGGATGGTGATCGTGCTGATCTGCTCGAAAAAATCACAGGTACCGAACTCTATTCGAAAATTTCAGCGAAAGCATATGAGACCGAGCGTCAAGCTTCGCGTGACCTGGAAGATCTGCAAAAGGAAACGGGTTTTATCGCGGTGCTGCCAGATCGGGATCGCAGAGAGTTGCAAGAGCTGATCAACAGCACGCAGAGTAGTCATGACGAGCTGAGCGAGAAGAGTAAAAAAGCGCGCGTCGAGCTCGATTGGTATAGCCGTCATGAAGAGGCTTTGAAGCGGTTGGCAGAAGCGAACGGCGAGGCAAAGAAGTCAGTCCAGCAATTGGCGGAAGCGGGGGATGATAAAAACCTGCTGGCAAATGTTGAAATAGCACATTCTTTGCAAGGGATGATCGATAAAGCGGTGCGTGAACAGCGATCACTTGGTGAATTGCAACAACAACAATCTGCTCAGCAGCAAGAAAAAAAAGCATTGCAGCAATCGCTCGCGCAATCAGACAAATTGGAGAAGCAACAATTCGAACAATTAGAGAAATCCGAGCAGATTTTAAAAATATCTACGCCTTTGTTCGAGCGCGCCTCACAACTCGATACTCGGATCAGCACCTCAAAGGTGCGTCATAGCGAAGAGGAATCAGCTCTCGCCGAGGGACAAAAAGCCAAGACGAAATTGCTGGCGCAGCAGGTGGATCGACAAAAAAATACCAAGCTGATGAATGAGCGCCTTGAGGTTTTGCAGGGCGCTTTATTGCAAGATGCTGCATTAGAGGTCGTGTCGAGGCGTGCAAAAGATATAAACTCGTCGTTTCGTACCCTTGGTGATCTGCGCACCAAGCTCAGCCATTTACGGGCGCAGCGAGGGGTAAAGCAACAAAGGGATGAAGCATTTAAAAACAAACTGGATCAAAAGGTTACCTTTGCTAAAAATCTGAAAGAGCGTCTTGTCATGCTGCGGACGAAAGGCGACGACAGCGCAAAAAAACTCAAAAGTAGCAGAGCAGATGAAATACGCTGCAAGCGTGATCATCAATCTGATTGTCAAACGCTGCTCAACAGATTGCATCATCATGTGGAACGGCTGGTGGAGCAAACTAGCATTATTGAAAAAACGAATGAAACACGGTTGGAGGCGCAAGAAAAACGCTCGCGAACGGATCAACAACTACAAGATCTGGAGACTGCATTGAGCGATTTGAAAAGCCGGGCATCAGAGGCACAAGAAGCGCTGACCCGCTCAAAAAGTGCACTGTCAAAACAGGTTTTGTCGTTACGGGCAACCTTGCAACCAGATGATCCTTGCATCGTTTGTGGCTCAACAGATCATCCCGGGTATGATGACAAGGATAATAATGAATTGCTCGAGTTGATGCGTTCCCGCACGTGCGAACTGGTAGAAAAAATATTATATAACGAGCAAAGTCGTAATCGTGCACTACGGGCGATGGAACATGCCAGAGCCCGAATCGAAAGTGCGGATGATCGCCTGGTGATCGCGAATAAAAAACTTGTAGAGCTGCAATTGCAAACCGGGGGCCTGGTCAGTGAGGCGCAAGCAGCGGCCAAGCGTCTTCATCTGCAACTGATTGCAGAGTATTCTCCTCGTGAACTGCTTACCCATATTGAACAGCTGCGTGAAACCAATGAGCATCAGATGACTGATGTGCGTAAACAGCTAATCACTATCCAGCAACTGGAAGAGCAAAACCGCTCTCATACCGAGCAGGTTCGCTCACTTGAAAAGGAGTTGCAGGCGCAACTCGATGCAAATGATGCACTGGAAAAATCTCGTCAGAAAGTGCGTGACGAGGTCAGCGATACGGTGAGGTGTGTGGATCGGTTGGACGCTCATCGCAAGATTGTTCTTGAGCAGCTGCTTTCCTTACTGGAGGGTGCGGATGTCTCAAAATCCGATCTTGAGGGCGAACCAGCAAAAGTTGAGCAGCGATTGCAAAAGAGCATAAATCAATATGATCGGCAAAAAGAAGAAGCGGAACAGATCCAGACCGCCCTCCAAAAGGAGCAAAAAGATGAGGCCGTGCTTGCGGAGCGGATTGAAACGATCAGCACGCGCTGTGTTGAGCTTGAACATGAGTTGATCGTGCTGAAAAAGAACTCTGCCGGACTGGAAAGCGAGCGTGGGGAATTGTTTGAGGGACAATCCGTCACCCAAATCCGGTCCCAGATGGAAGAGGCCGTAAAGCAGGATGCCAAGGCGCTGCAAGAGATCATTGTCGCGAAGCGCGAAAGTGCCACAAGGCTTGAAGAAGTGGTGAAAAACCTGGCTCGTATGGAAGAGCAGATAAAGACTACCAGCCGCTCCCAGCAAAAGGCAATCAAGGCGCGTGACGCGGCGTTGGCCAAAAAAGATCTGCAATTGGCGCAAGTCCTGTCTTTGCTGGCCATCTCTGAAGAGGAAATCAGCAAAATGAACGAGCGTATGGGGCAGTTGGTGGAACATCAGACCAAAAACGCAGCGCTCTTATCAGATCGCAAACGACATCTCAAAAAGATTGAAAGCGTTGCAAAGCCGTTGCACGAGCGAGCGCAGCTTCAAGATGATTTGCAAGAAATAGAAGCTGACCAAGCCATGTTGATGATCGATCTTGGCAAGAGCAAAAGCGCCGTTGAACTAGATGATACGGCGCGTAAAAACCGGCAAAAATTATCGCGCAAGATTGAAGGAGTAGAAAAAAATCATGCCCTGTGGGCGGTGATGAGTGGCGCGATAGGCTCTAAAACGGGCGACAAGTTTCGCCGCTTCGCACAAGGGGTGACCTTTGATCATCTCATCGCGCTGGCCAATCAGCAATTGTTCAATATCAATCCGCGTTACAAGATCGAGCGTAATACCATTGGCGGTCTGGGTCTACAGGTGGTGGATATTGAGATGGGCGGGGAAATTCGCTCTGTGCGCTCGTTGTCCGGGGGAGAGCGCTTTTTGGTGTCGCTGGCCTTGGCGCTTGGTCTCTCGCAATTGGATGGTCGTTCGTCCTTTGTCGATACGCTGATGATTGATGAAGGTTTTGGAGCGCTCGATGCGCGCTCGCTGGATATTGTCATTGAAGCGCTTGAAAGCCTGCAAAGCCAGGGGCGCAAGGTCGGGGTGATCAGCCATGTCGAGGCTCTGACAGAACGTATCTCCGTGCAGGTGCGCGTCGAAAAACAAGGCAGTGGGCGTAGCCGCGTACGGGTGATCGAGCGCGGTCTGGTGGTTTAAAAAGCACTCAAACACGAACTTTCGGTAGTGTCGATTTTGGGATTCTACTCTATCTCCTTTTGTGGTTCACTTGCCTTTTGGAGTATAGCCATAAAAAACACTGAAGGCCGCAGAGCAAAAGCGCTGTAATGTACACTTCGCTTTGCGCGCCCCTGCGGAGGCCCAAGCGAAGCGAGGAATAGCCGTGAGCGAATTATTAGTCACCCGTACCTGGTTCTTCGGAGAAATATTTCTCAAATTTTCCGGTTTCTTCGGCAAATGTCTCGGCGTCGGCCGGGGCATCTTTTTTGATGGTGATATTAGGCCAAAGTTCGGCATATTTAGTGTTGATCACGACCCAGCGGTCCATACCAGGTTCGGTATCTGGCTTGATCGCGTCGACGGGGCATTCCGGCTCGCAGACGCCACAGTCAATACACTCATCAGGATGAATGACGAGAAAATTCTCACCTTCATAAAAACAGTCCACCGGACAGACTTCAACACAATCCGTGTGTTTGCATTTAACGCAGGCATCGATGACGATATAGGTCATTTTTTGATCGCTCTCCCAGATTTTTTCTTTGTCTTAAGTGGCCATGAGTGGCCTCATTGTCAACCGCTTTGCGTGCATTCTTTAATAGATACAAGAAAAATAAAACAAAATACAGGTTGAGGCCAGCCTTTTTCAGTGTGAATTTGGGCGATCATTCGTCTCCGGCATCATAGAGCGTGTTCCAGCGCAAGCGATCAGTTTGGCGGCGCTCGCGTTTGGTGGGGCGTCCGGCCCCCTTGTCCCGCTCTGGGCGTCGTGGTCGGGCTGCTGATTGCTTGACAGGGGCAGGGGTCAGGTCTTCATAAAGGGTGATCGCTTCTGTCGCGGGGCCGCGCCGGCTGCCCAGTTCAATGACTTTCAAGATAAACACATTGGTCGAGATCGTGGCGGTGATGACGTCATCGACGCGGATCACCTGTGAGGCTTTGGAAACTTTCACCGTATTGACCCTGATCTTGCCATCCTTGACGAGCTTGGTAGCCTTCGATCTGGTTTTCACCTTTCTCGTGTACCATAGCCATTTGTCAAGGCGTACGGAGGGATTGGAATTAGGGGTCACGGGGTTATTTTTTCTTTCGTTCCAACTGCTTTTTCAAATCACCAAGGGCAGCAAACGGGCTGTCTGGATCGGCTGGGCGAGGTTTCGGGCGCGGTTTCGGGCGCGGATGGTTTGGGGCGTTTGAATCTGGTCTTTGTCCTTTGCGGGGTTTGCCTTTAAAGTCTGGTTTACCGGATCGTCTTGTGGACCCTTTGCCCCCCGACTTATTCTTGTGGCCTGATTTGTCGTTGTGGGACGAGCGGTTGTCCTGGTGGCGCTGTTGTTGCGGGCGCGAAAACTGTTGACGTTTGGGCCGCCAGATTTCTTCGAACTGGTCTGGGGCGGGCTCAACCGGTTCTGATTGCTCATCCGGGATGGTGACAAAATCCTTGAGGGCGCTGAGCGCTGCTCTGGAGGCTTGTTTGGCTTCAGCGCTATCCGTTTTGACGATAATTTTTTTGCGTTCAACAGCAAAGCCAAGGGCTGGCAAGATATTTTTCATCTCGTCCCAGCTGCAACCAAGGATCGACAACATGTCAGCCTGTACCAAAAAGCCACCATTGCCAGTTGCGCCAATCGGTTGCTGATCGCTGGTCTTTTGGGAGCGCCAGATGATCAGCGGCCGGATTTGCTGATCAAGGCGTTCCAGCATGTCCATGCGTACGACACGCGGGCCACAGGGCTGGAACCCGGCGGTGCGATAAAATTGTTCGGGCAGCTTCTTGTCATTAACGTCAGAGGTCAGGCCAGCGCGCGGCGCTTCTGGCAGATCATAGGGTTCAATATTGTTCGAGCGATCATATAGCGCCCAAAACAGCAATAAGAGTTCAGAAGCGGCTGGTTTCAAAAGGCTTGGCACGAACACATTAAAGGCCCCGAAACGCACACCATATTTGCGCAATTGCTTGCGGGCGGGTTGGTCGAGCTGACGCAAGTCCTGGGCAACATCAGTTCGTTTCAGGCTCCCAAAATTCTCGATCAGCTGGAAGGCGATGCCACGAGACAGGCCGGTAATATCGCTGGCTGTTTGTAACTCTACAAGCGGTTTGAGTACCTCGCCAACGAGGGTGCCAAGCCATGTTTCGAGGCGTTTAAGAATGCGTTCCTTATCTGTCGGGGCCAGATGCTCGTCGGAAAACAGATGTGGATTGGGAGCCAGAACATTTTCACAGCGATCCAGTCGCCCGATCAGTTCACCGTCGAACAAAATATTGCCGGTGCGCGACAGCGAAAAGGCACTGTCTCCGGAGCCGATTAGCTGTTCGGCTTTTTTGGCCAGCTCTCCGGCCAGGATTTTTGCTGCAGCATGACGTACAGCCTTGCCTTGCAGCCCTTCGGCACTGCCATCTGGCGCGTAACAAAAACCATTTAAACGGCCCACGAAATGTTTTTCCACGTATATATCACCCTTCTTGTCGATCTCGGCGAATAGCTCTTCCTTGTCACGCAAACGGCGCATCAGGGTAGAGGTTCGTCGATCAACAAAGCGTTGTGTCAGTTTCGAATGCAAGGCATCCGATAATCGGTCTTCTATCGCATGTGTGCGCTGTTGCCAACTTTTTGGATCATCCAGCCAATCTGCGCGGCTTGAAACCGCTGTCCAGGTGCGAACATGGGCGATGCGATTGGCCAGCGTATCTATGTCGCCGATGATATTGTCTGCATGCGCCACCTGATATTCAAACCAGGTTTCGGGGATGACCCCGGCATCACTCATGATATACTTGTATATGGCCGCAATAATGTCCGCATGTTGTTGTGGGGATACATTGCGGTAGTCAGGTAATTGGCAGACATCCCACAAGCGTTGCAGCGCTTGTGGGTCGCCGGCCAGCATTTGCACATCAAGATCTTTCGACAGGGCCTCAAGAGCAAGCATATCGTCGCTGATTCGACTTTTTACCAGATGGGGTTCACTGGGAGCAAGTGTCAGGCAATCACGCAGAGCGCCAAGAGAAGAAAAATCCAATTTGCTGTTGCGCCATTGTAACGCTTTAAGAGGCACAAAGCGATGATCTTCAAGCTGATCTACGAGACCTTGTTCAAACGGTTCTACATTGCCCGTGACGCCAAATGTGCCATCGTTCAAGTGACGGCCCGCCCGTCCGGCGATCTGCGCCAGTTCGGCAGGCAACAGCGTGCGAAACTGCATGCCGTCAAATTTACGTGCACCAGCAAATGCCACATGATCCACATCCAGATTGAGCCCCATGCCGATGGCATCGGTGGCGACGATAAAATCGACGTCCCCCGATTGATACAATTCGACCTGGGCATTTCTTGTGCGCGGCGACAAGGCTCCCATCACCACAGCAGCGCCGCCTCTTTGGCGGCGGATCAATTCGGCAATGGCATAAACATCAGAAGCTGAAAACGCTACTATAGCTGTGCGTCTTGGCAGCCGGGATATTTTCTTTTGTCCGGTATATTTGAGCTTTGAAAGCCGTGGCCGCGAGATGATATTACAGTTGGGAACAAGGTCTTGAATGATCCCTTTCATAGTATCGGCGCCAAGCAGCAAGGTCTCATGGGTACCGCGCATATGAATGATGCGGTCCGTAAAGATATGTCCACGCTCAATGTCGGCAGCCAGTTGCGCTTCGTCAATGGCCACCAGATCGACTTTGAGATCTCGCGGCATGGCTTCGACTGTACAGACATAGTAGCGCGGATTTTCGGGTTTTATTTTTTCTTCGCCGGTGATTAATGCAACATTTTCAGGCATTGTGCGGGTGCAAACTTTATCATATACCTCGCGTGCCAGTAAACGCAGAGGCAGGCCGATCATGCCGCTTTCATGACCCAGCAGGCGCTCAATCGCCAGGTGGGTTTTGCCCGTATTGGTTGGCCCCAGAACGGCGGTGACGTTGCGTGCTGGTGCTGCATGCTGGACAGAGGCTATGAATGGGGACATATGGTTGTGGTTCTTGGTCAAGAACACTCCCTAGGGTTGGCTCTATCAGGATTGATTGAACAGCAATGGCCTGCCATTGCCCGGTGTAACGCGATTGCCTTAAAGCGATGCGCTGATTTTGGCTTTGAGTTTTGCCCTTGATTTTTTCTTGCCTGGCTCAAAACGGATGATCAGCGCGGCAAGCTCTTTTTCTTCAATCAGTGCTGCGGCTTTTTTCAGTTTCAACCAGCGTAGTTCGCGTTGTCCTTTTTCTGGAAAGTCGAGATATTGGGCGCTGACTTTCATGGGAAATATATCGACACTGCAAATGACGCTATTCTTGTCATCCAGCCGTTTGACATAATTGAAGTTGCCGATGGCCCGTTTGGCGACCTGACCCTTGAGACCAGCCTCTTCGAATGCTTCGAGTGCTGCAAGCTTGGAAGGAGATAACTGATCCTCGGGCCAGCCTTTAGGTATGATCCAGCGCTTTGAGCGGCGGCGCGTGATCAGCAGCACTTCGATATGGTTGCGAAAAACAATATAGGGAAGCGCTGCATATTGTTTTTTTGTTTTCATACCAGCCATATATCTAATCGCTCAATGATCGCCAATGACTTTCGTGTACTTCTATCGCACAAGCGCGATCTTGCGACCGCTTGCATTGCGAATATCAAAGCGCGCAAGAGTTGCCTCAGCCTTGCCAACGGGCAGGGGCAGGACAAAACGATAGGGCGCATAATTTCGGCTTTTTGGCAGGGGCATCAGCCAAAGCTCAATGCCTTTGGTTTTGGCCATGAATTTGACGTCTTTTTTGTGCGGTTTGTAGCCAGCTATCGGTTGATAGCGAACCCGGCAAATAATCACGGGACCTGCATAACCGCCAGATTGTTTGCGGTTCACCCGGATCGAGCGCTTGTAAGAGAGCTTCAGATTAAAACGCTGCTTGCCATCATAGATAGGAATAGTATTCGCGCAGGCCGTGCGATGTGATCTGCTTTTGCGCGAGATCAGCATGATGGCGGTCATGGGATCCATGACCCGCCTCAAGTGAGCGCTTTTAACCTGTACATATTCACGCGACAGTTTTTTGTTGGGGACACTAATCACGCGGCTGACGCGATTGCCAGAAAAAGTCATATCGACTTTGCCAGCCTTTTTGCCATTGCTGAAGGCGAAATAATAATTATTGGGGCTTGGCTTGCGATTGTACACAAAACCGATCGTGCGCGTGACACCGCGCCAACTTAAAGATTTGAAAATGGACCCCAGCAAAGGCACGGACAGCTTGGTGTTGGATTCCATGATATAGGAGTGCCCTTTCACTGTTGATTTGAATTTCAACTTACCCAGCTTGATGCCATTATATTTAATGTGATAGGTGGCTTGCACTTTGGAATCAACGAGTTGGGCGCGGGCTTGATGGTTGCTCGTCACCGACAGTATCAGACCCAGAACAAGGGCTAATCCACTTTTCATGGCAATTAAAACGCGATTGACAAAAGAAACAGCCATAGGGGCCAAACTCCAAATATTGTGGTCAGGACGGTAATTCCTGCATGAGTATATCTCAAACGTGGTTAATTAAGGCCCTAAAAGTTTATTTGGTCAATTTTGTGTCTGTTAGTTTATGGGGATATTTTGCCAGCCGGGCCGTTATGACTGGGGCCCTGAGCCCGGAATGGTCATCTATTTCAAGCGTTTTCTTAAGGCTTGACGGCATCCACCCAGCCAACTATATATCAGAGCTTATCCCGTGAGGTTATTCGCGGGTTTTTTTGTTTCATGACAAAATTAACCTGAATACAAAATTGCGGTGCATGACCTGTCTAAAAATATGGCCAGTGATCCATGATCAGATTATCAAGCGATCAATGACCAGACATTAAAGTAACGGAGCGAATTATCATGTCAAGAGTGTGCGAACTTTCTGGCAAAGGGGTTATGAGCGGCAATAATGTGTCTCATGCCAAAAACAGAACGCGGCGTCGTTTTTTGCCTAATCTGTGCCAGGTTTCATTGGCCAGCGACGTGCTGGGACGCTCGTTCCGCTTGCGTATAAGTGCACATGCCTTGCGCTCGGTTGAGCATCGCGGTGGTCTTGATCCTTATTTGCTGAAAGCAAGTGATCTCGAATTGTCGCAAAATGCCCGACGCATCAAACGTGAAATCAAAAAGAAAACTGCTGCTGTTGCTGCAAGCTAGGCTGCGTTTTTTATCCTCCATTTGATACGCGGTACGTTATGGCTCTGGTGTCATGATCTAACTGTGGAGATCGCCATGCGTCCGGCTGGTCGGCTTGAAGCTGCTATCACTGTCCTTGAAAGCCATGTACAAGCGCAATATCCGGCCCGGCTGGTCCTGTCCACCTGGGCAAGGAACAACCGGTTTGCGGGTAGCAAAGACCGTGCGGCGATTGCCAATCTGGTGTTTGATGTGTTGCGGCGTTCCACGTCTTATGCCGCCTATATGGGCAACAAGGAGCCTCGTGCGCTGGCGCTGGCCGCATTTTTTGATGGTTGGGGCTTTACGCTGGAAGAACTTGACGAAATGTGCGATGGCGGACAATATGCGCCCCAGCCCCTGAGCGATGATGAACGCGCTGGGCTTTCGCGATTACGTGAGGGTCAAGTCCTGGATAGCCCGCCAGCTGCACTCGCTGATGTGCCAGTCTGGATTTACCCCTCCTTTGAACAGGTTTTTGGTGATCGCTCCCTCATTGAGGGGCAGGCACTTGCATTGCGCGCGCCCATCGACCTGCGGGTAAATCGGCTGAAAATCAAGCGATCGACCCTTTTGAAAAAACTTGAAGAATTTGAGGCTGAGGTGCCGGATGATCTGGCCGATATCGTGCGGATTCCGGCTTCCATCGGCGCGCAAAAAAGTCCCCGTCTCGATATGCTAGACGCCTTTTACAAGGGCTGGTTTGAAATTCAGGACAAGGGATCGCAAATTGTTTCTGTTTTGACCGGCGTCAAGGCGGGCATGCAGGTACTTGATCTTTGCGCAGGCAGCGGCGGCAAGACGCTGGCGATGGCGGCCTTGATGGAAAATCGCGGCCAAATCCACGCCTATGACAATGAAGAAAAGCGATTGTCGCCAATGAGCGAGCGTCTGCACCGGGCAGGTGCCCACAATGTCAAAGTGCTACCCTCCAACAATCAAGGGGTGCTCGACAAGCTCAACGACAAGATGGACGTGGTACTGGTGGATGCCCCTTGTACGGGGTCTGGCACCTGGCGGCGTAAACCAGACAGCAAATGGCGATTGACACAAGCGCAACTCGATGAGCGCCTGCTGGAGCAGCGTGCCGTTCTGGAGCAGGGCGCAAAAGCCGTCAGGCCGGGTGGGCGCATGGTCTATGTGACCTGTTCGGTTTTGCCACAAGAAAATGCTGATCAGGTAGGTTCATTCCTTGAGAGCCATCCAGGGTTTTCCCTTATATCTCCTGAAGCGATTTGGAGCGAGGTGCAGAGCGCTCCCCTCCCTGTTTCGGCGATTTGTGCTGAAAACATGCTGCAATTGACACCCGCCCACAATGGCACAGATGGCTTCTTTGTAGCCATTTTGCAAAAATCCTGACCCTCGTGATGCGTCTGCTTCCCTGCCCATAGGAGCCTGCTATTTGGCACGATCATTGCAAATAAAATTCCACGGAACAGGGATAGGAGATGGTGTTTGTTAACGGTAGAGCAAAAACACGAAGATGCAATCAGGGATGCAATCAGGGATGCAATCAGGGATGCAATCAGGTTTGTGATGCCTGAATTTGTCGTTGCCTGGCAGCGACGTCTTAAGCGTTATATGCGCGCCAAGCGAGATAGTAACCTGCGACCTGCGGAAGTATTTTCTGACATCTATAAAAATAATCTTTGGGGCGGCAAAACGGGAGAATTTTGCTCTGGCGAAGGTTCATCGCTCGAGAGTAATGCGATTTATTGCCAATATGTGAGGGATTTTATCGCCCAAAACCAGATTAAGCGCGTACTCGATATTGGCTGTGGAGATTTTCAGGTCAGTTACAATATTGTTGATCCAA
Organism: bacterium; assembly: GCA_024228495.1. Classification (GTDB taxonomy): domain Bacteria; phylum Pseudomonadota; class Alphaproteobacteria; order Rhizobiales; family JAKIUO01; genus JAKIUO01. The sequence goes on along the minus strand of JAAETJ010000587.1, from coordinate 29,281 downwards.
GTTTTGACTATGTTGGTATCGACGTGGTGGAGCCGTTGATCAAGCGCAATCAGCAAAAATTTGCTAATCAACATATCAGTTTCGAATGTCTTGATGTAACGAGCGATACGTTACCCCGTGTCGATCTGATTTTGATTCGTGAAGTCTTGCAGCATCTCTCCAATAAACAGATCAATGCCATCCTTGCCAACATCAAGAATGTTCCCTATGCGCTCATAACCGAATATCAGCCGAGTCAGGAATATTTGCTGTCTCCCAATATCGATAAGCCACATGGTATGGATACAAGGATCTGGGATCATTCGGGTATATATCTGGAGCATCCGCCGTTTTCAGTACCTGATGTTAAAATTGTGCTGAAAAACCAGATCCAGGACTATCTCGTCCATCCCGGCGAGCAGCTAGTTACCTATCTACTCAAGCACAAGTAATAATAACAAGAGGCGCAATCGATTATACGGGACTAAAACATCGCTTTGAGATAAGCTTGGCTCAATCAGAGTTTTTTATCGCTCGAAGATTGCAATATTTATCAATAAGCATGCGCCATGACCCAGTTATTGAGTGTTTCCAAAGCTGTACGGCTGGCTGGGATATCCCGCCGCAAACTCCAGGAAAAAATCGGTTCTGGTGAACTTCCGACCTTTGAGGGCAAGGTGCGTATCGAAGATCTGTTGCGGGTGTTTCCGCGTATTGATCTGGATGCTAACCCAACCCTTGAACAGATCGTTCAGATAAAATCCAAGTCAAAACCGATGTTTGACTGGCAGCAGCGAGACCCGCCCAGCGCCGAGATATTACTGCGGCGCTTGCAGTCCTTGAGCACTTTGTTTTTGCAGACCCAGCGCGCGCTTGATCAAAATAGCGAGCTGTTGAAATCGACAGTGAGCCAGCTTGATGAGCTTTCGCGCAATGGGAATCTTGGCGAGATCGCACAAGGTAAAATCTCCTCCCTGTTTGAAGAATTATCGCACCAACAAAGTGAGCTGAATGCGCAGCAGGATCAGATGCTGGAGGCGCAAAATCCAGCCGACGCCAAAAAGCAACGACACTCCCATAATAAGGCGGTTTTGTTCACCAAGAATTTGCTGATGCACATCATCGCACCCAGTGTTCAAATTATCCCCAGTGGCCATGAGTTTTTGATCGAGGGTGGCGATACCGTGCTGGAAGCGGCTACCAGATCAGGCGTTAATGTCAATTATGGTTGTAATGACGGCAAATGTGGGGGATGTAAGGCGCGGCTTATTTCGGGGCAGGTGGTGGAAACCAGAACGCCGGGATACAAGTTGAGCGCCCATGAGAAAAAAATGGGCTATGTACTCATGTGTTGCAATACAGCCATTACCGATCTGACCCTGGAGGCGGGAGAAGCCGCGGGCGCACATGATCTACCGGAACAGGAACTCGAAACGCATATATCGGGTTTGCAGCAATTGAATGATGATAGGGTTCTGTTGCATCTGCGCGCCCCAAAATCCGAGAATTTTCGTTTTCTAGCCGGGCAAAAGGCGACGCTGACATTAGCTGATGGGGTGAGCTTGACCCGTTCCATCATCAGTTGCCCGTGTGATGGGGAAAATCTCTATTTCATCGTTCAACGGGGAAGTGAGAACCCACTGCTTACCCAGTTTTATGATGGATTGCAGCTTGGCGCGAAAATGCAATTGGTTGGTCCCAAGGGCGAGTTCTGCTTACAGAACATGTCTACCAACCCCTCCTTGTTCATTGCCGACGATGCCGGTTTTGCCCCGGTGAAATCGCTTGTCGAACATGCCATTTCCATTGATCGGATCAAGGGGTTTAACCTGTATCGTCAGGGCTCAAAGAACGGCCCGTCTTACTATCATAATCTGTGCAGGTCGTGGCAGGACGCGTTTGAGAATTTCAATTATATTAATCTGCAATCCGACGTGTCCGCGCAAGACATCGCCGTTCAGATAATGGGGGATCACCCGGATCCCGCAAAATTTGATGTTTATATTGCGGGCGTGCAACCATTTGCCGACACGTTAAAAGATGCGCTTCTGGCTCACGGCTTTCCAGCCGCGCGCCTTCGCCTTGAGATTATGTCAGATGACATGGTCTGAGTTTGGAGAGAACGAACCCATGACCCAATGTCCTCTTGTTTCGAGCGATTGGCTATCGCACCATTTGAGTGATCCGCATTTTCGCCTGATCGATGCCAGCTGGCATATGCCAGCGGACAACCGGGACGCGCAACAAGAATATTTCGACTGTCATATTGGCGCGGCTGTGTTTTTCGATATTGATCTCTATGCGGCCCCGTCCGATTTACCGCATATGATGCCTGGGGCTGCCGCCTTTTCTTCATTTGCCGGGGCGCTGGGTATTGCGCAGACCGATACAATAGTCGTCTATGATACAAGCGGCCTGTTTTCTGCCGCAAGGGTTTGGTGGATGTTCAAGCAATTTGGCGCGCTATCGGTTTTTGTGCTGGATGGGGGCTTGCGAAAATGGATATCAGAGGGGCGCCGTGTAGAAAGCGGTCCTGTTGCCCCTGAACCCGCTCTTTTCAGCGTTAATAGTTTTGATGATGCCATTGTTAGCGCCGAGCAGGTTCAAGAGAGCCTCGCCAGTGGAGCCGATCAGATCTATGATGCCAGATCATGGATGCGATTTAGTGCGCAAGAAAAAGAATCGCGGCCTGGTCTGCGTTCTGGTCATATCCCGGGCAGCAAGAGCTTACCATTTTTGGATCTGCAGAAGGATGGATGCCTCAAACCGGTTGATGAATTGCAAGCGGTTTTTGCGGCAAGAGGCTTTGACCCGGCAAAACCGGTGATTACCACTTGCGGCTCTGGCGTCACCGCGGCAGTTATTTGTCTGGCACTGGAGTGCATCGGCGTGAGCGGTGCGCGAATTTATGATGGTTCCTGGAGCGAATGGGGGGGGCGCGAAGATTTACCAGTGGCAACAGGGCTTTGATCCCGTTCGCGCTACAGGTTGTAATCGTGCTATTTATATAAAATGAACGAGCTAACACCACTTGAAATGTCGAACGAGCTTGGCGATGAAATGGCGCGCTGGCGCCATAGAATTCATGCCAATCCCGAAACGGCCTTTACCGAATTTGATACGTCTGCCTTTGTAGCGGAGCAATTGGAAAGCTTTGGTATTGAAGTGCATATTGGCTTGGCGACCACCGGTATCGTCGGGGTGCTAGAAAATGGTGATGGTCCGGTGATTGGCTTGCGCGCCGATATGGATGCGCTGCATATTCATGAGCTGACCAATCTGTCTTATTGCTCAAAAAACGAGGGCAAAATGCATGCTTGCGGTCATGATGGGCACACGGTGATGCTGCTTGGCGCGGCCAAAATGCTGTCGCAGACCAAAAATTTTGCAGGCACCATCATTTTCATTTTCCAGCCTGCAGAAGAAAATGAAGGCGGCGCTGACAAGATGATCAAGGATGGATTGTTTGAGCGCTTTCCGGTTGAGCAGGTCTATGGCTTGCACAATTGGCCCTCGCTTGAAGAGGGCCGCATGGCGGTTGGCCCCGGTCCTATGATGGCAGCGAATGAAACCTTTGAATTAAAGATCAGTGGCAAGGGCGCTCACGCTGCCATGCCTCATATGGGCACCGATCCCATTGTTGCTGCCGCCCATATCATCACGGCATTGCAAACCATTGTCGCGCGGCGTACCGACCCGCAAGAAGCGGGCGTTATCACGGTGACGCAAATACATGGCGGCGATACCTGGAACGTCATTCCTGATCATGCCGATTTGCGCGGTACCATCCGCTGGTTTAACCGCGATGTGGGAGAGGCTCTTAAGGCCTTGATTGATCAGTTGTGTTCCGGCTTGGCGACTTCATTTGGCTGCGAGGCGCAGCTGTCATTTGTGCATAGCTATCCAGCTACCATCAATACACCAGATACGGCAGCGATCTGCGCCGATGTGATGGCGAAGCTGATTGGCGAAGAACATGTGGATCGTGACCCCGTTCCCAGCATGGGTGCCGAAGATTTCTCTTTCATGCTGCATGAAAAACCTGGCAGCTATGTTTGGCTTGGCACCGGCACCGATCCCGATTGCCCAAAGCTTCACAATCCTCACTATGATTTTAATGACAAGCAATTACCGCTTGGCGCCGCCTATTGGGTGCTACTCGCACAAACATTGCTGAAGGTGTGAGGCAGGAGAATGTGCGACACCTTGATTGCTCTTGCTGACGTCACCCTCGATGGATCGGTGACATTTGCAAAAAATAACGACCGGCCAGCGGGTGAGGGACAAACTGTGCAAGTATTTAAGGCGAGCCGCTATGAGGCTGGGGCGGTTCTCTCGTGTACCTATATTGAGATTCCACAAGTGTCAAAAACACTGCCCGTATTTCTCTGAAAGATTGACTGGATGTGGGGTGCTGAAATGGGCGTCAATGAAGTGGGCGTCGTGATCGGCAATGAAGCCGTTTGGACAAGCGCTTCTCCTGGGCCTCCAAGGCGAGATCACCAAAACTGGTGGCGACCTTTGGATGGTCGGGCCCCAGTGCTTTCTCATTAATAGTGAAGCTACGTTTGAATAGCGGTTCGGCGTTACCATAGCGCCCCTGCGTCTGATAGAGATTAGCGAGATTGTGGAGTAGGATCGCAAGGTTTATGTATTCAAGTGTACTAATTCAAGGCTGAATTCTCTCTTGCCCAGCTCCAGCGCCCTTATGGCGTGAGGTTCGGCTTCGCGGTATTTGCTCGCCTTATAGAGGGTGTGGTATCGCTTGGAATGCTTCATCAGCTCTGCTGATACTGCATTTTCCTTTGATATCATGGACAGCAATACGAATTCAACAAGCAGCAGGCTCAGCAATACCAAACTTATTGTTGTTATTTTCGAACCTGCAAGTCTGACCAACCCGGCCATGGCAGTCACCCTTTGCAATAGGATAAAAAATGAATATTCCTTTTGGAATTTTTGTAAAATGCTATTGCCGGTATCAAGTTATCCTTTTGCATCACCGCAAACCACCGATTTTCTGCTAGTTTATCACAAAGCTGATGAAGGGCAATTGTATCATTCCCTCATCGGCTGTTTTCGGAAGTTGGCACATAACAGAAGCAGGGGCTGCATCGAAAATGTACATATGAATATCCGTTATTTCCGGGGCGAGCGGAATGTACGATAAAATCGTAACGGTTTTGCACCGAAGTCAGGTGAAGTCTGAATTAGTACAGTTGATCTACGGACTGATTGGTTTGATCTTGTTGTTCATCGATATTTATATGCATGGCTGGCGGCTTTCTCCCATGATCATATTTGGCATTGGTATTGTCCTGTTTTCCCTTTATATCCTGTTTAGCAGCTATCAATGGGGACGCGATTATGAATATAAAGAAGACAAATAGGACATGCGTGCATGATATCAAGTGATGATGTGCTGGCCAGTTTGCGGCAATTGCACCCAAGCCTCATAGATTTATCCCTGGGGCGTACCTTACGCGCCCTAGAGGCTCTTGAGCGGCCACAAGATAGGTTGCCTCCGGTTATTCATATTGCTGGCACCAACGGCAAAGGCTCAACGCTGGCCTATCTAAATGCACTGATTGCGGCCACCGGCAAGACGGCGCACAGCTTTATATCTCCCCATCTTGTTTCGTTTCATGAGCGTATTCGACTGGCTGGAGAAAATGGCAGCGCCGATATTTCCGAAAAGCAGCTGGTGGATGTGTTGATGCGCGCGCAAGCTGGCAATGCGGGTGAGTCCATCACCTTTTTCGAGATCACGATGGTGGCGGCGTTTCTGGCCTTTGCTGAAACCCCAGCGGACTATCTTATTCTGGAAACGGGGCTTGGCGGTCGTTTTGATGCGACCAATGTCATCGATCACCCCGTGTTGACCATCATTACGCCTATTAGTATGGACCATATGGATTTTCTTGGTTCAAGCCTGGCTGAAATCGCCTTTGAAAAAGCCGGTATCTTGAAGCGCGGCGTTCCTTGCGTGGTCGGAAAACAATCAAACGAAGTGCTTGATGTCTTGCGCAAGCGGGCAATGGAACTTGATGTGCCCCTGCGCGTAGAAGGGGTGGACTTCAAAGCCTATGAGCAGCTTGGGCGATTGATTTACGAGGATGAAACCAGGTTGCTGGCGCTGCCATTGCCGCGTCTTGTTGGCTCGCATCAAATCAATAATGCCGGGGTATCGGTTGCCGCAGCCCTCAGCCTGCCAGATTTCAAGCCGATACAAGAGCAGTTGGAAAAGGCCATGCGGCAAGTCTCCTGGCCCGCGCGGCTGCAATTGCTTGAGACCGAGAAGCTGGCCACTAATAGCAAATTCAATACAGATAGCGAAATCTGGCTGGACGGAGGTCATAACCGAGCGGCGGCGGAAGTACTGGCCGCCAGTATGGCTGATCTCGAAGAGCAGTTTTCACGCCCTTTGCATCTGGTCATTGGCATGATGCAGCGTAAAAATGCAGCCGAATTTTTGCAGGTCTTTGAAGGCTTGTGTGAAATGGTCTTCACAGTACCAGTGCCCAATACAACAAATGGCTGGCCAGCCGATGAGCTGAAGGAAATTGCAAAAGGGCAGGGCTTGCGGGCCATGCATTGTGACAATGTGCTTGATGCGCTGGCCGCTAGCGGCGAACGGGCTCATAACCTTGGCGAAGAGCCGGTGCGCATCTTGATATGTGGTTCGCTCTATCTGGTAGGCCATGTTCTAGAGATATCGGGCTAAATTTTTAATTATTTTTTGACTTTTTAAGAAAATTTCAAGCTCACAGAGTTTTTTTAGCGCAAATCCCTTTGGGCTTGTGGATGCATTTGCATACCAATTCACTCCGACCTCACACGCTTTTGATCGCGAGTGCTGATATATTGACACAATAAGCAAAAGTATAACTTAATTGTTATATTGACGTTACATTCAAATCACGCAAGTAACCAAAATTATCACGAAATATCTTTTAATATAAACAGAAATCACATGGGCGTGAGAGGGGCTATTATTATTAAACAACAAGGATTAGCTTTTAGTTATCGAAACGACAAACGCAGATTAACAGCCAAAAGGAAAGGTAAAAGATGAAGAACATAATGGTTGCCACCATGATCATTGCAGGAACTTTTACCAGTGTCAGCACTGCATCAGCGATCGATAACCTGGATACCGAAACGTCTAACTGGCTACTTGATAGCTATAAGTCAGGATCTAGGTAGTATATCCCCTCGAAAAACACAAACTAACCTACTAACCTAAAGGAAAACGACTATGAAAAAACTTCTCATCATCTCGACAATTGTATTTGGTTCATTTGCAAGTGCTGGCATTGCTTCGGCAGATAGCATTTATACAGATGGTTATTCGAGCTGGGCCATTAGCGCCTTTAACGTCGGCTCCGACTGAAGCTCTCGTTTCACACAAGCATTATAAATGAATTTAAAGGAATAATATCATGAAGAAACTACTTCTCGTCTCCGCTATCGTACTTGGAACATTTGCCAGTGTTGGCGGTGCTTTTGCCCTCGATATCGGCTCTGGATATCCAGACTGGGCTCAAGATGCATTCATTTCTGGACAAAGCAACTAATCTTCCGCAACACACAAGATTTACAAATAAGGGAACAATATCATGAAGAAACTACTTCTCGTCTCCGCCATCGTACTTGGAACATTTGCCAGTGTTGGCGGTGCTTCTGCCCTCGATATAGGCTCTGGATATACAGACTGGGCTCAAGATGCCATTAATGGAGGTCGTGGCCAATAAAGCGCCACACATAGCGGGTTCCACGAGGCTCGCAGATAAGAAAAAACCGGGGCAGAAATTTTCTGACTCCGGTTTTTTGTGTCTCAAAAAAAATATCTGATCTAGGCGCTGATGCTATCGTTGACCCAGTTTTCGATCTTTGATTTGGCCAGTGCGCCCATTTTGCGGTCAACCAATTCACCATTATTAAACAGCATCAAGGTTGGAATAGCCTGAATGCGATATTCAGTCGGTACTTTCTGATTTTCGTCGACATTGATTTTGACGATTTTCAGTTTGCCTCCCATCTCTGCGGCAAGCTCTTCAAGTGCTGGAGCGATCTGTTTGCACGGGCCGCACCATTCCGCCCAGAAGTCAACGAGAACTGGTACGGAAGAGTTGAGTACTTCCTCTTGGAATTCTGCGTCCGTAATATTGGTAGCCACTAAAAATCTCCTTGTCGTTGAATGATCTGGCAAGTACGCCAGAACGTTTGCTATCTCATATAGGTGAGAAACTATGTAGTCGGTCGCCCCGCGTCAAGTGGCGAGATGCAATAGTTGCTTATGCACTCATTTTGGCCATATCAGGTAATTGGCTCTCATATTCGTCCATCAGGGCATCTGGTAGCCACATCAAGAAAGGTTGTCTGGTCCACAATAATGCGCACCTGATGGCTTTATCGCCAAATAAAGGACGCACCGATAAGCGGTAGGCGGCAAGTTGGGCTATATAGGCGGTTGGGATTTCTTGAGCACTCAATGGCACATGACGATTGGTTTTATAATCGATGATCAACACTTCTTTGTCAGTCACCACCAGTCGATCAATCTGTCCCGAGATGCGCAGACCGGGATCGGTGGCTTTTGGCGTATCAATAGAGGCGATAAAAGAGCTTTCGGCCGAGGAATTTGCCGCAAACAGATTAGCAAATTCCTTGTGTTCGAGGACGCGGATCGCCTCGGTAATAATTTCAACTCGCTGTTCATCGGTTAGATCTCGGCCATTGCGATCAAGGACGCGCGCCGCTGCGGCATGCCATAGATCCGGAGATAATGCCGGTAAATGTTCCAGCAGGGCATGCACGAGAATACCGCGATATTTGCCCATATTGCGTGCCAGCCGGTCGCGCTCCAGATCGAGGGCATCATCGTGCAGGTTTTCGGCAAGGCTGTCGGAAAGTTCAGTAGGGATGAGATTTGACGGGCTGACGGTAGCAATTTTTGCGGGCGGTTTTTCTGCCGTCTGCTCCATCCAGGCGGGCAGCTGTAGCGTTTCATCCACGGTGGACGCCGTAGTTGTGGTGTCGCTTGCAGGTTTTGAGCTCAAACCCGTTTCAAACCGCCAGATTTTATTGCCCCGCGCATCATTGGTCTCGATCACCAGCTCTTCCAGGCCAGCTTTAACCAGCGCATACCAGCTATTTTCCGGCAATTTATTGCGCACCAGATAGCCGGTGATATAGAGCTGGTCTCTTGCTCTGGTCATGGCGACATAGAGCAAACGGTTATATTCTTCTTTTTCGGCTTCAAGGCGCTGATCGTGGATCGCCTTTATCTGCTCCACATCTTTGGAGCCCGGGACGCACCAAATGAGGTGATCAGGAATATCGGAAGGATGGCCGCTTGCTTGCAGCCTGTGCACGGCGCCAGATTTGTTGCTGGAGCTGGCAGTCGTGGTGTCGGGCATGAAGACGATTTCTGCCTCCAGTCCCTTGGCCCCGTGCACGGTCATGATCCGCACTTCGTTAACACCTTTTTCCATGTCACGCTTGATCTCGAAGTTAATGTCACGCACCGAGCTTAAAAATTCCTGCAAGGAGGGCGGCGCACCATCATCAAAGGTGAGAGCCATTGATAAAAACTCGTTGATGGCGTCGCCTGCTTCCGAGCCAAGGCGGCTGGTGAGTTTTTCGCGCATGCCGTTAATATCAAGAATACCCGCGAACAGCTCATAGGGCGGCACCTTGTCGGCACGTTTCATCCAGCGCGCCAATTGTTCGTAAGCCGCGCTCATGAGCTCCGACTTGCCTTGGTCATGAGCTTTTTTAAGCGCCCACCAAAGCGGTATGTTTTTTACCCGCTCGATACCATCCTTGCCGGTAATGACGAGATCGGGGTCGCTAGGATCGCGGCGGATCGTGAACAGATCATCATCATCAAGGCTGAACATCGGGCTTTTAAGAACGGTCGCAAGAGCCAGATCATCTTCGGGCAATAGCAAAAAATCTCCAAGTGCCATAAGGTCCTCTACAGCGATATGCTCGGCGATCTTCATGCGGTCGGCCCCGGCCACAGGAATATCATGGCGCTTTAAGGCGCGGATCATGGGTTGCGTGAAGGGATGACGCTTGCGCACCAGAATGAGAATATCGCCGGGTTTAATGGGGCGATTCTTTGCTTTTAGAAGTTCTTTCGTATCCAGCCAGCCTTTGATGGTGAGGGCTATATTATCGGCGAGTTTTTCTTTAGGATCTTCATTACGTCCAAGGTCTTCAAGCGGATTCCAGACCGGGGATTTTTCGCCCTTTTCGGCTTGCTCCAAATCCCAGATTTCTACCAGCCCCGGTTCACCCTCGCGCATGGCACCATGATGAATTTGCTGATTACTAAAGGTAATGCCAGGGGTCTTGTCGCGATCGGTAAACACCGCGTCAACGGCTTGCAATACGGCCGGTGTGGAGCGAAACGACAAGGTCAGAGGGATCAGCGGCAAGTCGTGATTGATATTTTTAGCCTGTCGCTCCATGGTTTGACGCATCAGCGCAAACAGCTTTGGCTGAGCACCCTGAAAACTGTAGATGGATTGTTTCTCGTCCCCCACAGCAAAAATGGTGCGATCAATTTGCTGGTTTTCATGGGTACCTTTACCGGCGAAAAATTCTTCGGTCAGTTTGGATATCAGCGCCCATTGAGCAGGCGAGGTGTCTTGCGCTTCGTCCACCAGAATATGATCGAGGCCGCTATCGAGCTTGAACAAAACCCAGGACGCACCGCCCGATTTTTCCAGCAGCCAATTGGTTTTCTCGATGAGGTCATCAAAATCAAGCTGGGCTCGTTGCATCTTGGCGCTGGTATAGGCTTGCAGGATTTGCGACGATAATCGCAGTAGTGCTTCAGAGGCCAGCACGACGCGCAAGGCGCGCTGGCGTTGCCAAAGTTCGACGAAACGCTGTTGCGCTTCCACCAGTTGTTCGATCAAGGCAGGGGCTGCTTCGCGCACGGCTTTGGCGCACAGGCTTTTCTTTGGCGTATGGGCCTTGGTGAGGAAAGCACTATGTAAATGGTCAGTTCTTTGCCTTGGGTTTGCAGCGTGTTTGGCAAGCATCAGGCTTTCGGCCGTTTTGGCGGCGATGCCGCCTCCGGTGTTCAAGGCCTCATAGACCGCATCGATCTGCTGATCAGTGATGGTTTGCGCTAGCTCTTGGCGCAACCCGGCTTCGCCATCGCTTTTGGCAAGGCCAAATTCGTCGTAAAGCCTTGCAATGGCTTTTTCAAAAGGATCGCGGCCGCCCTTATCGTGCTGCACAAGCGTTTTGATGAGATTGCGTTTGCCAAGGGCTTCATTGATCACCCCGTTAAATCCATCCTCACTGGTAAAGGCAATGACGGTGGTGAGCGCCTGTCCCAATGGGCTATCGGGTTTTTTGGCAGCTTTAAGCAATATACGCTCAATACTCGACGTTTTTAATTCGCGGGCGGCAGCTTCATCCAGCAGGCTTGAATTGGGGGCGATCTCGGCTTCAAGGGGAAAGCGCCGCAACAAGCGATCGCAAAAAGAATGAATGGTCTGCACTTTGAGCCCGCCCGCAGTTTCCAGCGTGGTGGCAAACAAGGTGCGGGCCAGTTTCAACTCTGTGTCATCTGGAGTTTTGGCGAGTAGCATGGCAAGCGTTTGCTGCAATTCTTCATGGCTCATGACGGCCCATGTGGAGAGGCGCTCGTACAAACGGTTCTCCATCTCGGCGGCAGCAGCATTGGTGTAGGTGAGGCATAAAATGGTGTCGGGCTTGGCCCCGGCCAGCAACAGACGCAAAACGCGCTGCACAAGCACATGGGTTTTGCCAGTACCCGCATTGGCGCTCACCCAGCGCGAACCAAAAGGCTCCGCCGCCTGCGCCTGACGGCGCGTCGTCTCGACAACAGCTTCTTGTGCGGTTTGATTAGTGGTGCTCATAAAACTATCTCACCATGTTTTTTTGTTTGATGGGGATAAATCTCTGGGATCGCTTCAGACTATCCATCATCTTCTACCGCCCATTCCTTGACCCGTGCCAAATGTTCGAAATCATCATAGGTGTAAGAGAAACCGGCGCGACGCATGGCCGGGTACCCGACTTCCGCGACATCATATTGCGCGACCAGCATTTTGAGGCCGGTAAGGGCTTCGTCGGTTAGCTCAACGGCTGGATGTTTGTCATTGGCACACGAGGTTTGTATTCCTCGGTCCTCGCGCCCTGTTGCAGCGATGAAAATGAGGTCTTTGGTGGCCAGTTCGCCAAGGTCGCCAAAACCACCAGCTGACGCGATAGCGGCCTCAAGGGGCAGTTGTGGAGATTTCATCGACCATACTTCAGCGGGTTTCTTTTCACTCGACTTATAGTCGTAAATGATCAGAGCACCATCGCTTTGCAGATCAATGCGGTCGGCGCGCGCCGTTAGCGTAAACAGGTCCCCGCCGCCTTCGCTGTAAAAACTCATGCGCCCCTCGCACTCTGGCAGATGGCGCATAATATTGGCACGACGCGCTGGTTCGGTTTCACCAAACCATTGCGAGAACCGGGCAAATTGGGGTTTCCAAAACGCCATGATGCGGGGGTGATCGCCCAGCCGGTCCATGGCTTTATGGCCGATTTGCACAAGCACTTGCGCACTGTCGTGGGGCAACTCCAGTTCATGCAGCTTGGAAAATTCATGCAGGGCGCTATGGATGATCTGACCGCGCATGGCGGCATCTGGCTCGCATCCAAGATCTGGCAAAGGGTCGAGTTTCAAGATGTGGCGCGCATAGATCGCATAGGGATTGGCGATCCATTGTTCGATGCGCGTGACGGCGAGGCGGCGCGGTCGACTGGCCAGCGGCGGCGTTGGATTGGGACGCTGAATTTTACCTGAGGTGTTGGCGTGATCTCGCTCACGGGACAGTTTTAGCCATTGTTCACTTGCACCGGGCAGTAATTTTTCACCAAGTGTCGCGCCCTCGCACAGGGCCTGCATGCGCAACAGCCAGCGCGAGGGCACAGATGGCACGCTGTCAATCTTTGTGGCTCTGGTGAGATAGGTTTTGTTGGCCCCCAGCGCTTGCGACATATCATGGGCAGAGCGCCCGATGCGGCGCTCGGGTGAGGGCAGTCCGACCTCGGCGCGCATGGGACGAGACAGCCAGGCGTCGGCGTCAGCTGGTTGCGGCCAGCTACCCTCATTGAGGGCGCCAAGGATGACAATATCGGCGGATAGCAAGCGCGCTTCCATTGGTCCCCACATGGAGAGACGCGGATGTACCGGCAAGCGGTTGCGCACGACCTGATCAGCCATCAGACTGTGATACAACCCGGCATATTCGCGGGCAGTTGTTTGCGCCGGGTGCACCTGTTCGAGCAGACCGTCAAAAAAATCATGCAGCGCTTCGCCCGCTTCCTTGTTCCACAGCTTGCTTTGCGAGCCGTCCAATGCGGCTGGCTCGGTTGGCGGCGCATCAAACAAATCTGCTTGCGGAGTTTGTGCACTGTCGCCCGTATCCTCGCTGGGGCGAGCGGCGATTCTAACGATCAGGTCTTTATGCATTTGCGCGAACTGTTTGAGGCCGAGTTTATCGTGGCGACGAAAGGCGTTGATCAGCTCTTCAAAAACCTTTTCGAGATCTTCCAGCAGCTTTTCGGCCGATAGCAGATCTTCTTCGCGCAAGCGCCTGATTACCGGATGACGCTCGCCATTATTTTCCATGCGATAGCGTGCGCGTTGCAAATTACGCTTAATCGAAAACAAGCCGCTTTCGAGCTGGTGCTGGCGTAGGGCAAACAGCTCCAGCGCTCGTGCCGCTTTGCGCATTTCGGCAACCGGTCGGTTCATGCGGGTCAAGGGATGTTTTAGTAATGCCAGTAGGTTAACGGGCGAAAAATCATTGTTGATGGTCTCAATGACCAGACCGGAAAAGGCACCAGCTCTGGTGCGCGGCAAGGGTTCTCCGCCAGAATCATCAATCAGCAAGTCCCATTTTTCCATACGTGCAAATACGCGCCGCGCCAAACGTCGGTCTGGTGTGACAAGCGCTGCAGTCTGGTCTGGTGTCTCCAGGGCTTCGCGCAAGATGAGCGCGATGACTTCGGCTTCTTCTTGTTCTGTCGCTGTTTCGATCAAGGTGAAATGATCTAGCGCTGTCGCCAGCTGCTCGGACTTGCTGCCTGGCTCGTCGAACAGGTTGCGCCATTGATGAGTGGTGCGGGCGGGGCGCATGGTTTCGCTGATCAGTTTGAGGCGGGCCATTTCATTTTCATCTGGCGCACAACCGCCAACTTCTGGCACTTGATCCGTTGAGAGGTCAAACCGGTCCATAAACTGCTTTAAGCCATATTGCGGATGCTCTGGATGATGGGGGACAATATCATTCCAGCTTGACGCATCGAGCAATCGATCAAGACCGGGTAGCACCACAGCTCCTTCTGGTGCGCGGGCAATGGCTTCCATCAAGTCGGCAGTCGCCGCAACGCCTGCAATTTCACCGGCAAGAATGATTGGATCATCTGGAGGCGCCACTTTGAGGCGCGCGGCTTCGCAACGGATCAGCAGGTCGCGCCGCGCGACAGAAGTCATTTGATTCTTCTGGCGCATGACATTTGGCCATTGCTCGGTGATGATTTTTAGAAAGCGCACTGTTAAATTCCAGTGCTCTGAAAAATCGCCACCAAGGTCATGTACTTTAGTCAGATCAGCCCCTTCGAGCTCGGCTTCATCCATCAGCTCCATCAGCTCGCGTGCCAGTGCGGTTGCCTGCGCCAGATTGGAGACAGGGAACACGGCGTCTTTCTCTTGTGTGGCAGCTGCTCGCATGGATTGCGACCAGGCGCGCACAAATTCAGTGAGCAACAAGCGCCGCTCCAGCTCTGGCACGACGGTGCGTAGATCTTGCGGGGTTTGAGACAAGGGGGAGGCGGGGGATACTAATGCCAGAACTTCATCAACGTCGCCGAGCGGTCGGATCTTTGGCAGCAGTACGCTGGTCGCACCAGATAGCTCTATAAAGCACTCGGTAAGAGCACGACAGGCACGCCGCGATGGTAGCAGGATTTCATATTTGGTGAGCGCCAGAGGATCTGGTTTGGGACCGCCCGCTCGTGGCAGTTCGCCAGCCAGAACGGCTTTGGCAAGATGTTCTAGAAACGGCTTGGTCTGGGGAATCGTGAACAGGGTGCCGTCAGATTCATTTGCGGGCATCTTGGATCACCTTTTGCGCTTTGATTAGTGCGTCCGGCGTTCCCACATGCATCCATTGACCTTCAAATGGAATGCCGTAAACGCGCCCTTCGCGCATGGCGCGATCCCACAATAGATTGACAGAAAACGGCCCGTCGGGGCTGTCCTGAAACAGGCGCGGATGCAGAACAGAGACACCGGTAAAGACATTGGGGCTAGTTTCATCTTGTGTGCGGCGGCGCAAGCGGCCTTGTTCTTTGATGAAAAAATCACCCGGGCCATCATAGCCAAGGCTGGTGTTAATCGGTGCCATCAATAACAGGGCATCCATTGTGTCCGCATCATAGTGAGCTAACAGAGCGGCCAGATTATCGGTTTCATGTTCGATCCACACACTATCTGAATTATGCAGGATAAAGGGCTGATGACCTATCAGCGGCAAGGCGTGTTTGATGCCACCGCCAGTATCAAGGATTTGACGGCGCTCATTTGAAAACGAGATGGCGGGCTTTTGTTTGCGCGTTGCAAGATAGCTCTCTAGCATATCAGCCTGATAATGTAGATTGACAATGGTGTGCTCGATCCCGGCTTTGGCGAGGCGTTCTAGCACATGATCAATCATCGGCTGGCCAGCAAGCGACACCATCGGTTTGGGGCGATCATCCGTGAGTGGACGCATCCGCTTGCCGAACCCGGCGGCCAGGGTCATGGCTGTGGTGATTTGTGTTGTCGTCATGTTCAGTTCGTGCCCTTCAGTGGATCGGCGCGCTCCTCAACAGGCACATGCTGGTCGTACCAGCTTTTTAGGTCAGTGAGAGCGGGGTGGGCAAGATTGCGTGTCAGGTAGGCTGCGACGCGCGGTACATGGACGAGATAGGCTGGTTTGTGGTCGCGTTTGGCAAGGCGGATAAAAATGCCAAGGATTTTCGTGTTGCGTTGGGCTCCAAGTACCGCGTAGCTGGTCAAAAAGGCGGCGTCATCAAAGTCGCAGTTCTGCTCTTTGACGAGGGAGACGTAAAGATCGAGGCAAACTTGTTCAAGCTCGACAGGTACATCAACACGGGCATCTTGTAACAGGGACACAAGATCATAGGCGGCGTGTCCCCGCTGGGCATCTTGAAAATCAATCAGCCCAACCTGGCTGTTACCGGTGCGCTTTTCGAGCCACATCAGATTGGGAGAATGAACATCGCGCAGCACCCAGTTGTTGGATTGCTCCAATACTGGCATGAGCGCTTTTTGCCAAAGCTCCATATATTGCGTGCGCAGTTGAACGGAAACTTCTGCGTTTTTGGTGGCGGGCCAGAACCAGTCGAGCAATAATTCGAGTTCAATGCAGTAGGCTTCCAGATCATAGGTTGGCAATTTATATTGTGAGCCATCAGGCAAAGGCAAGCTCGAGGCCGGTATTTTGAGTGATAGATCAGCCAGCAGACAGGTCGCGGCTTCATATAAAGGTGACATGGCATGCGCGTCTTTCAGAAGGTCGCCAAATTGCTGATCACCAAAATCTTCTAGTAACAGCAAGCCTTTGTGAAGATCGCTGGCAAATATTTCTGGAGTGCTGTAGCCCTCGGCCTTGAGGGCGTTGGCGATGGCCACAAAGGGCCGCACATCTTCGGCCAGATGCGCGAAACTGCTATAAGATCGTTTATCGCGGATCGGCGGACCATCAGGTTGGCGCGGCGCATCCATCAATAAGGCACTGGTGTTGGTTTTGGATAATTTTGTATAGGTTCTTGTTGAAGCATCACCCCGTGCAAATTGCCGCCAGGCCTTGTTCCAGCCAGCATCAAACAAAAAGCGATCAATGTCGATATAGCGTTGCAGGCGCGGTGAGAACGTTCCCATCGCGACGATCCGCAAATGGCGCAGATCCAGATCATTGGCCTCGCGAAAATGTACTTCGAGGCGATCTGCTGGAAGTTCATTTTTGAGTCTGTCGGGCCATTCGGCCAGCACAAGACCATTGTTTAGTGCCTCATCTAGCCCCAATTCAACAGCTTCATCGACCCCGGACAGGCGATAAAAGTCAAAATGATAAACCGGCATACGCAAGGTTTTATAGGTTTGTAGGATGGCAAAGCTCGGGGAGGGGATTTCTTCGTTTGAATCGGGAGGTAACATGCGTGATATGAGAGCGCGGGCAAAAGCGGTTTTACCACTGCCAAGCTCACCGGCAAGGGCGATAAAATCCCCCGTTTGCAACAAAGGCAACAGACCAGCTGCAAACCGGTCAAGGGCCGACAGGTCGAGATCGGGCAAGTTCAGCTGCAGGGGTTTGTTCTTTGAGTCCAAGGTCATATATATTCCAAGGTGTGGTCCCGCAAAGGAAGGGGCCATTTTTCATATTTGGCAAGCAAGGTTTTATTCCGCAGCTTCCTCCATGTTCTGTTTGCCCTCTTTGGGGAAGCGCACCGTGATCTTTGTACCTACACCTTCGCGAGAGAGCAACTCCACATCGCCGCCATGCAATTCGACGATACTTGTGACGATGGACAGCCCTAGCCCAACGCCGCGATGTTTTGATCCAAGCGAACAGCTTTCAAAACGACTAAATACTGTGTTGCGGATATCTTCAGGGATGCCGCATCCCTCGTCCTCGACGGTAAAAGCGATCATCGCCCCCTGTTCTTTGACGCGTAGCGAGATTTGCTTGCCAGGCTCGGTGAAGCCAATGGCATTTTGCAACAGATTGTAGAGCACCTGAATGACCCGTTGCCCATCGGCGGTGATGGTATCCAAATCGCCTTTAATATCGATATCGAGGGTGAGCTCAGCCTTTTTCAGCTTGTCTCTGATACCAAGTCTGGCAGCTTTGAGAATTTCACTGATTTTAACCGGCACCAAGGTCAGTTCAAAATTACCGGCATCGATGGTCACGAGATCCAGAATATTGCTGATGATGGATTCCAGCTTGGAACTCGAAGCCGTGATATTGCTCAAATATTCTCGCTGTTGCTTGTTGAGCTTGCCCATCTGCTGCGTGCCAAGTAGTTCGCCAAAGCCCATGATGGTGGTGAGGGGGGTGCGCAATTCATATGATACATTGGAAATGAAATCATTCTTCAAGCGATCAGCCGCCTGCAGGGCCTTGTTCTTTTCCAACAGAGCCTGCTCGGCGCGTTCTTCATCTGTAATATCGACAAAGGTCAACAAAGTCGCGCCGTCTGGTAGCGGGAAGCTGGCAAAAGCCAGAACCGTTTTATTGGGGCGCTCAAAGCGGCCCTCAAATGTTGAACGCTCATCATCAATATCAGTGACGGAGCGGCGAAACGCATCCCAGTCTTCGTCGCTGTCATAAAGAGGCCGGCACAAATGAATGACCTGTTCGATATGGGGTGTATCGGCGAGATCTTTATCATCGAGTTCCCAGATATGCATGAAAGCAGTATTGTACAGTTTTAGACGACCATTGGTCGCGAACACGGCAACCCCTTCGCGCAACGCATCAAGTGTTTCGCGCTGTACATTGGTCAACTCATTGAATGAGCTTTGCAGATCAATGCTTTCGGTGAGATTGTCAAACATATAGATGACGCCGCCATCGGGGCTTTGATCGGCGACCACATGCACCGCACGTCCGTCAGGTAAATACCATTTATCCTCAAGCATTTGATCCGAATTGTACGTCGATAGCCAATCCTGTTTCCAATTGGTATAATCGACTTGCTCGGGAAGCAGGCGGGTGGCGCGCAATCGATCGAGAATTTCGCCATCTTTGGGGTGGCTGTTGAGCCAGTTCTCATCAAGCTCCCACAAATCGCTATAGGCTTTGTTAAAAAAGGTCAGTCGTTGATCGGCATCAAAGAAAGCCACAGCTGCACTGACGCGGTCAAGCGTACGGATATGGGCAGCAATATACCGATCCAGCGTGCCTTGTGCCGTTTCCTGTGCCGCCACATCAATGGCGATGGATCCACGCTCTTCCCCCATGGGGACAGCAATGGTTTCAAAGGCCTGGCGTTCGCCGCCAATAATAGTGTGCATGCGTTTGCGAAATACGCTGTTTTGCGAGAGCTCTTGATTGACTGCCTTGATCTGGCGTTGCTCCAGCAATTCGATCTGCTTTTCATAGACTTCGCTCGGTTCGCTGGCATCCACCGCCTTGGTATAGTTGGCATTGACCCAGGAGAGATTTTTTTTCTGATCGTGAAACCAAACGGGCATGGGCAGCGCGTTGAACAAGGATTGCATGATCTTGATCTTGTTTTTGAGCGTTTCTAGCTCATCAAGCATTTTAACCTCTTTACGATGACTGCTCGACAAATCCCGGAATACCAACAAGGCGTTACCGCTGGTTTGGCCCTCGGCTTCCATCAACAAGCCCTTATTTGTGCGAACGGTGATGCAAAAGGCGTGGCCCTTTGCCTGCAGGGTAACCAGTTTGCTTTTAAGATCGGGCAATCCGTCCCCAATCCATCGTGGAAAATCCAGCAATTCGCGTGGACCGGCGGGAATTCCGCTATGGTTTTGCAAGGAATGAAACAAGAGTTTGGGGGCGCTTGAGGGGCGCAGCTCGATGACGATTTGCGGTTGGCTACCGAGCACCGATTGCATCATGGTGAGTTTGCCTTTGTAATGGGTAATTTCTCGGCCTGATTGCGTCAGGGCGGCTCGCATGGCGCGATTAGCGTAGAGGAGACCGTAACCGGCAAGTGCTGCGATCAATCCCAGCCCTCCCAGCAGACCATAATTAAGGGCGTTTTCAACCAGCGGATTGGCATTGGGTCTTAGCGATTGAACCGTGTTGGTCAAAGTGGCGTTGGCCAAAGCCATGTCGACCACCAGACACCAAACCGACAAGGTGCCAATGGCTAGCAGGCTTGTTCTAAAAGGCTGCTTGATGTTTTTCAACATGTTCAGGGGCTGATTCCTACGAGGAAATAGCTGCATTGCGTTTGCTCCATACACAAAAATTGAGTGCGCGTTAGAACGCAAAAACAACAAATAACAGGGAAATACGGGCGCGCCGGGACCAAAATAGCCCCCTTCCAACCGAATCAAATTTAGCATAGATCTGCAAAATCCCCAAGATCAACCCAAGATCATATAACATGATCGCTTTAAACTGTTGCAGTGATGCCCGCATGCGCTTAGAAAGACGCTAAAATATACGCTTGGTATTACTTATGAATGGCTGCCAAGTTTTTCTACGAGAAGGAGCGAGAGTATGAGACTGGAAGCGATCAAAGTGGGAGAAAACCCTCCCCACGATATCAATGTGGTGGTGGAAGTGCCAATTGGCGGCGAACCGGTGAAATACGAGATGGACAAGGACGCCGGTACGCTGGTGGTCGATCGCATCCTTTATACCAGCATGCGCTATCCTGGTAATTATGGCTTTGTACCTCATACCTTGTCCGATGATGGCGATCCCATCGATATTCTGATTGCCAATCAACTCCCGATTATTCCCGGTGCCGTGATTAATTGCCGTGCTATTGGTGTTCTGCATATGATCGATGAAGCGGGCGAGGATGAGAAAATTCTTGCTTTGCCAACATCAAGGGTTTCGGCCATGTATGACAAAATCAATAATTACCGTGATTTACCACCATTGCTGCTTCGTCAGATCGAACATTTTTTCCAGCGTTACAAGGATCTTGAAGACGGCAAATGGGTGAAAATCGATGGTTGGGGCGATGAAGTCGAGGCGCGTGAGAATATTGTCCGCTCTATTGAGCGCTATAAAGCAGAGGGTTGATTTTTGCAGCTGATTTGATGATGGTCTTGGCCATAATGAAAATTAGCCGCGATCGGGCTTGATGGTCATAAAGAGGATAGAAGGATATGGGCGAGATGAAGCTCGCTGTGATGGGCGCCGGGGGCCGTATGGGTCAGGCGCTGGTGAGCACCATTCATGAAATGGATGGATGTGCTGTGGCGGGTGGCACGGAGCAGCCCGGTGGCGAGTTCGTGGGCCGCGATATTGGTGAGATGGCTGGTCTTGGCACGCTTGGTATCGATATTGTTGATGATCCCCTGCCATTGATTGCCAAAGTGGATGGCATTCTTGATTTTACCATTCCAGCGGCCAGCACAACCTTTGCGGCCTTTGCTGCGCAGGCACGTATCGTTCATGTCATAGGCACCACCGGATTTTCAAAAACAGACGAACAGCAGATTGATGCGGCTGCGCGCCACGCCACCATTGTCAAAGCAGGCAATATGAGCCTTGGAGTCAATCTGGTGACGGCAATTGTTGAGCAGGTCGCCAAGGCGCTAGATGACAGCTTTGATATTGAAGTCGTTGAGATGCACCACCGCCATAAGGTCGACGCGCCATCTGGCACAGCTTTGATGCTGGGAGAAGCGGCCGCCAAGGGCCGCATGGTGTCTCTGGAAGATAAGGCGGTGCGCGCCAGAGACGGCATCACGGGTGCCCGCAAAACAGGCAATATCGGTTTTGCCACCCTGCGCGGCGGCAGCGTCGTTGGCGAACATACCGTGATGTTTGCAGGCGAAGGCGAGCGCATAGAGATCAGTCATATCGCCAATGACCGGACCATATTTGCACGAGGTGCGGTCAAAGCTGCCCTGTGGGCCAATGGCAAACCGCCGGGCCTTTATTCGATGAAGAATGTTTTGGGGCTCACTTAGAGTACCCTGCTAGAAGATTGG
This sequence comes from bacterium, assembly GCA_024228495.1. GTDB lineage: Bacteria > Pseudomonadota > Alphaproteobacteria > Rhizobiales > JAKIUO01 > JAKIUO01. The sequence goes on along the minus strand of JAAETJ010000587.1, from coordinate 7,536 downwards.
AAGTTTTGCGGCAACGCAGGAAAGATAAATATGACAAAAATGGATAATATCCTGGTGCTGGTGCGGCATGGGGAGAGCGAATGGAACAAGAAAAACCTTTTCACGGGTTGGACCGATGTCCCATTGACGGATCAGGGGATGAGCGAAGCGATTGACGCGGGTGAGCGGATGCACAAGCTGGGATACAAATTCGATATTGCCTTCACCAGCCATCTGATACGCGCCTGGAAAACCTTGATCCTGATCTTGGATGAGTTGAAGCAAGAAGGTTTGCCTACTATCAACCACAAGGCGCTCAATGAACGTGACTATGGCGATCTGGCGGGTCTTAACAAGGATGATGCCCGCAAGAAATGGGGTGATGACCAGGTGCATGTCTGGCGCCGCTCCTACAAAACCAAGCCTCCTGGCGGCGAAAGCCTCAAAAACACCGCCGAGCGAGCCTTGCCCTATTTCGAAAAAGAAATCATGCCGCAAGTCATGAACGGCAAAAACGTCATCGTTGCTGCTCATGGCAATAGTCTTCGCGCGGTGATCATGAAACTCGATGGACTTACCGAAGAAGAAGTCACCCAGTTGAATTTGCCTACGGGTCAGCCGATTGTCTATCGGTTCAATGAAGATGGCAGCGTGGCAAGCAAGGAAGATGGGATTTAGGGGTTGTTCAAGCTGACCTTGCCATTTGCTGCGCATCAGAAAATAATAAATACCCTCGACCATGTAGTCCTTGTAAAGCTCTGACATGTCGAGCTGCAATTGCAGACGACATGCTTTGCTTTTGTTGCCGATTTGGGGGCATTTTTTCGGGTGCTATGAGCTACGCTGCTGCAGCTTGACGCCATACGACCGGGAAGTCGGTTCCATCCAGCGGCATGCCGTCTTTGAGGTCGTTCGTATGATGTAGCTGTTTGGGCGTGCCAGGGCGCCGTTTGATACGAATGTCATCGCCACAATATCTTAGGGATGCTGCTCGTCGAACTTGATAGCGGCTGGTATTTCCACCTGTTCCATGCACGGTTTTGTAATGATGTACGAGCACATCTCCAGGCTCGGTATCAAAATGAACCAGATCATAATCGTCAAGGTGGCCTTCAATATCTGGCAATACATCTCCTTTTGAATCAGGTAGGGGAGTTTGTGAGATGAATACATTGGGTTGATAAAGATGACCATCTTTATGAGAGCCGCGCACATATATCATTGCGCCATGTTCTAGTTTTACCGGGTCGGTGGGTATCCACATGACGCAGCACTGATCGCCTTCAATTTCAAAATAGGAGGCATCTTGATGGAAGGCGGTACGCTCGCGCGTGCCTGGTTCTTTCAAAAACACCTGATCGCCAAAGAAGTTGATCTTTTTTGAGTCCAAGAGCGCTGCTGCTATTTCTGGACCGGCTCCGCGCCGGACGAACCGATTGAATTCACGTAGCCGGGATGAGATAGCGGTATCAAGCAGAAATCGACCTTCACCTGCATTCGGTGATTGATCATATAAGAATTCATTTCCAGACTGTTCGATATGATCCATGATGGCTTTGATATCATGCTGCCCGTGGCTGTCGGCTATCAAACTGTTATCATCGCCTTGTTCCGCGGCGGTGGTGATGGCGCTCAGATCATAGCCGCTTTGGCTTTTGTCGAGTGTATTGATGGCAGTGTCGATGGATTTTCGAACCATATTGACGGCTGTTATATCCAGCACGCCCTTGAGAAGAACGACCCCCGCCATATTGTAGGAGGCAATTTCGTCAGGTGTGATTGCTCTTGTTAGTTTTGTCATGATGAATACCCTTTAATTGTAAAGTGATTGAAGCGATAATTATTGGATCATTTCGCTGGGATTGTTTGAGGTGACAAAGTCGGGATTGTTCAGATCTTTTGTTGGATCAAGACCACCATAGATGCGGACGCATTCAAGAATTTCTTGAGAAATCGGCCACCGAATAGCCATGCAGTCACCACCGCCATGGTTTTGGCGACCTCCACCATAAGGATATGACAGGCCCATGGGACGGACCTTTGGGTTGAGTTCAATAAAGGTAGGGAGGGTGTTGCTGTCGATGACTGTTTGAATAGATTCTACACCGTTTTTGAGGCACCACTCTGTTAAGGCACTTAATAGTCGGGATTTAGCAGCACGATTTTCTTCTCGACTTCGTTTGCTTGGTCGAACAATATAGCGGGTTGCTTCATAGACGGTGTGAGCGCGCGCGGACTGACCGTTTTCGATGAGATGGGAAAAATAATCGGCGGTTAACGAGCTTTTTTCAGTGGGTGTAATGCGCACAGTTCCCTCGATTTTTCTCTCTTCATTCAAATCAAGAAAATAGATCGCTTCTTCATCGTCATATTGATCGATCTCCAGTCCTTGCTTGGTTGGTAGAGACCAGCCACGACCCTCAATAAAAATTTTGTACCGTAGCTTGAAAAGCTGATCGAAATATTCTTGATGCTCTTTACGGTCCTTGCCTCTAATAATCATTACCATTTTTTTCTCCTCAATATGATTGTGAATGAGGCACAAGATGCCGATCCTGGTTTGCAATGGGTATCCTGTGAACGTAGGATAGACAGATGTTGTCATTGTTATTAAAGGGAAATTTCGCGTAGTTTAATGGCCTGGACGATGGCGTAGGTGCGTTTGTACGCTCCAAGCTTGTGCTTGGCATTATCGACATGGCAGGCAACGGTTGTCATCGAGATGGATAATATGGTGGATATTTCGTCATCGGTCTTGCCAGCGGCAACCCACGAAAGGACTTCACGTTCTCTGAGTGTCAAAGGTTTATAGGTGATTTTATCTTTTTGTTTTTGAATAAGCGATCGTTTGAGCATTTCATAGCTGTACATTCCGATGATTTCCAGCGAGGAGCGAGCTTGACTTGACAGATCAGGGTTCTCTCCACATGGGCTGAAAATAGATAGTTCTCCCGACATCGTATGGATGGGAACGACAAAGCCATCAGTGGCACCAAATTCACGTCCTTCATCTATGATGAATTTTTGTTTTTTTGGGAGCCGTCGTTTCTGGCGGATATCATTCCATGAATATGGCTTTACCGTGTGTGATAACTCGGTGATGATGGGATCTTTCACCAGATAATTCTGGTCGACATAGTGATCTAAATATTCAGTGGGTCGGGTGTTTAAAAATATCCCGTCCGCCAAATTGTCCATGGGCCCGGGAATTTTCATGATGGTATTGCTTGTCAGGCCATACCAGCACAGCTCATTTTCAATTTCTCGACAAATAAGGTCGTAGTCATTAAGTTGGTTCATCCGCTCGACAAAACCCAATGTTCGCCTTGCATAATTATTTTCTGTGTACTGCACAACGCCACCTCTGAAATCAGTTTTTTACGACTACTTCAGTCTAGTTGTATTGTTAAAGCTACACAACTATAAATTGCATTGATGTGTGAGAAAATTATTTTAGGAAGCACCAGGTAACGTCCCATATTTGAAATCAAACTGTAAATACAACAGGTTTGAGCCAATTAGCAGGTTGTACAGAACGTGAATTAATTTTAGTCCAGCGATTATAAATCAGTATTTTGTCGCTCGGCCATTTTTTCCGACTTTTGTAAAACGAGTGATCAGCTTAAAATTAACCTCAATTTATTGGAGAGTAGAGTAAGTTCACTTCGTTTAGGGGCGCGATCCTATGCAGACAGCCTCGGCTGCCGGCCCCTATCTTGATACCATTGTGGTCACAGTGACTTGCTGACCTGCCCTATGAAACAAGTATCCTCGCGGCAAAGAACCCGTCCATACCCGAACCTACTTTTTTGAACTCGGCTTTGTCGAAGGGACGGTGATATGGCAGGGTGCGTAGGGTGCCTTGCGGGGTGATCCAGTCGTCGCGGCCTGCTAGTTCCTCTGGCAGTATAATATCCAGTTTGACCTTTTTGTTGCGCTTTAAAAGGGCAGCGATTTGCTGTTCGCCTTCTTCTGGTTGCAAGGAGCAGGTGCAATATATCAGCGTGCCGCCGGGTTTGACGAACACTAGAGCTTTGTCGAGTAATCTCGCTTGTATTTTTCCCAGTTCCTCAATATCGCTTTGCCGTTTTAGATAGGGTAGGTCGGGATGGCGGCGGATGGTACCGGTGCTGGTGCATGGGGCATCCAGCAGAACTGCATCAAACAGCTCGTCTGGTTGCCAGTCTAAAATATCACCGCAGACAATATCAGCCTCTAGCTCCAGGCGGTCAAAATTTTCCTGCAAACGTTTCAGCCGACCAACGGACCAGTCAAGAGCGGTCACTTTTGCGCGCTGTGCGGCCATTTGCGCGGACTTGCCGCCAGGCGCAGCGGCAAGGTCGGCGACCCGTTTGCCTTTTATATCGCCAAGCAGTTTGACGGGCAGCGCTGCGGCAGCGTCCTGCACCCACCAGGCACCATCCTCAAAGCCTTCAATATTTTCGATACGGCCCTTGTGTTTGAGGCGGATTGAGCCGGTGGGCAACAATGCGCCCCCCAGTTTTTTTGCCCAGACATCGGGATTTTCAACAACGCTTAGATCAAGCTGGGCCTGATGCAGATGCGCTTCGGCGATATATTTGGCTGTTTGCTTGTCATAGGCTTTGCACCAGGAATTCCACAGCCAGTTCGGCGTGTTGAGGCGGCCCGCATCTTGTGCCTTGATAAGGTCGGGTCCTTTTTCGGATACACGACGCAACACCGCATTGGCCAGCTTGTCATAGCGGCGACTATTATGATCACGCTTTACCTGCTGCACGGCGATATTTAAAACGGCGTGTGGCGGGCTGTCGAGGAACAGGAGCTGCGCGGCGGCACTGATCAAAATCTCGCGCAACGGTCCGGCACGATCAGGGATGCCTTTCTCCATGAACTGACCGATTACGTCGAGCAATTGTCCATGACGGCGCAACGCTGTGGCGGCGATGGCCCGTGCGAAACCACGATCCGCTTTGGCGAGATGAGCAAGCTCTGGTACTTTGTCGGATTGCAGCAGTATTTCGTCGAGTGGTCGCCGGTTGGTGAGCACATTTTGCAAGAGAACGACGGCGGCTTCGCGAGCCATAATACCTTCGGGACCCTTGGGCTTGAATTGGTGGTGCCTAACGCGGTTTTTAGCGCTGCCCTTTTGCTCGCTTGAAGAACTGCGTCTTTGGTCGTCGCCCTTGTAAGGGCGTTTGCTGAGCTCATTATTCCTCTCATTGCGACCTTGGCGTCCCCCTTCTTTTTCCCCGTTTTTACTGGCGGTTCTGGCGGCATGGGCCCGGCGGCGATTGTCCGGCTTTCGGTCGGGCTTGCTGTCCTCGCGTTTATTGTGATCATTCGTGTTCTGGCGTTTTGATTTTGATGCGTTTTTTTGAGGGGAATTTTTGGTAGTTTGGCGCTTGCGCGGGGCTTTACCAGCATCTGATATCTTACTCATTTTAGGTCCTTGATAGGAGAAAGTGCTTCAGGTTAAGGATTGTCCTTATCGCATATGAGCAAGAAAGAGAAGGTATTTGCTATAGGTTTAGATAATGCCGGCAAAGCGCACCAATGCCAGAAATAAGGGTGAGGGATGCTTTCATGATACTCTCGCAGTTTTGAGCTAGCTGGCTCTGCCGACCAGCTTGTTGCCGTTGACATCGGTGATGAGGACGCCCTTGCCTTTGGCAAGGTTGGCACCATTTTCGATCTGCACCGACCAGATGCTGTCGCCGACCCTGACGCTACCGCGCCCATTGCTGGTGTCATCGAGCAGTTCATAGGTTTTGCCGAGATAGGATTTGGCGCGTTTGTTGAGCATGGGGCGGTCACTCTCCCCGGCTCTAGACCCAGCAAAACGCAAGGAAGCGATCAGCAGGCCCATGCCAATTACGGCATACATAATGAGCTGCATCTGCCAGGAGATATCAATGGCGAGGGCTAGGCCACCGACAGAAAGGGCCGCTAGTCCGTACCATATGAGAAAATAGCCCGGCGCTATCACTTCCATTACGCCAAGTATGCCAGCCAGAATAAACCAGTTCCAGATGCCAAGTGAGAAGAAGAATGAATTTTCCATATTGCCCCCTTATGATTGCGGCACGGAGCCACTGCCGCCGCCGTTTTTGTCGTCATCCTTGCCAAAAGCTTCTTTGGTAAGTTCGGCAATGCCGCCAATGGCGCCGATCAGATTGCCAGCTTCCACCGGCATCATCAGTACTTTTTGATTTGGCGAGGTGGCTAGATCCTTGAGGGCATCGACATAATTATTGGCAATGAAATAGTTGAGGGCCTGCACATTACCCTCGCCGATGGCCTCAGAAACAACCCTTGTGGCTTGCGCTTCGGCTTGAGCAGCACGTTCGCGGGCTTCCGCGTCTCTAAAGGCGGATTCCTTGCGGCCCTCGGCGGCCAGAATAGCCCCTTGTTTTTCACCTTCGGCACGCAGGATTTCAGATTGGCGTGAGCCCTCGGCTTCGAGAATATCAGCGCGTTTATGACGCTCGGCCTTCATCTGACGGCCCATGGCCTCAACGAGATCACGAGGCGGCGTGATGTCCTTGATCTCGATGCGCGTGACCTTTACACCCCAAAGATTAGTCGCTTCATCAACGACGACCAGCAAACGGCTATTGATGTCATCGCGCTTGGACAGCACTTCATCAAGATCCATGGAACCAAGTACCGTACGGATATTGGTCATGGTCAGATTGAGCATGGCGCGGCGCAGGTTATGGACCTCATAACTGGCTTGGGCGGCATCAAGCACCTGAAAAAATGCCACACCATCGACGGTGACCATGGCGTTGTCCTTGGTGATGACTTCTTGGCTCGGAATATCGAGCACCTGTTCCATCATATTGATTTTGTGACCAACGGTGTCGACAAATGGCAGAATAATACCAAGGCCGGGTTTGAGAGTTTGTGTATAGCGACCAAGGCGCTCAACCGTATAGTGATGGCCTTGTGGTACGATTTTAATGACAGACGCTGCTAGAACGAAGAACAGAGCGACGAGAACAAGAACAAAAATATCAAATCCTGGCATTTACAGTGACCCCTTTTAAGATGATGTATGGCTATCTATTTGGTTGTTATAGGTTTACTTTTAAAGAGATGGACGAATAACAAATTGAATTATTTTACCCCAACTATGGATAAGCGGCAGGGGATTCCCAAATCAGTAAAAGTATGAATCAATGGTTTTGTAGCCTAACACAAACATTGAGGAAACCCCCATGGTTATCGATATCACGGCGCTGTTTTGTTGTCTCGATGATTTTATCAAACGCATATGGAAATGGAGCACACAAGACATCGCTCATCAAAAAATGCTTTTATACATATCATCTCCTGCCTGCCTGGTTGTCTATTACCTGAAAACAAAAAACCGAAAATAAAATTAACGACCAGGCAGAGATTGGAGGCTTATCAATAATTCTCACCAATGAAAAACCTCCGGCTCTGCCGGAGGACCCCTGATGTTTTACATTTAAGAAAGATCTCCAAGAGTGCTTCAACCGCTCGAAGTACGACCAAGGAGATCTTTCATGTCGAAGATGACAAATCATTTAAACCATAGTGTGTGGGATT
>JAAETJ010000586.1 GCA_024228495.1 bacterium | reverse complement strand
GCTTTGAGATTGGCAACTGTTTTTTTGACCTTTATAGGCTGCAACCCTTTATGCAGTTCTTCATCAATGGGGCGTGGCGGGATCTTTTGCCCGCCACGTGCTGATTTTTCCCATTCAGCTTCGGATGGCAAGGTGATGTGCCATGCAGAAGGTATCCACCCTTGCTCTCGCGCCTGATGCGTGAGCCAGTGCGTAAATGCAATGGCTTCATACCATGTCAGATTTATAACAGGATGGTTTGGTAAAGAGAATGGCTCAGACATTGCATAAGGGGCTAAGCGATGTTCATTCTCCCAACGTCCCTTGAACCCCCGCTTACTCCAATATTTCATCGTAACCGCTTCTGGCCAATAGCTGCTGTTTTTGTAGCCGTTGTCAGCTATAAAAAGCTGAAATTGAGCATTGGTAATCGGAAATTTGCTGATCCAATAGCCATAGGGAATGTTGACTTTGTGTGCGGGCGCTTCGTTTTTCTTGGCAAACTGGGTATCTTTGTCGCTGCCCATGCAGAAAGCACCCTTTGGCACAAAACAAAACCGCATTGCCTCAACGGTTAATACCTCTGGACGCGTATCACCTAATCGCGCCAGATCGCGGCCAGCACCAGCCCGTTCTCTTGGATGCAGCACATTCACTCGCAGGGCATCTGCCAAACGGGACCTGACGCGATCCAGATAGCGTACACCACCACCAGGCTTGGTGTCTGCTTTGATTTCACCGCTAGTAAGTAAGGCTGCCATACGACCAGACCAGACAATACCACGCCATTCTGCCTCTGTTTGTGGTTCTGTGGCGGGGCAAAGGTCATACATTAAATCTAAAACCAAAGAAGGGGTCTCTTTGTTATAGAGTAGCTCTTCGGAGCCAAATTCGGCGGCTAAATACCAATAGTCGCTGGTTTGCATATGCTGCCAGTAGGTACGCGCAATGTTGCGCCCAGTAATCATGTAGCATCCGGCTAAGTATTCTTGAAAGGTGCGATGTGGGAAGCTGTAGGTTTGGGGGTGACGGCCGTTTCCCCTCCCACCTTGTCCCACCAACAAGCCAGCACGCTGATCCACATAATCCAGAAACTCAGTGACAAGGGTCATATCCCCCAGATGTTCGGATGTTTCCAGCAAGGTCAAAATATGTCCTCGCGATAATTCAGCACCTGCACCTGCCGTCTCCTGCAATTGGTGCGCCTCGTACCCCAGCCGGTTCAAAATGGCCCGGATTTGGCGCGTATCATCCAACAGGGCGGCCAACGGTTCAGAAACAGTAATACCTTTACGCCGCTGCCAGCGGCGCAGCAGCACATCAACCGCTTTAGAGTAGAGTTTCACCCGCTCTTTGGGCAAGGTGGTTTCGCTCTGGTGAATAATGGCCATGGTGGTGAGCAGCATAGGATTGGTTGCCAGTTCGTTTAAGTCGGGGCCGGTGGCGGCGGCCTGTAGTTCTTCTGTTTTGGAAACGGCCGTTTCTGCCGCCATCCGGTCTAATTCTGCCTGTGCTTTGTACCAGCCTGCGACAAAGGTGCGGATTTTATCATTGTTAAACGGTGCCAGCGTAAATGGAGAAAATCCGGGCAGCATGGCGGGGCCGCTGTAGGAGCGAATGCGGCAGGTGATGATGATGCGCAAGCCAGTCGGAGCGAGTGCAGTGATGGCACGTACCGCTTCTTGTACCAGGGGGCGCATCTGGTTAGCGACCTCGTCGAGTCCATCAAAGAGCAAGAAGAGTTGGCCGTTGTCGAACAGATCAATCAGCTTATCACCCAAGGTGGGCACATGCATCGTTTTACACTGCGCGCGCCACTGGTCGAAAACGGCCGTTCGCAGCCGATCCTGCCGTTCATCTGCGGATAGGCCATTAAGCTCCAACTTGTTTAATGCCTGCGCCAGCTCACGCAGGGTAAGCATCAGCGGCAGCAGAGGATGCTCCCAGTCAGGCAGGGGGGCTTTGAGTGCCAGGGTGCTTTTGGCTACCCGTGCAGCTAACTGCCGCACGAAACTGCTCTTTCCGCTGCCGGGATCGCCTAACAGCACTAATTTGGGGGTGGATGTGGCGATTTCGAGGGCAGTTAACGGCCGTTCTTTTTCAAATCTATCATTCCGCTTACTGTCCACAACGGGCACTTTCGTGCGCGTGTCCAGCGCAATGTACACCTTGTCCAATCCCACTTCATCGCTGAGACCTGCGTGTCCACCCAAGGCGGCAATTGGCAGGTTGTTGCAGCGTTGTAACAGTCGGTTGAGGTATTTATTCATCTCATCTGGGTCATCGGCGTCTGTGGCTGGCGTGGGTGGATGCACAATCTGTTTGTCGATGTTGTAAACAGTTTGTTGTGCGTTTGCACCGAGGACAACGTTATGGTCGCCATCAACAAATACGGCCTGATCTCCCAACTGGACGGAATAGCGTTCAAGATTGCCCAACTGGGTCAGTTCTCGCTGTAGAGTTTGCAAGAACCACGTTTTATCGTCAGCGGCGAGGCTGTTTTGCGCATCTTCAACAACGGCAAGCTCGGTAAGAACCGCGTCGATCTCGTCTTTGATTTGTGGGGTATCGGCAAGGGCTTTTTGTAGGGTAACGGCCGTATCTTTTTCTGCCTTCACACTCAAGACAGCGTCGGCAAGCAGATTGCCGCCAACGCCTGCGAGCAAACTGCCTAAAGTGAAGATCGCCATCGGGTTGCCGCCCAGGTACGCTTCGGCGACGGGCCAAACGGCCGTTGCGGCCAGGGTAAGGTAGAGAGAGTTAACGGCCGTTTGTGCTGTGCGTGGTTTCCACCCAGCAAATCGTTTTTTAATGTTTTTTTTCCATCCATCTCGTGAAAATTTCATAGGTTTCCCCTCAAGCGTGGCGCGTTTATGGGGTGTTGACTCAAGATCGCTTTACGTAAACCCACACTGTTGGCATAGCGCACATGATTGATCCAACCTTTTACACTGGCGTCTAATTCGGCAAACGAAATGTCACCCATTTCATAAGCTGCGACTAAATATAAGAAACGCCGCCTAAAGTATACCCCCTTTCGCCGTTTAATCCGCTTTGTATTTGGATACACCACAAACCCTAAAAACGGAATGCCTTCCGTAACTGGTTTGGGCTGGGCATGAGCATGAATTGTTAAACGCAAACGATGTAAGAAGCGGCTGATTTCCTGCTTCCACTGCCACAACAGCACCTTCTCATCAGAGAACAGTAAAAAGTCGTCGACAAACCGAACATGTGCGCGACAGCCTAATTCTCGTTTGATAAATAGATCTAATCCATGCAAGTATACGTTTGCCCAAAACTGGCTGGTTAAATTGCCAATGGGTAACCCACGTGGGCGCAAACAAGAGAGCAAATCGTCGCCAGGAAAGTAGACCATCTGATAGCTTTCCCTCAGCACCCCCTGACCGCTCATCAGGATTTGCGCAATCAACCACAAAACGTCCTCATCTTGAATCTTTTTTGTTAACAGGTGGAAAAGGATTTGATGATCGATACTGGGGAAGAATTGACGAATATCACAGGGCAACACATAGCGATAGGTACGTGCGAACTGTTGACACCGGTCTAACGCACGATGGGTGCCTTTACCTACCCGATTGGCATAACTATCTGGGATGAAGCAGCGTTCAAAGATGGGTTCAAGTTGCAAAGAGCATGATGCACAACACGATCTCGAAATGGGGCGGCGCTGATCAGCCTTCGTTTGGGTTCATGAATATAAAAACTAACATACCCCCCAGGTTGATATGTTTTGCTTTGCAGTTC
>JAAETJ010000585.1 GCA_024228495.1 bacterium | reverse complement strand
GAGGGTCTTGGCCTTGAACAGCAGAAACCATGCACCCACAGGACCGTAACCGTCTTTAAAACGCGCCGGGGTGAAGCGGTTTTCCATCATGGACAGTTCAGCACCGATTTTCATGGCCAGGGTGTAAGTCGAGCCCGAGTTCCATACCGGATACCAGGCGCGGCCTTTGCCTTCACCCACGCTTCGCGGCTGGTAAATATTTACCGCACCGCCGCAGGCAACCATCATGGATTTGCATTTGATGATGTACACCTTGTTTTCACGCACGGAGAAACCAACGGCACCGGCGATCTGGTTTTCCTTGTCGGCGTCCAGCAGCAATTCAACGATAAAAACCCTTTCCAGAACGTTTTCTTCGCCGATGGCCAGCTTGGCGGCTTCGGCCACGATTCGTTTGTAGGATTCGCCGTTGATCATAATCTGCCATTTGCCGGTACGCACCGGCGTGGCGCCTGCTTTCAGCGTCCCCATTTTTTGGCCTTTTTTGCCATCCAGGGTTTTACCTTCTTCGGATTTTTTCCAAATGGGCAGACCCCATTCCTCAAACAGATGCACGGAATCATCCACGTGGGTGCCCAGATCAAAAATCAGGTCTTCACGCACAATCCCCATTAAATCGTTACGAACCATGCGCACATAGTCTTCCGGGGAATTGTCGCCGACATAGGTATTAATCGCAGAAAGACCCTGAGCAACCGCGCCGCTTCTTTCCAGCGCAGCCTTGTCCACCAGCAACACACTCTGATCGTCGGACATCCACTTTTTGACTTCAAACGCGGCCCCGCAGGCCGCCATGCCGCCACCCACGATCAAAATATCAACTTCTCTCTCTTCGACTTCCGGGTCCCTGACAGCCTTGCGTTCACCCAAAGGTTTATTTGGTAATGCCATCTTGCATCCTCCTTAAATCACATATTAAATTTTAATGTTGTTATAAGCGGTTTCTGTAACAGGATCTGTCAGTTTAAACCATTGCTCCTGCATCAGGGGCACGTAGTGCTGCGCCGTCTGCTTCTTCGGTT
>JAAETJ010000584.1 GCA_024228495.1 bacterium | reverse complement strand
GGATTTGACACGCTTGTCGCCCGAAATGGCACAGTGGGATTACAACGAGCCGCGTTTTCTCTGCCTGACCTGATCTTGCTGGATGTGATGATGCCGGAGATGGATGGTTTTGAAACCTGCCGTCGCTTGAAAGCCGATGAACGGACCAAAGAGATTCCGGTCATTTTCATGACAGCCCTGGACAGTACTGCGGATAAGGTGAAAGGTTTTGCCGTTGGCGGCGTGGATTATGTGACCAAACCGATTCAGGACGAGGAACTGTTGGCGCGCGCGATCGCCCATGTACAACTGCAAGCGCAGAAAAAACAAGCGCAACTGCACACCAGGGAACTCCGACAAGCCAAAGAGTTGGCAGAAGTCGCCCAACGGCAAGCAGAGCAGGCTAATCAGGCCAAAAGCACATTCCTGGCGAATATGAGCCATGAACTCCGCACCCCGCTCAATGCCATTATCGGCTTCGCTCAGATTATGAGCCATAATCCGAGCATCCCGCTGAAAGAACAGAACCGTCTTGCGATTATTCAACGGAGTGGGCATCATCTACTCACTCTCATCAATCAGATCCTTGATTTTTCTAAAATTGAAGCCGGCCGCACCACCTTAAATGAGACATCCTTTGACCTGTCTCGTGTACTTGATGACCTGAACGATATGTTTTCCTTGAAAGCCCGACAAAAAGGGTTGAGTCTGTCCTTTGATTCTGCTCCTGATGTGCCACAATATGTGTGTGCTGATGAACTCAAATTGCGGCAGGTGCTCATCAATGTGTTGAACAATGCCATGAAGTTCACGCAACAAGGGGGGGTGGCGGTTGAAGTGACTCAAGGGCCTCAAGGGCCTCAAGTTGAAGAATTCCCCTCCAGGGAGGGGGGAGGGGTGGGTTCCCAATCGGTGATCTGCACGCTTCACTTTTCAATTTCTGATACTGGGGCCGGCATTGCTCCGGAGGAGATGGGTCATCTCTTTGAAGCCTTTGCCCAAACCGAGACCGGACGGCAGGTTCAAGAAGGGACAGGGCTGGGTTTACCCATCAGTCGAAAGTTTGCCCAATTGATGGGAGGGGACATCACGGCGACGAGCGAGATTGGACATGGAACAACCTTTCGATGTGACATTCAGGCCACGATTGTTGACGACACAGACATTGAGAAGCCACCCCCGACCCGCCGCGCCATCGCCTTAGAACCCGGTCAACCCCGCTATCGCGTACTGATTGTTGATGATAAACCTGACAATCGGGCAGTGCTGCTCAACCTGCTCACTCCGTTCGGATTTGAGCTGCAGGAGGCCGCCAACGGTCAGGAAGCCGTTGACATCTGGAACACGTGGAAACCGCATCTGATCTGGATGGATCTGCGGATGCCCGTCATGGGAGGCTATGACGCGACGCAGCAGATTCGGGCACAGCTCAACGGCAAAGACACGATCATTATTGTCTTGAGCGCGAGTAGTGTGGAAGACGAGCGGACAGCTGCCCTTTCACACGGATGTCATGATTTTCTCCGAAAACCGTTTC